>NZ_JBNPUO010000012.1:0-317990 GCF_051168215.1 Bradyrhizobium sp. HKCCYLRH2015 | reverse complement strand
CGCCGAAGGCGGTGGCGCGCCTTCGCGCCAGCCTTGAGGCCGGCCGATCACCGGTCTACAAAAAAGACAGTTGCTCCTCGGGGACCGGCTTGTTTGCCCCCGTCATCCGCGCGATGCCGGAAGGCATCCGCCGCGAACTTGACACCAGCATCGGGGTGTCAGGACCACACGACTTGACCGTCTGCACCCTGCCTTTCGTCCACGCGCCACGCGCGCTGCGACAGACTGCAGCCACCGCCTCCCCGCCTCACGCCTCGTGACGACCGCGAACCGTCCCTCTTCATCGAGGCGGGATGGCCGGAAATGTGAAGGTGATTTGCCCGACGGCGCAAGCGGAATGATTGCGTCAAACTAACACGACGGGCAGATTGCGCATGGCGGGATTGCGGGGATTGCCCGTCGGGCTGGTCTCGGCCCTGTCGGCAACTATCAGTCAGGTTCCTCGACAGATCACGCGGTATGGGTCCCGGCGTTCGCCGGGACGACAGTTGTGTTTGGCGCTCGACCGCGGCCTTGATTGCCGGCTACGCGCGCCACTCGCACCGAAGGATGATCGATCGCATCGGCCTTCTGCTGAAAAGGGCCGCCTGCGGTGATAATACGAACGTCATGCCCCACCTCTCCACCTTCCTCGTGTTTCTCACCGCCGCACTCATCGTCGCGCTGACGCCGGGGCCGGGGATCTTCTACATCGTCGCGCGCACGCTGGCCGGCGGGCGGAGCGAGGGGCTGGCGTCCAGCGTCGGGCTTGGGCTCGGAGGGCTCGTGCACGTGACCGCCGGCGCCGTCGGGCTGTCGGCGCTGGTGATGGCGAGCGCTGAGGCCTTTGCGGTGTTGAAGATCGCGGGCGCGTTCTATCTGATCTGGCTGGGCATCAAGACCTGGCGTGAAGCGCGGGTCGCAGGGCCGGCCGAGGTGACGACGACCGGCAGCCGGCGCGCCTTCCGCGAGGGCATCGTCGTCGAGGCGCTCAACCCGAAGACGGCGGCGTTCTTCCTCGCCTTCATTCCGCAGTTCGTCGATCCCACGGGCCACGTCGCCGCGCAGTTCATCGTGCTCGGGCTGATCTCGGTCGCATTCAACACCAGCGTCGACCTGGTCGTGACGTTCTGGGCCGCCAGAGCACGGCACGGTCTCGTCACGCGCCCGAGCCTCGTGACGCGGATGCGGCAGGCGTCGGGCGCCGTCATGTGCGGCCTCGGCGGCGCGCTGCTGTTTGCACGCCGCGCAAGCTGACGCAAACCAGCAGCTCGTTCGCTGTCAGGAAGCAAGCCCGCGGGCAGCGGTGCGGTCGGTGCCTCATCAGCCGATGCTGTCGCAACCGCCCTCACCTAGTCACGGTAGCGGCAGAACTCGTCGCCATTTTCGTACTCGTAGCAGATCTTGATACGGCGATACGGCCGGTCCTCGTCGAAGCTGCTTGAACGGCGATCCATGTCGTCGTCGCGCTGCATGCGCGAATTCCTTCCCGTGGTGCGATGGTCCATGTCCTGGTCCATCATGCGGCCCATGCGGTGCTGGCGCATGCGATCCATGCCCATGCGATCTTCGTCACGCTGTTGCGTGGTCCAATCGCGGTTCACCTTGGTCTCTTCGGCGCTCTGCCGTTCGCGCTCCCGGGCCTGGTCAGCCTGCTGGGGCGTGCGTTCCGGCTGCACAGGAACGGCTTGGGACTGGCCCGTTGGAGGCGAGGTGTCGGCCTGCTCAGCCAGAGCTGCGGCGGACACGAAACAAGAGGACAGGAACAGAACGGTCGCTGCTGCTGAAACGCGCATGGTTCATCCTCCATGAGAATGCTCTCTAACCGTGCGGCTCAGGGTTGGTTCTAACGGATTGCCGGCTTTCGATATTGCGCCGCAACGACCGTCGCGGCGCCGCTGTGTCGCCCTATGCGGCGGAGTGAAATCGTGGGCGGGGAGATGGAACGACGCCGGTTTGAGTATTCCGCAGCCGTTCTTTGTTGCCGTGGCCGCGGCGAAGGCCAGGCACACCAGTCCGAAAGCAGCGTTGCACCTGCCGTCCGGAGCCCGGCGTCCCGCGTCAACCCGAGATCAGGTCGTGGGTGGTTCCACGCCGCCGCCAGTATCTCGCACGCAGCCGCGGTGCGATCTGCCAGGAGAGAATGGCGGCCAGCGCCACGCTCGATGCGATCATGACCGGCATCGCGATCATCGCGTGATCGCTCAGCGGCGTGAGGAGAATGGTCAGGACTCCCGCGCCGAACAGCACAGCCTGAACCATCATGAAGATCATCGCCGAAATCTGTGTTCGCACGGACATTGCAGTCGCCCACAGTTGTTGCGCATGCAATCCAAACCCGAAATCCGGCCAACTGTTCCGCCTCACCATGAGCTCAGGACGGCAGGCCGCAGCCTCGTCCGCCCGAACTCATCGCAGCGGCACCGGAAGTCAGCGGGAAGCGTGGGCGACGCGGCAAGGCCCGGCGATGGCCGTCTTGCCGCGCCCCCCTCCGCGCCTCATTCCAGCTCGATCGCCTGGTAGGTGCCGGTCTCGTCGAGCGCGGTGCCCCAGATCTTGTGCGAGGCCTGATGCTCGGCGCGTCCGAAGGAGAGCTTGCTGCCGAGCCCGAGGTCGATGCTCTGCATCGACTCCAGCGTGTCGACCAGCCGCTCGGTCTCGAGCGGCGTGGTCTGCTTCAGCGCCTGGATCAGGATGCTCGCCGAGATGAAGCCCTCGAGCGAGGTGTAGTCCGGCGCTTCGCCCGGGAAGTACTTGTCGAGCGCCGTCTTGTAGTCGAGCACGAGGCTCGAATAGCCGGCCACCGAGGGAACGCCCTGCGTGACGATGACGCCATTGGTGTATTTCGCGCCGAGCAGCTTCAGCTCGGAGGCGAGCGACGACGATCCGACGGCCGAGATGTTGGCGTAGATCAGGCCTGGAACCGCCTCGTGGGTCTTCTCGATGAATTTCGCCGCCGCGCGGTCGGTCGCGATCATGATCACCGCCTTGATCGGTGGCTTGGTCTGCGCCTTCAGCTTGCCGACGGCCTCGTCGACATCCAGCGTGCCGCGCGGAAAGCCGTAGCGGATGATCGGATCGTTGATGCCATGCGCGCGGAACGCCTTGGCGACACCGTTGGCGCCGTCGTCGCCATAGGCGTCGTTCTGCGCGAACACGGCGATCTGCTTCGCCGGGATGCGCTTGACCTTCATCAGGTAGCGCACGATCGCCGCGGTCTCTTCGGCGTAGCTCGCACGATAGTTGAAGACGTAGCGGTCGGGCGGATCGCGGCGGACGACGGCGGAGCCGCTATAGGGCGCGAAGAACAGCGCGCGGCGCTCCAGCGCGTAGGGAATCGCCACCGCGTTGTTCGCAGTGCCCATGTTGCCGATATAGCCGAACACCTGGTCCTTCTCGTACAATTGCGTCATGGCGCCGAGCGTCCGCGTCGGATCATAGCCATCGTCGGCAGCGATCAGCCGCAGCTTGCGGCCGTTGATGCCGCCGGCATCGTTGGCGCGCGCGAACGCGGTCTCGATGCCGAGCTTCATCTGGCGCGCGGACTCCTTGCGGACTCCGGAGAACGGGATGACGGTGCCGAACCGGATCTCAGTATCGCTGACGCCGTGCGGAAGCGGAGGCGGCAGGTTGGCCGTGGGCTGCGTCGACGCGGCCGCGGTCGAGGGAGCCAGCGCGAAGGACAGCGAGGGAGCCGCCGACTGCTGCTGGCTGAGCGACCGCTCCAGCTCTGCCAATTGGCGCTCTGCGGTCTGACAGTTCACCTGCGAGGACGCGACCCGGCCGCGGCCCTCGGCGATGTAGCTGTTGAAGGTGCGGATGAGCCCATCGCGCTCGCCGCCGTTCGAAGAGCCCTGGCGGATCACTTCGCTGAATTGATCGATGATGGTCTGGACGCGTCCCTGGGCGATCTCGCGGCACGTCGCGGCCTGACCGACGACCGGACCGACGCGGGCGGCGAGATCACGAACGACATCGGGGGAAATGGGGACAGCAGAGGCGGCAGGGATGAAGAAGCAAGTTCCGAGAAGGAGCGCACACCAGCGAACGGTCATTTTGAACTATCCGTCTTCTTGTGATTGGTTGGCTATGTTCACTACATGAGTCAGACAGGCTTCTATTAAGGACAGGTTGCATAACACCGCAACCGCCATTCGACTGATCGGTACCGCCTGGAACTCATAGCGAGCCGCACCGCTCGATCGCGTTTTGCGTTGGGTCTCGCAACGCGCCGAACTAACAGCCGGCGCCATCGATTAGTTCTCAGAATCAACACTTTGCCGCGGGGCACGACGGCCGGATCCTGTGGCCGTTCGAAGAGCTCGGCGCGATGCGCGAGAGCGCATCCGGAGCCGCCTCGACGCAATCGAAGGCCCGGACGAAGTTGTTCGCAGTGTTAACCAGCATTAACGCGAGAACATCAAATACGGAGCGACGCCTTCAAGGCTGGGTCATCTTGCACCGGCGTGACGTCCTAACCGGCGACGACATGCCGCAGCTCGGGGCCGATAACGACGAGCCGAGACGGATTGCGCTGTTCAGCTGGATCGAGACGCGCTCGGGGATCGCCTGAGAGGCGTTCGAGCCGCCGGTCGACGCGATCCACCATTTTGTCGGCAAATGGATCGCGTGGGTCGTGGTGGCCCTGCACGTCGCCGCCGCACTGTTTCATCACGCCGTCCGCCGCGACGACGTCCTGACGCGGATGCCGCCGGGCCGTTCGGTGGCATAAGGGAGAACACTGCCGTCGGGTGGGCAAAGGCGCTGCCCTGCTCTCTCCTCACGGCAATCTGCTGGAGCGCCGTGCCCGCCATCTCGCGGCGGAATGCGCCGATGGATGGTGGGCACGCTGCCGCCTGACGGCGGCCGCTTTGCCCACCCTACATCGAGCCCTGCCGACCTATTTGTTCGGCAGGTTGGTCCTGATGTGCAGCTCGCGGAGCTGCTTCGTCGAAGCCTCGGACGGGGCACCCATCAGCAGGTCCATGGCCTGCTGGTTCATCGGGAACAGCGAGATCTCGCGCAGGTTCGTAGTGCCACACAGCAGCATCACGATGCGGTCGACGCCGGCGGCCATGCCGCCATGCGGCGGGGCGCCGTACTGGAAGGCGCGGTACATGCCGCCGAAGCGGTCGACCACCTCCTGCTCGCCGTAACCTGCGATCTCGAACGCCTTCACCATCGCCGCCGGCTTGTGGTTGCGGATGCCGCCGGAGGCGATCTCGTAGCCGTTGCAGGTGATGTCGTACTGGAACGCCTTGATCGTCAGCGGATCCTGGGTCTGCAGCGCCTCCAGGCCGCCCTGCGGCATCGAGAACGGATTGTGCGAGAAGTCGACCTTCTTGTCGTCCTCGTTGTACTCGTACATCGGGAAGTCGACGATCCAGGCCAGCTTGAACTGATCCTTGTCGGCGAGGTTCAGCTCGTCGGAGACCTTGTTGCGGGCGAGGCCTGCGAACTTCCAGAACTTGTCGGGATCGCCGGCGACGAAGAAGGCGGCGTCGCCCTCCTTGGTGCCGATCTGGCTGCGGATCGCAGCGGTGCGCTCCGGGCCAATGTTGTTCGCCAGGGGACCCGCGCCCTCGCCGCCCTCGCGCCACATGATGTAGCCGAGGCCTGGCTGGCCTTCGCCCTGCGCCCACGAGTTCATGCGGTCGCAGAACGCGCGGCTGCCGCCACCCGGTGCGGGAATCGCCCACACCTGGTTCTTGGGGTCCTCGAGCATGCGCGCGAACACCTTGAAGCCTGAGCCGCGGAAGTGCTCGGAGACGTCGGCCATCTCGATCGGGTTGCGCAGGTCGGGCTTGTCGGAGCCGTATTTGCGGATCGCTTCCGCGAATGGGATGCGCGGCCAGCCCTTGGTGACCGGCTTCCCCTTGGCGAAATCCTCGAACACGCCGGTGATCACCGGCTCCATCGCCGCGAACACGTCCTCCTGCTCGACGAAGCTCATCTCGACGTCGAGCTGATAGAACTCGCCGGGCAGGCGGTCGGCGCGCGGGTCCTCGTCGCGGAAGCACGGCGCGATCTGGAAGTAGCGGTCGAAGCCCGACATCATCAGCAGCTGCTTGTACTGCTGCGGCGCCTGCGGCAGCGCGTAGAACTTGCCGGGATGGATGCGCGACGGCACCAGGAAGTCGCGCGCGCCCTCGGGCGAGGACGCGGTCAGGATCGGGGTCTGGAATTCGAAGAAGCCCTGCTCCTTCATGCGCCGGCGCATCGAATCGATGATCGCGCCGCGCGTCATGATGTTCTGGTGCAGCTTCTCGCGGCGCAGATCGAGGAAACGGTATTTCAGCCGGATGTCCTCGGGGTAGTCCTGCTCGCCGAACACCGGCAGCGGCAGCTCGTCGGCGGGGCCGAGGACCTCGATGTCGGAAACGTAGAGCTCGATCTTGCCGGTCGGCAGATCGTCATTGTCGGTGCTCTTGTTGTCGGCGCCGGCCGGGCGGCGGCGCACCTTGCCCTCCATGCGCACGACCCACTCCGAGCGCAGCTTCTCGGCGAGGCTGAACGCCGGCGAGTCCGGATCGACGACGCACTGGGTGATGCCGTAATGGTCGCGCAGATCGACGAACAGCACGCCGCCATGGTCGCGGATGCGATGGCACCAGCCGGACAGCCGGACCGTCTCTCCGATGTTGCTCTCGCGGAGCGCGCCGCAGGTGTGGGTCCGGTAGCGATGCATGGTCGTCCTGAATGGTCGTCGTGAGGAAAAGGGAATCGGCGCAGCCGCAAGGGCGCGTTGCCGAATGCGCGCAGGGTTTAGCCGAGCCGCCCCGGCGCGGCAACCGCATGCGCGGCCCCTTTTCCGCCTCGTTGCGGAAAAGGCCGCCTCCCCGGCGCACCGGAGCAACCGGCCGCGCTGCCGCCGAATTGAGCTGGCGCTGAAACGCTCATCTGGCAGCCGTTTGGGCTCGAAAAGCGGCCTCAGCGGGCCTATCTTGGAGCCATGACCGTGCATTTCCCCTTCCAGAATTCCTACGCCGCGCTGCCGGACAATTTCTTTGCCCGGGTGGCGCCGACCCCCGTCGCGGCGCCCCGCCTGATCAAGCTGAACCGGCCGCTGGCCGAGGAGCTCGGCCTCAACCCGACGGAGCTGGAGACGCCGGAGGGCGCCGAGATCCTGGCGGGCAAAACCGTGCCCGAGGGTGCCGAGCCGATCGCGATGGCCTATGCCGGCCACCAGTTCGGGCATTTCGTGCCGCAGCTCGGCGACGGCCGGGCGGTCCTGCTCGGCGAGGTCGTCGATCGCAACGGCGTCCGCCGCGACATCCAGCTCAAGGGCTCCGGCCCGACGCCATTTTCGCGCCGCGGCGATGGCCGCGCGGCGCTGGGGCCGGTCTTGCGCGAATACATCGTCAGCGAGGCGATGGCGGCGCTGGGAATCCCGACCACCCGGTCGCTGGCCGCTGTCGTCACCGGCGAGCAGGTCTATCGCGGCACGGCCCTGCCCGGCGCGGTGCTGACCCGCGTCGCCACCAGCCACATCCGGGTCGGCACGTTCCAGTACTTCGCCGCCCGCCAGGACGTGGACGCCGTGCGCCGGCTCGCCGACCACGTCATCAGCCGGCACTATCCTGATCTCGCCGGCACCGAGCGGCCCTACCACGCCCTGCTCGACGCCGTGATCGCGCGCCAGGCCAAGCTGATCGCCGACTGGCTGCTGGTCGGCTTCATCCATGGCGTCATGAACACCGACAACACCTCGGTGTCCGGCGAGACCATCGATTACGGCCCCTGCGCCTTCATGGACGCCTACGACCCCAAGCAGGTGTTTTCCTCGATCGACGAGTTCGGCCGCTACGCCTTCGCCAACCAGCCGCGCATCGCGCTGTGGAACCTGACCCGGCTGGCCGAATGCCTGCTGCCGCTGTTCGGGGACGACAAGGACGAGGCGATCAAGGAAGCCGAGGCTGCACTCGACGGCTTCGCCGCGGAGTTCACCGACGCCCACCAGGCGGGACTGCGGCGCAAGCTCGGCCTGTTCACGCGAGCCGAGGGCGACCAGCCGCTGGCGCAGGCGCTGTTCGACGCGATGGCCGCGGCCAAGGCCGACTTCACGCTGACGTTCCGCCGTCTCAGCGACGCCGCCGGCAACGGCGATCTCGGCGAGGTCCGTTCGCTGTTCGAGGATCCCGCCGGGTTCGACGAATGGGCGGCGCGCTGGCAGCAGCGCCTGACCGAGGAACCGCAGAGCCCGGCCGAGCGGCGCGCGGCCATGCGCAAGGTCAATCCGGCCTTCATCCCGCGCAACCACCGCATCGAGGCGGTGATCACGGCGGCGGTCGAGAACGACGACTACGCGCCGTTCGAGGAGCTGCATGCGGTGCTGGCCCGGCCCTATGACGACCAGCCGGACCGGGCTGATTATGCCGATCCGCCGCAGCCGGAGGAGCAGGTGTTGCAGACGTTCTGCGGCACCTGACACGCAGTCTTAACCTCGCGTCCACCATCGCCCTGACAGCGCCCGGGTCCTTAAGAAACGATCAACGCAGCCCCGACAAGTTGAACCAACAAGTCGGGGAGGTCTGAGACGTGGACGCGCTGGTGTTCGAATTCATGGGTCTGGCGATGATCGCCTTGTGCCTGATCGTGCTCGCTGTGCCCTCGGCGCGCCGGCCCGCGGGCCGCGTCCGGCATCACTGACCGGCCCCCTGCCCGCCCATCATCAACCATAGAGCGATCGGCCGAGACACTGGCGCTTGCGTTCGGGGCGGATTGGGCCGACAAGCGGAGACGAATTTCGTCCCTTACCCTTTGCCGACACCCTTGACTTGTCAGCGTTTTCGGACGACGGCGTAAGAGCCTCGTCATGGATCGTTCATGGACTTGATCACCACCACCGCGGACCTCGCAGCCGCCTGCGCCCGCCTCGCCCGCCACCCGGTCGTCACCGTCGATACCGAGTTCCTCCGGGAAACCACCTACTATCCCCTGCTCTGCGTCGTGCAGATGGCGAGCCCGGACGAGGCCGTGGTGATCGATGCGCTGGCCGAGGGCATCGATCTCAAAGCCTTCTTCGAGCTGATGGCGAACGAGAAGGTCCTGAAGGTCTTTCATGCCGCCCGCCAGGACATCGAGATCATCTGGCACCGCGCCGGCATCGTGCCGCACCCGATCTTCGACACCCAGGTCGCTGCGATGGTGCTGGGATACGGTGACAGCATCGCCTACGACCAACTGGTCGAGCGCATCACCGGCCACCGCCCCGACAAGACCCACCGCTTCACCGACTGGTCGCGCCGGCCGCTGACCAAGGAGCAGGCGCATTACGCCGAGGCCGACGTCACCCATCTCCGCGACGTGTTCGCCGCGCTCGATGCCGACCTGAAGAAGCGCGGACGCAGCGACTGGGTCAGCGAGGAGATGGAGGTCCTGACCTCGCCGAAGACCTACGACTTCCACCCCGAGCGCGCCTGGGAGCGGCTGAAGACCCGCGTCCGCAAGCCGAAGGAATTGGCCGTGTTGATCGAGGTCGCGGCCTGGCGCGAGCAGGAGGCGCAGAGCCGCGACGTGCCGCGCAGCCGCGTGATGAAGGACGACGCCGTCGGCGACATCGCCACCCATGCCCCGACAACGATCGAGAAGCTCGGCAATCTGCGCTCGCTGCCCAAGGGCTTCGAGCGCTCCAAATGGGGCTCCGACATCGTTGCCGCCGTGCAGCGCGGACTGGCGCGCGATCTCGCCGCCCTGCCCAAGCTGGAAAAGCCGCGCAACAACTCCAATGGCGCTGCGATCGTCGAGCTGCTCAAGGTCCTCCTGCGCATGACCTCGGAACGGCACGCCGTGGCGAGCAAGGTCATCGCCACCGTCGATGATCTCGAGCAGATCGCCGGCGATGACAATGCCGACGTCGCTGCGCTGCAGGGATGGCGCCGCGAACTGTTCGGCGAGGCCGCGCTGGCGCTGAAGCACGGCAAGCTCGCGCTCGCCATCGAGAAGGGCCGCGTCGTCCGGGTCGACCGGGCCTGATGGGCGTCGCAGCGGCTATGGCCGGCCGCGTCTTCCCCGAGTCTGCCGAGTTGATTGCAGCAGGCGGCACGGGTGTCCATGATCTCGCCAATCATTCGGCGCTGGTCTGCCCCCTCAACTCCGCCTCGATTGTCTGGGACACCTCAACCAGAGCCATCGAGAGAATGTAGACGCTGGTCGGCAGATTGAGCTGGCGCGCCTTCGCGATGGCTGCCCGGAGGCTGCTCGCCAGCTCTTTGAGCTCTTCCTCTCGGGTCATGTCGTGGTCTCGGTCCTGGAGCTGCCGCGTGAGCAAAGACAATTGCGAACCGCCGGAACAGAAGCTGCTGCGGCTGCTCAGCGAGAATCCGGTCGACCTGCACGTCGTCGAGGCCCTTCGCCTCGTCGTCGCGTTCAACAAGATCAGTGATCCGGCCGATCGTCGTATGATTATCGATCTGGCCGAACGACTCGCCTCAGGATGATACCGCCAATAGCCGCCGCGGTCACACCGCGAGCCGGCCGCCAGCGCCGATAAGCTCGGCGCCGTCGAGGACACCGGCAAAATTGCCGATCACCTTGGTTACAACCAACTTGTACAAGGCGGCGTCGCCGGCGCAGGCCTGCCGGCAGGCGACGGCGTCTCCGATCACCTGATAGCGGTGACTGCGGTGAAAGCCGTCCACCACCGTCGAGAGGATCGTCTCGTCCAGCGAGAAGCCGAGCAGCACGCAGCGCATGCTGCGCATGTTCGCCATGTACTCGGCGAACCGGGCCGAACTGTAGGCGGACGGCAGCGGATGCTCGAACGCGAGCTCCCCCGGGGTCGGCTTGAAGTCCGGAAGCCAGTTCGTCAGGTTGGAAGCCGGGTTGAACCAGGCTGCCTGTGCGATCCGCTTGAGATGGACGACCGGCCACAGGTTGTCACGCCAGAGCGCGATCAACTGCCGGCAGCGCGCCATGACGACGTCGCCATCGGCGATCAGATGCCTGCGTCCCTCGGCGAGATATTCGCACTGCAGATCGGCGCAGACGAGAACAGGCGGATCCGCCTCGGTGGCACCGAACAGATCTCGGCCCGGCATCATGGTCTCGCTGCGGCGAAGTCGTGCAAGGGCGAGGATGCCGGCCGGCCAGCCGAGAGATCGAGCACGCCCGGCCGATCCCAGTCGCCTTCCGGACGAATGATCATGTAGGGATCGCTGTCGAGCGTGATCGCATCGTCGCACGGCTCGAGGTCCAGCACCATCTCCGTGTAGGAGAAATCGGAGAATGTGAGCTTGCGATTATGGCCGAGCGGCTTGGCGCCGAAATGCGCCCAGAAATCGACGAGACGATCCTGCGCGTGGCCATAGGCCTTCTTGAAGCCCTTGCGCCTGCAATAGTCGAGCGCCTCGCGAACCAGCTTGAACGACAGCCGCGAGCGCCGGTACTGATGGCGCACCGCGAGCCGCTCGACCTTGGCGAAGTCGCCGAAGAAGCGCACACGCACACATCCAGCCGGCTCCTTGCCGACGAAACCGAGGAAGTGGGCTGCAACCAGATCGTTGCCGTCGAACTCCTCCTCCATGGGACAATCCTGCTCGGTCAGGTAGACCGCCGAGCGGATCGCGGTGACGAGCATGAGGTCATTCGGATCGCGCGCAATGCGCACGGTGATCGCGCGGGGATTCGTCTTTGCTGTCCTGGCCGAACTAATGCTGTGCATCCGCAATGCTCCCTTGTTCGAAACCCTTCATCGACTGGATCGAAGGCGCGATCATCTCGGGCATCCGGTTCCACGGCCGCTGATACCACCAGAGATCGGGCTGAAAGCTCGGCACCGGCGTGAAGCCGAGCGCGCCGAGAAAGGCGCGCCCTTCCGGACTCGATGGTTGCGCGTAGTAATCGGCGGCGCGAAATCTCGCGCCTTGCAGCGCCTGCGCGACGTTGCCGAGACCGATCGCTCCCCGCCCTTGCGCGACGAGCGCCCAGACATAGATGGCGGCTACGTCTTCGTCCGGCCGCGCCAGAAATCTGCGCGGCGGATCATTCAAATTGAACTCATCCAGGAGCAAAGCATCGAGGCCTGAGCAGTTGAGATAGAGGAAGGCGATGCCGCCGAGCAGGTTCCTGCCGCGGTAGAGCGCGAAGATCGAGTCCGGATCGTGCCGCAAGAACTCCGCAAGCTCGTGTTCTGAGGCACGAACGCCCGGTATTTCCCGGCGTGCGAGCGCCGCGAGCTCACCGAGCCGATCGAGCGTGACCGCCCGCGCCGCGACCCGATCCGTCCGCGGCAGCGCGTCGAGCTGATGTCGCGGCGTGAATTCTGTGCTTCCGCGGTAGGGGTTCTGCATCTATGTTTCCAGCTTGGCTTTGATGACGTCATCATACTTGTCGGGGCTGGAGTGTATGCGGCAACATTTGCATCGGGGTGCTGCATCTACGCAGCGCAGGAAGTCGGACGAAACGCTTAACCCTTCGTGGGAGGATTTGAGAGCATTTCTGCTCTGTACGCGTCACCGCAGCTTCCGCAACGCGGCGGATGTGCTCGGACTGACCGGCACAACCCTGATGCGCAAGATCGACCGGCTCGAGGACGAGCTCGGATGCAAGCTCTTCATCCGTGATCAATCCGGCCTGTCGCTCAGCGACGAGGGACGATCGTTGCTGTTCGACGTCGAGCAGATGGAGCGGCTGAGCTTCAACATCTTCCGGCGTGCCTCGCTGTCGACCGACACGCAGGGGTCGGTGCGCGTCGCCGTGACCGAAGGCCCTGGCAATTTCTGGATCCTGCCGCGACTGATCGATTTCCAGAAGACCTATCGCAGGATCACCGTCGATCTGAGCTGCGCGATGCAGCAGGCCGACGTGTCGCGGCTGGAGGCCGACATCTCGATCCAGTTCGAACGGCCGACCAACCCCGACGTGATCGTTGCAAAGCTCGGCCGTCTGCACATCTACGGCTTCGTGTCGGAGGCCTATCGCGACGCGCATGGACTGCCGACTTCGCTGGCGGATCTCAAGAACCACCGCATCATCAAGCAGCACGGCGTGCAGCTCGACGAGACCGGCTATGCGCGCATCCTCGGCCTGGACTCCCTCGAAGGCATCGTCGGCATCTCAACCAATTCGAGCGTTGCCGTGCTCTACGCGGTCGAGCGCGGCGCCGGCATCGGCTTTCTGCCGACATCGGCAGTCGCGCTCGGGGCGCCGCTCGTTCCTGTCGATCTCGGCATCAACTACCACATGGATCTGTGGCTGACCTATCACAAGGAGTTTCGCAACTCCGACCGGCACAAGGTCGTCATCGACTGGTTGAAGCGCATCTTCGATCCGAAGGTCCATGCCTGCTTCCGGGACGAGTTCATCCATCCGCTGAATCTCGTGCCTCTGATGGCGCCCGCCCGGGATGTCGTCGGCTTCAACGGCTACGTCGCGCCGAAACCCGTATGACGGGCTACCATTTGAGCTCGACGCCGAGCGTGCCCTGATGCGATTGCAGCACCGAGCGAAGCTTTGCATCGTAGTTGAGATAGAGGCGTGCCGTTCGGTTCAGGGATAGCGACAGTGCCGCGCCGGCGTCGGCGCCGTAGCGGCCCTCGCCAAGGCCCTGCAGCGTGATGCTTTGCGGACCGAGGCTGACGGTCAGCGCGCCGAGATTCTGACTGAAATTGTCGACCAGCTTGCCATAGGCCGAGACGTCGAGGATCTTGCCGTCGACGATGAAGTAGCGGCCGAACTCGGCGCCGACGAGAACGCGGGCGCGCTCCAGCGAGGTGCCGCTGACCGACAGCGGGTCGAGCCCGCCCGCTTCCTGGAATGCCGCCGTCGTGGCGCGCGTGTATTCGAAGGCGAGCTTCGGAACGATCCGGCTCTCCCCGATGCTCCAGTAGTAGTCGAGCTCGCTCAGCACGCCCGTGATGTGGGCGCCGTAGACCGACGTCGCCGCACCGAGGCTGGTGTCGCGCCGCGCACTGATCCCGCCGACGCCATGGACGACCGCGATCGCCCAGGTCCAGGGTCCCTGGTCGACCGAGGCGTTGAAGCCAAACTGCGTGAGATCGAGCGTCGCCGCTTGCAGCGCCAGCGGCACATCGACCCAGGTCCGGCTCTGGTCGACGGATAGTCCGACATTCACGCCCGGCACGAGGCGCATGCCGATACCGGCGACGCCGCCCCCAGTCGTCCTCTTGTCGCCGACGAAGTCGCGTTGCGCATCGCTACGGACGGTGACGCCATACATCTCGCCCCAAGTCCGGAACCGAGGCTGTTCCGAAGCCTCCGGCGCGCCGCCGCCCCCGGGATTGCTCCGCTGCAGCCGGGTGACGCCCTGCGTGGCCTGAGTCCCGAGCCGTTCGAGGAAGCTCGAGCCGAGATCGAGCACGGCTCGGCCGGCCGAACGTTCGGAACTGATCGCGCCTGGCGCAGGGCTGGGCAGTGGGCTCGGCGTTGGTGTCGGCGTTGGTGTCGGCGTCGGGCTGGCGGCGATGCTCGGCAGGCTGGCCTGCGCGACGCACGGCGAAGACGCGGCGGCCGTGCCGAGCGCGACGATGAGCAGCATCGCGCCCGACGCACCACTACGCATTCGCCGATCCGGCCTGGCTTGAGATGCCCCGCGCATCGATGCCCCGTTTCACCGCCGCTCAAATTCGCTTCAATATTGCCGCGATGATTTGCCCGCAGTTCCCGATCGCGGTCAATGAGGATTGCCCGTGCCGCGGCTTCCCTGCAGGGATTTGTGGTTCCAGCACCACAAGCCTCGCAATTGCAGCAACAGCCGGCGACGCGACGTCGCGACGCGTTCTCATCAGTCCGCCAACCTTGATATCGGCGGAAAATCGTGTTGCAATCTCCCGTACAATCGGATTGGCCGTTCGACTGTGCGTTTCGCGACTTTGGAAATTGAGCAGATCCCGGGAAGCCCGTTTGTGGCGTGGCACGCGTGAGCGTGGCCGCGTCTTTTTTTCGTCTAGACGAGGAGACAGCGATGCCGACCTACAAGGGCAGCGTGAAGTGGTTCAACCCGACCAAGGGATATGGCTTCATCAAACCGACTGGCGGAGACAAGGACGTGTTCGTCCACATCTCGGCCGTGGAGCGTGCTGGACTGACCACGCTCAACGAGAACCAGACGATCGAATATGATCTGGTGGAGAGCCGCGGCAAGACGTCGGCAGAGAACCTGAAGCTCTCGTGAGCATCGTCCCGGCGGAGGGCGCCACAGCGCGGGTTCGTAAACCAACTCACGAGCTCCGCGTCAGGTTCGCTCGCCGCCGATGATCAGACTTCGTCAGCCTTGATGTGCCCCCGGCCCCGCCGGGGATTTTTTTGTCCGCGACAGCTAGCGGACGACCGGCCAGATCAGCGTATGATCGCCTTGCTCCACGGACGACGTCCGGCAGAGATCGCCTTCGAGTCGCACCAAGCCCTTGGCCAACAGCTTCAGCGCTTCCGGATAGATCCGATGCTCGACGCCGAGAATGCGCGTCGACAGCGTGTCCGGCGTGTCGTCGTCCCTGACCACGACCGCGCCCTGCATCACGATCGGACCTGCATCCGTCTCCGGGATGACGAAATGCACGGTGGCGCCTGACAGCTTGACGCCGGCGCGCAGCGCCTGGCCATGCGGATCGAGGCCGGGGAATGATGGCAGCAGCGACGGGTGAATGTTCAGCATCCTGCCATACCAGCGCTGCACGAACTCCGCCGTGAACAGGCGCATGAAACCGGCCAGGCAGATGATCTCGATGCCGCGTGCATCGAGCGCCTGCTGCAGTCTGGCTTCGAACCCTGCGCGGTCCTTGCCGAACGGCTTGCTCTCGATGATTTCGATCGCGACGCCGCTCTCCTGCGCTTTCTGCAGCCCGGCCGCATCGGCCCGGTTGGAGATCACGACGGCGATCTCGGCCGGAAATTCCGGCTGCGCCGCCGCGTGGATCAGCGCGGCCATGTTCGACCCACGGCCCGAGATCAGGATGGCGACGCGGCGCTTCATCGGCACACTCGTCTCACAGAGCCAGATCGAGGGCGCCGGTGTAGATCACCCGCTCGTCGCCTGTCGCAGCAACGACCTCGCCGAGCCGCGCGACGTGCTCGCCATTCGCGGTGAACACCTCGATGACGGCATCGACGGCCTCGGCCTTGACGATCGCGATCATGCCGATCCCGCAATTGAAGGTGCGCAAGAGCTCGCGCTCGGCAATGCCGCCCTGCTCCGCCAGCCATTTGAAGACCGGCAGCACCGGCAGGCCCGTCAGGTCGATCGAAACGCCGAGATGCTTCGGCAGCACGCGTGGAATGTTGTCGGTGAAGCCGCCGCCCGTGATGTGTGCGAGCCCCTTCACCGCACCGGTCTCGCGGATGGCGCGAAGGCATGATTTCACATAGAGGCGGGTCGGCGTCAGCAGCGCCGCGCCGAGAGTCAGGACCGGCGCGAACGGCGCCGGCGCATCGAAGCCGAGGCCGGACTGGGCGACGATCTTGCGCACCAGCGAATAGCCGTTGGAGTGGACGCCGGAGGATGCGAGCCCCAGCACCACGTCACCGGCCGCGATGTCGGGAGACGGCAGCAGCGTGCCACGCTCCGCCGCGCCGACCGCGAAACCGGCAAGATCGTAGTCGCCGTCCTTGTAGAGGCCCGGCATTTCCGCGGTCTCACCGCCGATCAGCGCGCAGCCGGATTCCCGGCAGCCTTCGGCGATACCGGCCACGATCGACGCCGTCGCCTCCGGGTCGAGCTTGCCGCACGCAAAGTAGTCAAGGAAGAACAGCGGCTCGGCGCCCTGCACGACGAGATCGTTGACCGACATGGCGACCAGGTCGATGCCGATGCCGCCATGCAGCCCGGTCTCGATCGCGATCTTCACCTTGGTGCCGACGCCGTCGGTCGCCGCGACCAGCACCGGATCCTTGAATCCAGCGGCCTTGAGGTCGAACAGGCCGCCAAAGCCGCCGATCTCGGCATCCGCGCCGGCGCGGGCGGTTGCGCGCACCATGGGCTTGATCAGATCGACCAGACGGTTTCCGGCATCGATATCGACGCCCGAATCTGCATAAGTGAGCCCGTTCTTGCGCTCGGTCATGGTAAAAACCCCTAATCTGGCCGCTGGTTACGTCGGAATCCGGCCGCGCGCAATGGCTCGCAAGGGGCTCGTCCCCACACTATCTAGGAACCGTACCGGTTCGCCCTGTTTCGGAATCGGGTTGTCTTTTGATCGAGTCGTCGTCGGGACCCGCTGCGTGACCATTCCCCACAGTATCCCCAATCTGATCACGCTGGGTCGAATCCTGCTGGTTCCGATCGTCGTCTGGGCCATTGCGGCCGGCCAGATGGAGATCGCGTTTCTGGTCTTCGTGGTCGCGGGGGTGAGCGACGCCGTGGACGGCTTCCTGGCCAAGCGCTTCAACCTGCGGTCCGAGCTGGGAGCGCTGCTCGATCCTCTCGCCGACAAGGCGCTGCTGGTCTCGATCTTCGTCACGCTTGGCATCTGGGGCGCGATCCCGCGCTGGATCGTCATCCTGGTGGTCTCGCGCGACATCATGATCGTCTCGGCGGTGATCGTGTCCTGGCTGTTCGACAGGCCGGTCGCGATGAAGCCATTGATGGTCTCCAAGCTGAACACGGTCGCCCAGGTGGGATTCGCGGCGCTTGTGCTGGCCTCGCTCAGCTTCGGCTTCGAGCCCAGGCCCTACGATGTGGTGCTGATGGTGCTGGTCACCGTCTTTACCCTCGTGTCGGTCGGGCTGTATCTCGTCGACTGGGTGCGCCACATGAGCACCATCGAGGTCCGGTGATCCTCCGCGGAGGGCCCGTCCTGACCTCACGCACCACACGATACGGAGCAATTCGATCTTGGCCGGCCATATCCCCCCTCGTCAGCTGGCCTTCGCGCTGCCGCATGCGGAGAGCCTGACGCGGGACAATTTCTTCGAAGGTCCAGGCAACGCGGCCGGGCTCGCTCTGGTCGACGCCTGGCCGGAATGGCCGGCGCGGACCATGTTCCTGGTCGGCCCCGACGGCTCCGGCAAGAGCCACCTCGCCGCGATCTGGGCCGAGCAGGCAGGCGCCCGATCGCTGTCCGCGCATGCCCTTGAGGCAGGCGTGGTCCCCGGGGCGCTCGCCACCGGCGCGCTGGTGCTGGAGGATCTGACCGCAACCGGTCTCGACGAGCGGGCGCTGTTTCACCTGCTGAACCTGGCCCGCCAGGACGAGGCCTTCGTGCTGATCACGGCACGCGAGGCCCCGGCGGCCCTGCCGATCGCCCTGGCCGATCTGAGGTCGCGGCTGCGTGCCGTCCCAGTGGTCACGCTGCTGCCGCCCGACGACCAGCTGTTCCGGGCCCTGATCGTCAAGCTGGCCGCCGACCGGCAAATGGCGATCGACGAAACCGTGGTCAGCTATCTCGCCAGCCACATCGAGCGGTCCTATGCGGCGGCACGCCAGACCATCGCGCTGCTGGACAACGAGTCGCTGCGGCTCGGACGCCCCGTCACCCGGGCGCTGGCGGCGGAGCTGCTCCGCCCGGCGTGACCGGCGGCCATCTTGACGGCGGTTGATGACGGAACCTCAATGGTGCCGGCAACGTCATCCCCTGGTCACCCAGATTGGGCTACGGTCGACCATTCGCGACTGGACGGATATGGATCGAATTCCCTATGGATACCGAGCAAGTTACTGAAATTTCAGAGAAAGCACCGGTCTCGGCGCCGTCCATCGAGATTGCCTCGAGCCCCGAGCGATTCATCAATCGGGAGCTGTCCTGGCTTCACTTCAACCGCCGCGTTCTGGAGGAATCGGTCAATCCGCGCCATCCCGCCCTGGAGCGGGTGCGCTTCCTGTCGATTTCCGCCAACAACCTTGATGAATTCTTCATGGTGCGCGTCGCCGGCATCCGCGCCCAGGTCCGCGAGGGCATCGCCGAGCGCAGCCCCGACGGTCTGACGCCGACCGAGCAGCTGAAGCTGATCAACGAGACGGTGTCGCAGCTCGCCATCGACCAGCAGGCGATCTGGCGCGACCTGCGCAAGTTTCTCGGCGAGCTCGGCATCGTGCTGGTCGACGGTCAGGACGTCACCAGGAGCGAGCGCGCCTGGATCGAGGACCATTTCCTCGCCAACATCTTCCCGCTGCTGACGCCACTCGCGATCGATCCGGCGCATCCGTTCCCGTTCATCCCGAGCCTCGGCTTCACGGTGGCGCTGCAGCTGATCCGCTCCGCGGACGGGCGTCCGATGAACGCCCTCATTCGCATGCCCGGCAAGATCGACCGCTTCATCCGCTTCCCCGGCTCCAAGGATGGCGTGATCCGCCTGATCACCCTGGAGCAGGCGACCGGACTGTTCATCGGCCGGCTGTTTCCGGGCTACACCGTGAAGGGCCAGGGCGCCTTCCGGATCATCCGCGACAGCGAGATCGAGATCGAGGAAGAAGCCGAAGACCTGGTGCGGCTGTTCGAGACAGCGCTGAAGCGGCGCCGCCGCGGCTCGGTGATCCGGCTCGAGATCGAGGCCAACATGCCGGAGGAGCTGCGCCGCTTCGTGCAAAATGCGCTGTCCACGACGGATGACGAGGTGTTCGTCGTCGACGGCGTGCTGGCGATGAACGAGCTGTCGCAACTGACGCGGGTCGACCGGCCCGACCTCGAATTCGCGCCCTACGTGCCGCGCCATCCCGAGCGTGTCCGCGACCATGGCGGCGACATCTTCGCCGCCATCCGGCAGAAGGACCTGATCGTCCATCACCCTTACGAGTCGTTCGACGTCGTCGTGCAGTTCCTGCAGCAGGCGGCGCGCGATCCCGACGTCGTTGCGATCAAGCAGACGCTGTACCGGACCTCCAACAATTCGCCGATCGTGCGCACGCTGGTGGAGGCCGCCGAGGCCGGCAAGTCGGTGACGGCCCTGGTCGAGCTCAAGGCGCGTTTCGACGAGGAGGCCAACATCCGCTGGGCCCGCGACCTGGAGCGCGCGGGCGTACAGGTGGTGTACGGCTTCCTGGAGCTGAAGACGCATGCCAAGCTGTCGATGGTCGTGCGCCGCGAGGGCGGCAGCCTCACCACCTATGTCCACACCGGCACCGGCAACTATCATCCGGTGACGGCGCGCATCTACACCGACCTGTCCTACTTCACGTCGGACCCGGTGATCGGCCGCGACGTCACGCGGGTGTTCAACTACATCACCGGCTATGCCGAGCCGATCGACATCGAGAAGATGGCGGTGTCGCCGCTCACGCTTCGCAAGCGCATCATCGAGCACATCCACGGCGAGACCAGCTTCGCCCGCCAGGGCAAGCCGGCCGTGATCTGGATGAAGATGAACTCGCTGGTCGATCCCGACATCATCGACGCGCTGTACGAGGCCTCGCAGGCCGGCGTGTCGATCGAGCTGATCGTGCGCGGCATCTGCTGCCTGCGTCCCGGCCTCCCCGGACTGTCGGAGAACATTCGCGTCAAATCGGTGATCGGCCGCTTCCTCGAGCATGGCCGCATCTACTGCTTTGGTATGGGTCAGGGCCTGCCGAGCGCCAAGGCCGCCGTCTACATCTCCTCGGCCGACATGATGCCGCGCAATCTCGACCGCCGCGTCGAGGTGCTGTGCCCGCTTCAGAACCCTACCGTGCATCAGCAGGTCCTGGAACAGATCATGGTCGCGAACCTGAAGGATACCGAGCAGAGCTGGCAATTGTTGCCGGATGGGTCGTCAACGCGTATGAAGGCCGCGAAGGGCGAGGAGCCGTTCAACCTGCACAATTACTTCATGACGAATCCGAGTCTGTCCGGCCGTGGAAAGTCGCTCAAGGAATCATCGCCGCGCCGGCTCACGCGCCGGAATGAACGCTCTCCTTCATAGGGGCTGTCTGCATCGGGGCCTTCTGCGCCGGGATATGCCGTGGTGAAGCCGCCCCGCACGAGGGCCACGAGCGTCGGTGTCATCGACATCGGCTCGAATTCGGTTCGTCTCGTCGTCTACCAGGCGATGGAACGTAGTCTCGTCACCGTGTTCAACGAGAAGGCGCTGTGTGGGCTCGGTCGCGAGGTCCAGACCACCGGCCTTCTCGCATCTGATGCCGTCGACAAGGCGCTGACCGCGCTGAAGCGCTTCCGTGCGCTGTGCAAGGTGCAGCGGGTGGGGCAGGTTCATGCCATCGCGACCGCCGCCTGCCGGGATGCTTCGAACGGCCCCGATTTCATCGCCAAGGCCGAGAAGATCTGCGGCGCCCCGATCCAGATCCTCACCGGCGCCGAAGAGGCGCGCTATTCGGCGCTCGGCGTCATCTCCGGCATTCACAAGCCCGACGGCATCGTCGGTGATCTCGGCGGCGGCTCACTCGAGCTGATCGACGTGCGCGGGCACCAGGTCCGCAGCGGCGTCACCCTGCCGCTCGGCAGCCTTGCGCTGCAGGATCTTGCCGAGAAATCGCTGAAGAAGGCGCAGCGTATCGCGAGCGAGGCGCTGACCGACCTGCCGCAGCTGCTGGCCGGCGAGGGCCGCACCTTCTACGCGGTCGGCGGCACCTGGCGCGCGCTGGCGCGCATCCACATCATCCAGAGCGGCTATCCGCTCGGGGTGATGCACGGCTATGCGATCCCGGCGGCCGACGCGCTGGCCTTCGTGCGCCGGCTGCGCCGTCTCGTCGCCGCCGACATGCTGGCCGACATCGAAGCGATCGCCGAGGCGCGGCGCCCGCTGCTCGCCTATGCCGCGCTGGTGCTCGAGCACATCATCCGCGTCGCCAGGCCGACGACCGTCGTGTTCTCGACCTTCGGCGTGCGCGAGGGCCTGCTCTACTCCAAGCTTCCCGACGCCGAGCGCGCCAAGGACGGGCTGCTCTGCGCGGCGCAGGGCCTCAACGAGCTGTTGTCGCGCTCGGCCCAGCATGCCCGCGAGCTGATCGACTGGACCGACCGCCTGTTCCGCGTGATGCACATCCGCGAGACCGAGGACGAGCGCAGGCTGCGGCACGCGGCCTGCCTGTTGTCCGACATCGGCTGGCGCATGCATCCGGACCATCGCGGCGAGCAGACCTACGGCATCATTCTCAACGGCAATTTCGGCTCGATCAGCCATGAGGGCCGCATCTTCGCCGCGCTGTCGGTGTTCTTCCGCTACGAGGGATTGGGCAACGAGGCGAAGCCGCCTGCTCTCACCGAGCAGCTGAGCCCGGCTCAGATCGATCGTGCGCGCCTGCTCGGCACCGCGTTTCGCGTCGCGCATCTGATCTCGGCGGCGCGGCCCGGCGTGCTGCCTGCGACGCATTTCCGCACCCAGGACCGCAAGCTGATGCTGGTGTTCGAGCACCAGATGGTCAACCTCGTCGCCGACCGCGTCGGCGGACGCTTCAAGCAGCTCGCGCGTCTCGTCGGCCGCTCCGGCTCGATCGTGCGCAGCTAGATCATGATCAGGGCCGCCGCGCGCGGGCCGAGATGGCGATCATGCGCTGGGCGATGATGCCGTAGACCTTGCGCCAGGCCTGCTCGACCTCATCATTCCATTGCGGACCAAGTCCCTTGGCGAGGGTCCACAGCAGCGCTTCGCCGACCACCGGATAGTGCTCCGGCCTGACGCCATAGCGCGCATGATTGCGGCCGAGGATGTCGGTGCTGGACAACAGACCAGTCGTCTGATCGAGGCTGCCGACGAGGACCGCCAGGGTCGCGATGAAGTCCCGTTTCAGCACGTCCATGTCGGCGGGAAACATCGTCCGACATTCCGGCGCGAGCTCGAAGATGCGGTCATAGAACGTCGTCGTCATCTGTGTAGCATTGGCAAATACCAAGTCGAACGACGACCTGACGTGCACGATCTCATCAGCAGTCAACATGCGCAAGTCCAATTCGAAACAATTCCAATCAGGGCCCGACCAGTGGAGCTCGACGTGGTGGTGTCGCGGCGGCGCGAACGGGTTCAAGATTATAAGAAACAGACGATCGCGCCCTGAGGTACTTGTCAAAGGCGCGGCACCGTGCCGCAGCATTGTGGAGCGGCTTGTGATCCGGCCGCGACGGTTGCTGACCGCCCCAGTGATCGGAGACGGTAACGGCAACACATATGACGGCCATCGTGCTTCTCGCAGGGCATCGGAGGACGCCGACGCGCCGGCCGCCGCCCTCGAAACAGGCAGGAAATCCCTGGCCTGACCAACGTTCGGATCGGTCCCCGCGCGATCAGTTCGGCCGGATCGCCGGTGCCGACGGGTATCGCATCAGCAGCGCCTCGCCGAGCACGTTCTGCTGATCGTCGGGAATCGCGAACCGGACGCTGAAGCCGTCGGGCGTTGCGAGCGTGATGATGCGCTTCGTCGAATCCGTCGACTGCTCGATGGTCCAGGACGCCAGCGGATAGGCGTAGCGCAGTGCCTGGTCGCCATAACGCGTACGCAGCGCCAGCTCGAGGAGGCCGGGCAGCGTCATGACCAACGCGCCGGCCTGGCTGACCGAGAGGCTGAGCGCCGCCGCATTGCCGGCCGCGTCCTCGAACCCGAGCGAGATCGTCTCACCGTCGTCGACGACCTCACAGACCGTCAGCGCCTTGGCCCGCAGCTCCATGATGGCTCCACATCAATTCACCGTTATTTCCGTATGACTATAGCGAAAAATGCCATCGCGTCCAGCGCGGCAGCGGAAATGCCGCGGTGGCGTTGCTGTATTCATCGTGATATAGCGTCAGATATAACGTGGCCGAAGTGCCACATCTTGCAGGGAGAGTCATGCCGATGAGCGACTATCATCTCTTGATCGGCGGCACGCTGGTGCCGGGCGCCGCGATCATGCCGGTGATCAATCCGGCGACCGAGGAGGTGCTCGCGCAGTGTCCGCGGGCCTCCGAAACCCAGCTCGACCAGGCGGTCGCCGCCGCCAAGGCGGCCTTCCCCGCCTGGGCCGCGACTGCGATGGAGGAGCGTCGCCGGCTCATTGGCAAGATGGCCGACATCATCGAAGCCAATTCGGGCGAGTTGGCCCGGATCCTGACCAGCGAACAGGGCAAGCCGCTCACCGACGCCACCGGCGAGGTGCTCGGCATGGCCGCGTTCTTCCGCTATCTCGCGACGCTCGAGCTGCCGATGCGCGTGATCGAGAGTTCGGGCGACCGCCAGGTCGAAGCCTATCGCCGTCCACTCGGGGTGGTCGGCGCCATCATTCCCTGGAACTATCCGCTGCTGATCCTGGGCTTCAAGCTGCCGCCTGCCCTGCTCGCCGGCAACACGCTGGTGGTCAAGCCGGCCCCGACCACGCCGCTCTCGACCCTGAAATTCGCCGAGCTGGTCAAGGACGTGCTGCCGGCCGGCGTGCTCAACGTGATCACCGACGCCAACGATCTCGGCGACCGCATGACCGGGCATCCGGACATCCGCAAGATCTCGTTCACCGGCTCGACCGCGACGGGACAGAAGGTGATGGCCAGTGCCGCGCAGACCTTGAAGCGGATCACGCTCGAACTCGGCGGCAACGACGCCGGCATCGTGCTCGACGACGTCGATCCGAAGACCGTCGCGCCCGGTATCTTCGAGGGCGCCTTCCAGAACTCCGGGCAGGTCTGCCTAGCGATCAAGCGGCTCTACGTGCACGAGAGCGTCTATGATGACATCTGCAACGAGCTGGTCGCGATCGCCAAGAACACCGTGGTCGACGACGGCTCCAAACAGGGCACCAAGCTCGGGCCGCTGCAGAACAGGATGCAATACGAGAAAGTGAAGGCGTTCCTCGACGACGCGCACAAGAATGGCAAGGTCATCGCCGGAGGTGCTGCGATGGATCGTCCCGGCTACTTCATCGAGCCGACGATCGTGCGCGACATCAAGGAAGGCTCGAAGCTGGTCGACGAGGAGCAGTTCGGACCGGTGCTGCCGGTGATCAAATACTCCGACCCGAGCGACGTCATCCGCCGCGCCAACGGCACCAGCTACGGCCTGGGCGCATCGGTCTGGTCGTCCGATCCGAAACGCGCGCATGAGATCGCCACCCAGATCGAGGCCGGCACGGTGTGGATCAACAAGCACCTGGACATGGCGCCGCACATCCCGTTCGGCGGCGCCAAGCAGTCGGGCATCGGCACCGAGTTCGCCGAGGAAGGCCTCGCCGAGTTCACCCAGCTGCAGATCATCAACGGACCGGGCCTCACGGCCTGAGCCACATGAAGGCCGCGGACAGTTGTCCGCGGCCTTCCCGCAAACGGGTCCACCGTCATTTTCACTCCGGAGCGCGTGATGTTCGACGCCGAATGCGACCTCGCTGCCCTGGTGTATGATCAGGGCGACGAGCCGGATCAGCTGTTACGAGAGTTCGCAGACCGTCTTCGGGCTCGCGGCGTTCGTGCCGTCGGACTGGTGCAGCGTGTCCAGCGCTCTCTCGACGCGCACGAGATCGCGGCGACGCTGGTGCACAGCGGTGTCGAGATTTCTCTGCTGCAGCGGCTTGGGCGCCAAGCCGGCGGCTGCCGCCTCGACGTCGGCCAATTGCTGCAGGCGGGCTCAGCAGTGGCGGGGGCGCTGAGCGAGGGCGCCGATCTTCTCATCGTCAACCGCTTCGGCCGCCAGGAAAGCGAAGGCGGAGGCCTGACCTATCTGATCGAGCAGGCACTGGCCGCGGATGTCCCTGTCCTGATCGCCGTCCCCTGCTTCAGGTTCGCCGAGTGGATCAACTTCGCGCAGGGCATGAGCGTGAGGCTGCCCTGCACGCGTCGCGCGCTGGACCAGTGGTGGTGGAGCGTGTCGCGGCGCTGCGCCGTATTCGACAAGAATCGACCCACGATCTGCGAGCTTCTCAAATGATCGCGGCTGCCGTTCACCGGCAACCTGGCGCTGCGATCAATCGGGCCAGGCCGCAGTCGGCGCGATTATGCCGAAACTTTGTGCATTGTCGGAAACCCTGCAAACCGCTCGGGTGAAGCTATATGATTCTCGATATAGCTAATTGAAATACCAAGGGATTTTCTCTGACTGGATGGACCCGCGGGATCGGCGCGATCGATGTTCGCGCATGACAGCGTGGGCCAACCTGCTCCGCAGACGATTGTCGGGGCCACGAACGGTCGTGTATTCCACGGGCAATATGCGATCGATAGCCGGCCATTGAGCCGGCTGCCAGGACATCTCAGGGAAACGGTCAGGAGCGGGTGGACGGCGCAGCCAATCCGGCACGCCGGCCGGACATCCACGAGGAAAGGAACGTTTTTCAATGGCAACCACGACGACCGGGCTCGAGCAGCTTCTGATGCAGCGCTCGCTCACCGACGCCCAGTTGATTGCGGCGGCGGAAACGGCGGCTGACTTCCGCATCCTTCCCGACGCCACCGTGATCAAGATCGGCGGCCAGAGCATGATCGATCGCGGCCGTGCCGCCGTCTATCCGCTGGTCGAGGAGATCGTCGCCGCCCGCAAGGCGCACAAGATGCTGATCGGGACCGGTGCCGGCACCCGCGCGCGCCACCTCTATTCGATCGCCGCCGGACTGAATCTGCCGGCCGGCGTGCTGTCGCAGCTCGGCGCCTCCGTTGCCGACCAGAACGCGGCAATGCTGGGCCAGTTGCTCGCCAAGCACGGCATCTCGGCGGTGGAAGGCGCGGGTCTTTCCGCCGTGCCGCTCTATCTCGCCGAGGTCGCCGCGGTCGTCTTCAGCGGCATGCCGCCCTACGGCCTGTGGATGCGCCCTTCGGCCGATGGTGTCATCCCGCCCTACCGCACCGACGCCGGCTGCTTCCTGGTCGCCGAGCAGTTCGGCTGCAAGGCGATGATCTACGTGAAGGACGAGAACGGCCTCTACACCGCCAATCCGAAGACCGAAAAGAATGCCACCTTCATTCCCAAGATCTCGGTGCCCGAGATGAAGGCCAAGGGTCTGGCGGACTCCATCCTGGAGTTCCCGATGCTCGACCTGCTCGAAGCCTCGCGACACGTCCGCGAGGTCCAGATCGTCAACGGACTCGTGCCCGGCAATCTGACCCGTGCGCTCGCCGGCGAGCATGTCGGCACCATCATCACCGCGAGCTGAGGGCCCCACCGCCATGGCTGACACCAACACCATCAAGCACGTCGCCTCGCCGCTCGCGCGCCAGACGCTGCTCGACGACAAGCTCACCCGTCCTGTCGCCGGCAAACGCCCTATCGCGCTGCTGCCCTGGCTGCAGGTCGTCAAGATCGGCGGCCGCGCGATCATGGACCGCGGCGCCGAGGCAATCCTGCCGCTGGTCGCGGAGATCAGGAAGCTGCTGCCGGAGCACCGCCTGCTGATCCTCACCGGCGCAGGTATCCGCGCCCGACATCTCTACGGCGTCGGCCTCGATCTCGGCCTGCCGGTCGGCTCGCTCGCACCGCTCGCCGCCAGCGAGGCCGGCCAGAACGGCCACATCCTGGCGGCGCTGCTGGCCTGCGAAGGCGTGTCCTACATCGAGCATCCGACGATCGCCAACCAGCTCGCGATTCATCTCACCGCGGCACGCGCAGTGGTCGGCAGTGCCTTCCCGCCCTATCACCACCACGAATTCCCGACCTCGCGCATTCCGACGCATCGGGCCGACACCGGCGCCTTCCTGATCGCCGATGCGCTCGGCGCCGCGGGACTGACGATCGTCGAGGACGTCGATGGCGTCTACACGGTCGACCCGAACGGGCCGGACGCGGCAAAAGCAAGACTGCTGGGTCAGACCAGCTTCGATGCGTTGGCCAGGCAGGACGGCACGCTGCCGTTCGACCGCACGCTGCTCGAGGTGATGGCCAACGCACGCCACATCTCGCAGGTCCAGGTCGTCAACGGCCTAGTGCCGGGACGGCTGACGGCGGCGCTGCGTGGCCACCACGTCGGCTCGATCATCACGACCGGCGCCAAGGCCGACTGATCCGTTGGATCGCGCAGACGACCGCCGATGCGAATGGCGGCCGTCCGCGTCAACCGACGCCTGGCTCACACCGCAAGATTCATCCAGACGGCCTTCGGCTCTGTGAAATTGTCCAGAGCGGCCGTGCCATGCTCGCGGCCCAGTCCCGAGTCGCGATCGCCACCCCACGGCAACCGCACATCGGTGTAGCCATAGGTGTTGATCCACACCGTGCCCGCGCGCAGCCGCTTGGCGAGGCGCTGGACGCGGCCGATGTCGCGGCTCCAGACGCCGGCGGCCAGGCTGTAGGCGGTGCCGTTGGCCATGCGCAGCGCGTCGGCCTCGTCCCTGAACTTGATCACGCTGACGACCGGTCCGAAAATCTCCTCCTGGGAGATCCGCATCTCGTGCGTGACGCCGGCGAATACGGCGGGGCTGACGAAGTAGCCACGCGGTGCGGCACGCGCCCCGCCGGTCACCAGCGAAGCGCCCTCGTTGCGGCCGATCTCGACATAATCGAGGATCGTCTTCATCTGCCGCTCGGAGATGACGGGTCCGAGCGAGGTGGCACGATCGAGCGGATCGCCGATCCGTAAGCCCCTCGCCCGCTCGGTCAGGCGCTCGACAACCTCGTCATAGACACGCTCCTGCACCAGCACGCGCGAGCCGGCCGAGCACACCTGCCCCGTGTTGAAGAAGATGCCGCTGGCCGCGGCCTTCGCAGCCGCCTCGATGTTCGCATCATCGAAGATGACGTTGGCAGACTTGCCGCCGAGCTCAAGCGACACCCGTTTGAAGTTGCCGGCCGCGCCCTTCATGATGCCGCGGCCGACGCCGGGCGAGCCGGTGAACGTAACCTTGTCGACATCGGGATGATTGACCAGCGCCTCGCCGACCGTGCGCCCGGGACCGGTCACGATGTTGAGAACGCCGGGCGGCAGACCGGCTTCGAGCGCGAGATCGCCGATCCGCAGCGCCGACAGCGAGGTCAGCTCGGCGGGCTTCATCACGACGGTGCAGCCGCAGGCCAGCGCCGGCGCGAGCTTCCACATCCCGATCATCAGCGGGAAGTTCCACGGCACGATCGCAGCGACGACGCCGACGGGCTCGAGCACCGTGTAGGTCAGGGCATCGTCGCGCGTGGACACGACCTCACCGCTGATCTTGTCGGCCCAGCCGGCGTAATATGTGAGTGTATCGATCGCTGCGGGCAGATCCTGGCGCAGCACGGCCGCAACCGGCTTGCCGGCATCGAGGCTTTCTAGCTCGACGATCTCGTCGGCATGATCACGCAGCAGCTGCGCCCATCTCAGCAGGATCGCGCCACGCTCCGCTGCGCGCATCGTGCGCCACGGCCCTTCGAAAGCACGCCGCGCCGCTGCGACGGCACGGTCGACATCCTCGGCGTTGCCCTCGGCGATCGTCGCGATCGGCTGCTCGGTGGCAGGATTGAACGACACGAACGAGCGCCCCGAGACGGAGGGAACGTGCCGGCCGTCGACCAGGAGCTGCAGCGGCTTCGCCAGATAGCGCGACGCGCTGGAGCCGCGTTCGTAGTCATATGCAATGGACATCATATTTCCTCCGCTTCTTGTATGCCAGCGTAGGAGCAAATATGAGTTCGTAAATATGATATCTGTTGCCTATGGCGGGCCATCATATGAAGCCGACTTCACAAGCAGGTCCGATGCTGCGCATCGCGATCGAACCCGTCTGGCGCTTCCACTGGGATGACGGACCGCAGAGCATCGTCGTGATGCTCAGCGTGCTCAGCGAAATCAGGAAAACCGGCAAGATCACCAGCGCGGCCCATGACGCGCACCTCTCCTATCGTCATGTCTGGAATCTGATCGAGCAATGGTCCGCATTCTTCGGCGTGCCGCTGGTGGAGACCCAGCGCGGCAAAGGATCGAAGCTCACGGCGTTCGGCGACAAGCTGGTCTGGGCCGGCGAGCGCATGCAGGCCCGTCTCGGCCCGCAGCTCGACAATCTGGCGCAGGAGCTGGTGACCGAGATCAAGCCGTTCCTGCAGCCGCATCCCACCGTAGTCCGCGTGCATGCAAGCCACGGCTTCGCCGTCGCCAAGTTGCGCGAGCTGCTCGATCGCGAGCCGGGCGTCGGCGTCGATCTGCGCTATGTCAGCAGCCAGCATTCGCTGGTGTCGCTCGCGCAAGGCGCCTGCGACCTGTCCGGTCTGCATCTGCCGCGCGGCGAACTGCGCGCACAGAGCATCCAGGCTTGCCGGGATTGGCTCGATCCCCGGCAGGACTGCGTCATCAGCTTCGTGACCCGCGAGATGGGATTGATGGTCAAGCGCGGCAATCCGCTGTCGATCCGATCATTGGCGGACATCGCGGATGGCAAGATTCGCTTCGTCAACCGCGATCATGATTCAGGCACCCGCCTGCTGTTCGATCAATTGCTCGCTTCGCACGGATTGGACGAGGCGCGCATCAATGGCGCGCAGCAGATCGAGTTCACCCACGCTGCCGTCGCGGCCTATGTCGCGAGCGACATGGCCGACGCCTGCTTCGGCGTCGAGGCGGCTGCGCGGCAGTTCGGGCTGGACTTCATCCGTATCCTGACCGAGGACTACTTCTTCGCCTGCCATCAGTCGTTTCTCGAGAGCGATCCGATGCGGCGCATCCTCGATGTGATGAAGGGCGACGACTTCCATTGCGCCATCGCCGCCCTGCCCGGCTATCAGCCGGCCGACACGGGCTCGGTTCACACCGTGCGCGAGTTCCTCGATCGGCTCGACGCCGAAGCCTGACGGCGCGTGCGGTCGGATCCGCTGGCGCAGACGACCGCTACGGCAGATCGACGCCCCGCGCCGGCACCGGCTCCAGCTGGCCCTGACGCTGCAGCGCGCGGCCACGCCAGATCGAGCCGGCGAGCAGCACCACGCCGGCGCCGATCAGCGACATCAGCGTCTCCATGACATCGACATGGCTCGCGAGAGTGGTCTTGCCGGCGAGCAGCGCCGAGGTCGCCTCGATGTTGATGACGACGGTGCCGTCGAGCAGATGGTGCAGCATCGGCTCGATCGCGGGATCGGTCGCGATCACCTCGCCGGCCACCCAGCCGAGCAGCATCGCGCCGAGCCAGACCAGCAGCGGGAAGCGATCGAGCACCAGCATGATCAGCGCGGCACCCGCGATGATCAGCGGGATGCTCATGGCGAGGCCGATGATCAGCAGCGACGCCTGGCCGTTCGCGGCCGCAGCCACCGCGATCACGTTGTCGAGGCTCATCACGAGGTCGGCGAGCGCGACGATGCGGACCGCATGCCACAGCGTCGTGCCGGCGGCGATCTCGTCGTTCTCGTCTTCGGGCACCAGCAGCTTGGCAGCGATCACGAGCAGCGCCAGCCCACCGACCAGCTTCAGGTACGGCAACGCCATCAGGGTGGCGACGATGCCGGTAAAGGCGATGCGCAGCGCGACGGCAATGCCGGAGCCGGCGACCATGCCCCAGAAGCGATGCTTGCCGTGCAGGCCGCGGCAGGCGAGCGCGATGACCAGCGCATTGTCGCCCGACAACAGCACGTTGATCCAGACGATCTTGCCGAGCGCGAGCCAGAAGCCCGGGCTCTGCAGGTCGGCCTCGAATTGAGCGAGCATGTGGCCGAAGCTGGCGGAATCGGCGAGTTGCGATAGCCAGTTCACGGCCGGGCCTTTCAGACAAGTTCAGCGTAGAACACGAAGGTCGTGCGGCGGAGGGCGCCCTCCGCCGCACGAGGATCGATCAACCGACGATCTCGTTGCCGGAGAAGAACTGCGCGATCTCGATCGCAGCCGTTTCCGCCGCGTCGGAACCGTGCACCGAGTTCTCGCCGATCGACTTCGCATGCAGCTTGCGGATGGTGCCGTCGGCCGCCTTCGACGGATCGGTGGCGCCCATCACGTCGCGGTACTTCAGGATGGCGCCCTCGCCCTCGAGCACCTGGACCACGACCGGCCCGGAGATCATGAAATCGACCAGTTCGCCGAAGAACGGCCGCGCCTTGTGCACGGCATAGAAGGTCTCGGCCTGATCGCGCGTCATGCGGATGCGCTTCTGGGCCACGATGCGCAGGCCGGCCTTCTCGATCAGCGCGTTGATCGCGCCGGTGAGATTACGCTCGGTCGCGTCGGGCTTGATGATCGAAAAGGTGCGCTCAATCGCCATGATGTCGTCCTTGGAGGTGCGGGATTTGGGTGAGTTGCGGGCTTATATCGACGCGATCGGCCGACGGCAAGCGACCGGGACCCTGCCGGAGGCGGGACGCCTTACGACAATTTCACGATTCTGAACATAGTCTGAAGGGTCCGTGCCACCCGTGTTCAGCTCAGGGGCCTTAAGGTCGTGGCTATCGGGCGGGGACGAGCCAGCAGCACGACCGGTGGCCGCCCTCTCCCAGCCTCATCCGTCGGACAATTTCGGCGCCACCAGCGCTGTCATCCAGGAGACGATCATGTTGCGCAAACTCTCCCTCATCGCGGCGGCCGCAATTGCCCTCGGCGCAGCCGCCCTCGCCCCGACCGCCGCCTCGGCTCATTGGCACGGCGGCTGGCATGGGGGCGGTTGGCACGGCGGCTATGGCGGATGGCACCGTCCGTTCTACGGCCCGCGCTTCTTCGTCGGCGGCCCGGTCTACAGCTACGGCTATGGCGGCTGCTACGTGCGCCGCGTGGTTCCGACCCCGTGGGGACCGCGCTGGCGGTTGATCAACCGCTGCTATTGATACGAGCCTCGGCGCGGCACCCGCCCCCCGCCGCACCGAACTCGCATTGCCCCGGCGTCTCCCCCACGCCGGGGCTTTTTTTGTGCACTTTCAACCTCATTTCGGGGTATTCCGGTCGGGAGCCGGAAACAAATCGAGCGGCCACGACTTGTTACAGCATCGTCCTGCAACTGCCCGTGGAATACCGTCATGTCTGGCCGCACCGCCGATTTCAGCGACGCGCTCGATCGCAAGACCAGCCGGTCGATCTGCGAGGCGGTCGGCGAGCGCCTGCAACGCAGCCTGCCGCCGGACGGCTCTCACCTGCCAGCTCCCCTCGCGGAGCTGATGAACGAATTGCGCAAGCGCGACGAGGCCGGGACGAGCCGATCCGGCCGCTGAGACGCGACAAAGCGGTTGCCTTTGGCCGCGCGCGCGGTGACAAGGCGCGCATGCTTTCCATCACCGACATCTCCATCCGCCTCGCCGGACGGCTTCTCATCGACCAGAGCTCGGTGCAGATTCCGCCCGGCGCCCGCGTCGGACTGGTCGGCCGCAACGGCACCGGCAAGTCGACCCTGTTCAAGGCGATCCGCGGCGAACTGTCGCTGGAGACCGGCAGCATCAGCGTGCCACCGCGGTGGCGCATCGGCAGCCTGGCCCAGGAAGCCCCGAGCGGGCCCGAAAGCCTGATCGAGGTGGTTCTCCGGGCCGACCTCGAGCGGCACGCGCTGCTGCACGAGGCCGAGACGGCCCATGACGCAGACCGTATCGCCGAGATCCAGACCCGCCTCGTCGACATCGACGCGCATTCGGCGCCAGCGCGCGCGGCCGCGATTCTCAGCGGCCTCGGATTTTCCGCCACGGACCAGGCGCGGGCCTGCGCCGAATTCTCCGGCGGCTGGCGCATGCGGGTTGCGCTGGCGGCCACGCTGTTCGCCGCGCCAGACCTGCTCCTGCTGGACGAGCCGACCAACTATCTCGACCTCGAGGGCACGCTGTGGCTCGAGGATCACCTGGCGCACTATCCGCGCACGGTGATCGTGATCAGCCATGACCGCGATCTCCTGGAGACCTCCGTCGACCAGATCCTGCATCTCGACCGTTGCAAGCTGACGCTATATCGCGGCAGCTACTCCTCCTACGAAGAACAGCGCGCCACGCGCGAGATGCTCGATGCCAAGGCGGTCAAGCGCCAGGAAGCGGAGCGTGCGCGGCTGCAGGCCTTTGTCGAGCGCTTCAAGGCCAAGGCCTCGAAGGCGCGCCAGGCGCAGTCCCGCGTCAAGATGCTGGAGCGGATGAAGCCGATCACCGCGCTCGTCACCCAGGACGTGCACGAGATCACATTCCCCGCACCGGAGCGACTGCTGTCGCCGCCGATCATCGCGGTCGACAACGCTTCCGTCGGCTACGACCCCGCGCAACCGGTGCTCAACCGCGTCACCCTACGCATCGACAATGACGACCGCGTCGCATTGCTCGGCGCCAACGGCAACGGCAAGTCCACGCTGGTGAAGCTGCTCGCCGGCCGGCTCGCGCCATTCTCCGGCAAGGTCACGCGCGCCGACAAGCTGTCGATCGCCTATTTCGCCCAGCACCAGCTCGATGAGCTGGACGAGACCGGATCGCCGTATAGTCACGTGCGCAAGCTGATGGGCGATGCGCCGGAATCGAAAGTGCGCGCGCGCGCCGGCGCGATCGGGTTTTCCGGCAAGGCGGCGGACACGCTGGTGAAGAGCCTGTCGGGCGGCGAGAAGGCGCGGCTGCTGCTCGGGCTCGCGACCTTCTTCGGCCCGAACATGATCATCCTGGACGAGCCGACCAACCATCTCGACATCGACAGCCGCGCCGCGCTCGCCGAGGCCATCAACGACTTTCCCGGCGCCGTGATCATGGTGTCGCACGACCGCTATCTGATCGAGGCCTGCGCCGACCGTCTCTGGGTCGTCGCCGACCGCACCGTGAAGACCTATGATGGCGACCTCGATGACTACAGGCGCATGGTGCTGTCGTCGCGCAGCGGTGCCGGCACGCGAGACACCGAACGTCCGCAGGGGACCGCCGAGAAGACCGAGCGGCCCCGCAGCGACAACCGGCGGAGCGGGCTGAAGCAGAGGATCACCGCGGCCGAGGCCGAGATCGCGCGGATCACCGAGATCATCGCCAAGATCGACGGCGCACTGGCGCTGCCCGACATCTTCACGCGCGACCCGAAGCAGGCGGCGCAACTGTCGAAGGCGCGCGCCAATGCCGCCGACGCGCTGGCGCGCGCCGAGGAGCAATGGCTGGAGGCCAGCACGCTGTATGACGAGGCGGGGAGCTGAAGCGCCCCGAGCCTCGGATCGGGCATTCGGCGGAAAGTCGCAGACAACTCGGCTTTCGCGGAATGCCCTCGCGCTCAGCGGCTCGCGCGGATGAATGCGTGGTCGGCGCGAGCGGCCGGATCAGTTGGTCCGCTGAAACAGGTCCGCACCCGGCAGGTTGCCGAGATCGCCGTTGGGCTGAATGTAGAAGAGATTCCAATTCGTCCGGAGTAGATTGCCGCCGACCTGGCCTCTCCACCGCGTGATCGAATTGCACTGAGCAAACGTCACGACCAGCATGACGGCGCTGCCGGCCGATCTGCCGGATACCGGATAGGGGATACCCTGGCACGCAAATCCTGGCGCGTTGTTGGTGAATTGTCCTCGCACCTGTCCATCGGTGACTGACCAGATCTCGAGCACCGAGCCTCGTTGATTTGTCCATCTCGACGGCGCCGGCAGAACGTCGGCACGCGCAGCAATCGACGAAACTACGACAATCATCGCTGCAAAAAGATACTTGCTGAAGAACCACTTCATGGCGCGCCTCGCTATGCCCGGAGCTGGAGGTAGCAATGATGCCTACATACATCCATAAGCTGGAAAGCGCCATTGTGGCAGGTTCAAAATTGCTCTACTTTCGGTAGACAACGTTGATGTTGAGGTTCGATTGAAGCGATTTCAGGAGGACGAAACATGAACAAGCAGCTCTACGCTCGACTTGACGGCCTGCTCTACGACGTCTGCGTCAAGGCGGGTCAGAAGGTGCAGACCGGTGAGGTCCTCTACGTCATCGAGGCGGCCAAATCACAGCTGTCGGTGAAAGCTCCCTATTCCGGGACAATCAGTCAGGTCCGGCGCGGTGCGGGCGAGACGTTGAGCGCGACCGATGTCGTCATGGAGTTGGATGCGGAGGACGCAGCGGCCTGATCAGTCGCTCAAGTCCGGGGTTCGCTGCAGACGGATCGGCGAGGACGCGCCGTTGTAGACCGTCGCTCGAGCCAGCACGCGCTCGGCCTCTACGGGCGGCCAGGATTTTTCGATCTTGGGTCGTTTCCTGTCGAAGGCGCATTGCAGCTCCTCCGGCAGGTCGGACCAGAAGGGCACGAAGGACAACACGATCAAGGCGCGGTCTTCGCTCGAATTGTTGGCATGGGATGCATGCAGAAGCCTGCCGTCGCGAACGATCAGATCCCCCCTCCGAACGGTCACATCGACTTCGTCGCGTCGTGTGGAAACCAGCACGTCGTCGACAGGCAGAATCCGATCGGGATGGGTCGGCCGGTCCTTGATCAAGGCATGGAGATCGTTCTTGCGCCGATGGCTGCCGGGAAGCACGCGCAAGCATCCGTTCGCGGCGCTCGTGTCGGTCAAGTAGTACATGAAGTAGAGAATTGGAGGCGTGGCGGCGTAGCTCGCAGCGCTCGACCAGCCCCACCAATCCTGGTGCCAGTGCAGCCTCGGACATCCGGCCGGCTTGGAGATCAGGAAGCCGGCAAAAAAGCGCGCATCCGGGTATCCGGCGCGCTCCAACAGTTCATACTGTGCATCGAACAGAATGATAGGCGCGAAATCGACCGAAGAGCCGACTGAGACAACGGATCCGAGATGAGGCTCCGCGATCGCCTCACGACCGGCTCGCGACTTGATTCGATCGCCGGCCTCGAGCAACGCGCGAGGAAGAAAACCACGGCGCACCGCATACCCGGCCTCCTCCAACTCGCGACGGAGGCCGGTGATTTGCATGGCCGCCTCCTCCGTCAGGTCGCCCGCTTCTTCGCCTTGGGCTTCGCCACCTTCGGCGCCGGTCCCGGATCGGGCGCCCGCTCGACCGAGGTCAGGCGGCCGGAGCTGAACGTGTAGACGCCGGCGCGCGCGCCGCGCAGCCAGGTCACGGTGGCCACGCGCTCGCCGCCATTGCTCGAGATGTTGACGTTGTCGGGTGCACCGATGCCGCGCACCACGTCGCATTCGGTATGACCGAGCGCAACGGTGCCGCCGACAGCCGGCGCGGCCGTGGCGGGATCATTCGCCAGCGCGTTCGCGCCCGCAGCACCGGCCGCAGGCGCCATGCCCGGGCATGCGCCTTCGGCGCTCACAAGATCCTCAGCGGAGACCGGCTTGTCCGGCGTCAGCGGCGGCGCGTCGATCGAGATGTTTTTGATGAACAGGCGCTGCGGCCGGTTGAACCACTCGGCGTCCTTGGACAGGAAATCGGGCGTGCTCGAGCATCCGGCGACGACCGGGGCAAGCACAAGGAACGCCAGAGCGCGCGTCAGCTGTTTGGTGTGGTCTCGCACGATGAACCTTGCTGAATTGCAACCTGTGGACACTCTAACGTGTTGTCCCAACATCACTTTGCGGCACGTTCGTGGCTTTGCCAACGCTCTGCCGGCAAATCGGCAGATTATCATTAATCACGCGGCGCTGCCATCATCGGCGCTTCACGGGCTTCCGTATCACTGTCGGCGCTGCCAGCGGCCCCGTTCATCCGCCTGCCAGTAGGTGACCTCGAATCCCCGCGATTTGCAATCGGTCCACGCCGATCTCGCAGCCGCGAGCGCGTCCGGATCATCCCCATTGAACACGAGCACCATGCGCTCGTAGCTGTGCGAGTCCGCTGGCAGCGGCGCGTTATCCACCAGGAACCGGACGTTCGCGCGGTTGGGATTGCTTTCTTCCACCGCGAGCACGATCGGCTGGTCGGCCACGTCGGCCACCCGCCAGGTGGCGTGCGGCAGAAACGAATCGTCGCGATAGGTCCACAGATGCGCATCGAGCGCATCCGCACGCTCTTCGGACGTCGACTGCACCACGACGCGCCAACCGCGCTCGAGCGACTTCTCGAGCAGCGGCGGCAGCACGCCTTCCAGGGTCATGTTCTGCAGATGGTAGAACAGGACTTCAGTCATCGCCCGACGTCACGCCTTGGCGCCGGATTTGGCTTCAGCCTTTTCAGCCTTGGAGTCGGATTTGGATTCGTAGGAATCCCACACCAGCCGATCGAGCAGCCGGACGCCGTAGCCCGATCCCCAGCTCTGGTTGATCTCCGATTTCGGCGCGCCCATCGCGGTGCCGGCGATATCGAGATGCGCCCACGGCGTGTCGTTGACGAAGCGCTGCAGGAATTGCGCGGCGGTGATCGAGCCGCCATGGCGTCCGCCGGTATTCTTCATGTCGGCGAACTGCGAATCGATCAGCTTGTCGTATTCGTGGCCGAGCGGCATCCGCCACACCTTCTCACCCGTCTCCTGCCCCGCCTTGAGCAGCTTGTCGGCGAGATCATCATTGTTGGTGAAGAGACCGGCATGCTCGGTGCCCAGCGCGACCATGATCGCGCCGGTCAGGGTCGCCAGGTCGATCATGAATTTCGGCTTGAACTTGGTCGCGACGTACCAGAGCACGTCGGCGAGCACGAGGCGGCCCTCCGCATCGGTGTTGATGATCTCGATGGTCTGGCCCGACATCGAGGTCACGATGTCGCCCGGACGCTGGGCGTTGCCGTCCGGCATGTTCTCGACGAGGCCGATCGCGCCGATCACGTTGGCCTTGGCCTTGCGGGCGGCGAGCGCATGCATCAGGCCGACCACGCAGGCCGCGCCGCCCATGTCGCCCTTCATGTCCTCCATCGAGCCGGCCGGCTTGATCGAGATGCCGCCGGTGTCGAAGCACACGCCTTTGCCGATGAACGCGACCGGCTGCTCGCCGCGCTTGCCGCCATTGTAGTGCATCACGACGGTGCGGCTCGGCCGTGCCGAGCCCTGGCCGACGCCGAGCAGCGCGCCCATCCCGAGTTTCTTCATCGCGGGCACGTCGAGGATCTCGACGGTGACGCCGAGCTTGCGCAAGGCGGCAGCGCGCTTGGCGAACTCCTCCGGGTAGAGCACGTTCGGCGGCTCGTTGACGAGATCGCGCGCCAGTATCACCCCGTCGGTCACGTGGGATCGCGGCGCGAAAGCCTTCTTGGCCGCCGCGACGTCCGGCACGGCGATCGAGACATTGGCGCTGACGGCGCCTTCCTCGTCCTTCTTCTTGGTCTTGTAACGGTCGAACCGATAGGCCCGCAGCCGAATGCCGGCGGCCAGCGAGCTGACCTGATCCGGCAACAGCGGTCCCGAAGGCAGCTCGGCGAGCACCGTCACCGCTTCAGTTCCGGCGTTCAGCTTTCCGGCTAAAGTCCCGCCGTATTTGAGGAAATCCTTGTCCTTGAGGTCCGAGCCCTTGCCGATGCCGATGACGATCAAGCGCTGAATCTTGATTCCCTCTGGAGCCAGCAGGTCCAGCACCGCGCCATCCTTGCCCTTGAACCGGGCCGCACCGGCCGCGCGCTTGACGAGGTCCGAGGCTCCCCCGAGCACCTTGTCGGTCGCGCCTCCAAGTCGCAGGGTGTCATCGCAGAACGCCACCACGATGCCGCGCGGGGCGGTCGACAGCGGGACGAAGCCGACCTTGACGGCGTCGGACATCAAGCAATCCTCCAAATTTCGACGTGATGAGCAGCCACGTCCGACCGAAAACCTCAACGGCCAGACCAGGATGGCGGCAGTTCGGAACCCAACTTGGCAGCAGTATGGCCTGCCCGGGCCCGGGCTGCCAAGGGTCGCGTGGCGGACCGGTCACAATGATGAAATTTTAACCGTATTTTCGTGGCGCCATGCCACAGCCATTTTGTCGACGGATCAAAGGGATGGTACAGATATTCACCGCCTTCGGAACGTGACGGCGACTGCAGCCTTGGGGGGCCCGTTGCGAGGGTTGGCTGCAGCGCGCGTTCCGGCACAGATGACTGGGGATCGAGCGCAGACGATGGGGTCCATCGACAGGTACATCTTTCGCACGACGCTGGCGTCGTTCGCGTTGGTCCTGGTCAGCCTCACCGGCGTGATCTGGATTACGCAGGCGCTGCGCGGCATCGACCTGATGACCAGCCAGGGCCAGACGATCCTGACCTTCCTTGGCATCACCGGCCTCGTGATTCCCTCCCTGCTCGGCGTCATCGCGCCGATCGCGCTGATGATCGCGGTCTCGCACACGCTGAACAAGCTTGCGACCGATTCGGAGATCATCGTCATGAACGCGGCCGGCATGTCGCCGATCCGGCTGTTCGTGCCGTTCGCCTATGCCACCTGCGCGGTGGCCGTGCTGGTGACGCTGATCGCCGCCTTCTTCGCCCCCGACGGCCTGCGCCGGATCAAGCAGTGGGATGCCGAGATCACCGCCGACGTGCTCGCCAACATCCTGCAGCCCGGGCGGTTCGCGCAGCTCGACCAGAACCTGACCATCCGGATCCGCGAGCGCCAACCCGGCGGCGAGCTGTCCGGCATCCTGATCGACGACCGCCGCGATCCCAAGGAGCGAATCACGATCATCGCCGAGAAGGGCACCGTCGTGAAGAATGCCGACGGCTCGTTCCTGGTGCTCGAGGACGGCAATCTGGAACGCTTCGAGCTCGGCAAGCGCGAGCCGGCGATGGTCGCGTTCGCCCGCTACGCCTTCGACATGTCGAAGTTTTCGAACCAGGGCCGCGACGTCACGCTCGGCATTCGCGAGCGCTATCTGTGGGAGTTGATGGCGCCCGCCGAGAACGATCCGATCTACAAGCAGATCCCCGGACAGTTCCGCCAGGAATTGCACGACCGCTTCCTGGCGCCGATCTATCCGTTCGCCTTCGCGGCCCTCACCTTCGCATTCCTGGGCGCGCCGCGGACGACACGCCAGAGCCGCAACTTCTCGTTCGGCAGCGCCATTCTCGCCGTGTTCGGCGTGCGCATGGCGGGCTTCGCCTGCTCGGTCATGACCGTGAAGACGCCGATGGCGGCGCTGGTGCAGTACCTCATGCTGTTCGGCGTGCTCGGCCTCAGCATCTGGATCATCATCGGCGGCGTGGTGGTCGAGCCGCCGGCGCGGCTGATGGAAGCCATCAACCGCTCGAACGCGCGGATCGCACGGCTGTTCGGGAGGCCGGCCACCGCATGAGCATGGTCACCAACACGCTCGGGCGCTATTTCGCCGGCCGCTTCCTGGTCTCGGCGGTCGGCGTGTTCGCGAGCATCTTCATCCTGCTCGTGCTCGTCGACTACATCGAGATGGTGCGCAAGACCTCCGGACTTGCCTCCGCTTCGGCGCTGATGGTGGCGGAGACGTCGCTGTTCCGGGTGCCGCAATTGCTCGAGAAGATGATGCCGTTCTGCGTCCTGATCGGCGCCATGACCTGCTATCTCGCGCTGTCGCGCCGACTCGAACTCGTGGTGGCGCGCGCAGCCGGGGTCTCCGCCTGGCAGTTCATCGCGCCGGCGCTGGCAAGCGCCATCGTGCTCGGGCTGATGGCCACGACCCTCTACAATCCGATGTCGGCCAATCTGCGCGAGCTCTCCAAGCGGATGGAGGCCGAGCTGTTCGGCGCAGCGCCGGGCGGCGGCGTGCAGGATGCGGCCGGCTTCTGGCTCAACCAGATCAACCCCGACGGCTCGGTCATCATCAATGCCGCGCGCAGCGAGCAGCAGGGCGTCCGCCTGACCGGACTGACCCTGTTCCGTTTTGATACGGACAAGCACTTCAAGGAACGAATCGAAGCGCGCGAGGCGACCCTGGAAGAAGGCCGGTGGGTCTTCCGGTCCGTGCGCCGATTCTCCCTCGATGCCCCACCGGTCGACGAACCGACGTACATTCTTCCGACCAGCCTGACGCCGGCGCAGGTCCGAAACAGCTTCTCCACCCCCGAAACTGTGTCGTTTTGGCAACTGCCGACATACATCCGTTCGTCGGAGAGCTCAGGCTTCGCGACCGCGGGGTACCGACTGCAGTATCATAAGCTGATCGCGCAGCCGTTTTTGCTGGCTGCGATGGTCATGCTGGCTGCGTCCGTGTCGCTCAGGTTCTTCCGAATGGGTGGCGTACAGAAAATGGTTTTGAGTGGCGTGGGCGCCGGGTTTCTGCTCTACGTTCTGTCGAAAGTAACTGAAGATTTGAGCAAGGCTGAGTTGATGAATCCGATCGCTGCGGCGTGGCTGCCGGTGTTCGTCGGCGGCCTCACCGGTTTCATGGCTTTGCTCTACCAGGAGGACGGCTAGTGTCGTTCGTTGCCGTCCGTCAGACAGCGCTCGCCGCGCTTCGGCAGCACGCCGTTGCTCGCGCCGGTTGCGCGCGCGTGCGTCGCGCCGGGTCTGGCGTACTTGGATTCGTTCTGGCCTGCGGGCTCGGCCTGATGGTTGCTGCTGCGACCGCGGTCGTGGCGCCGACCCCTGCCGTCGCGCAGGGCTTCACCTACAATCCGCGCCCGCCCAAGCCGCCGCCGCCGCGCGTCGCCAACGACAACCAGATGCTGGTGCAGGCAACGGAGGTCGATTACGACTACAATAACTCGCGCGTGTCGGCGGTCGGCAACGTGCAGCTGTTCTACAACGGCACTTCGGTCGAGGCCGACCGGGTGATCTACGACCAGAAGACCAAGCGCCTGCATGCGGAAGGCAACATCCGCATGACCGACGCCGACGGCAAGATCACCTACGCCAACAGCCTCGATCTGGCGGACAATTATCGCGACGGCTTCGTCGATTCGCTGCGCGTCGAGACCGAGGATCAGACGCGGATGGCGGCGACTCGCGCCGACCGCTCCAAGGGCAATTACACCGTCTTCGAGAACGGCGTGTACACCGCCTGCGCGCCGTGCAAGGACGATCCGAAGAAGCCGCCGTTGTGGCAGGTCAAGGGTGCTCGCATCATCCACGACCAGACCGAGAAGATGCTGTATTTCGAGAACGCTCAGCTCGAGTTCTTCGGCGTTCCCCTGGCCTACATCCCCTACTTCTCGACACCCGACCCGACCGTGAAGCGCAAGAGCGGCTTCCTGATGCCCGGCGTCACCCAGACCGGCGGCTACGGCTTCGGCGTCGACATCCCCTATTACTGGGCGATCGCGCCGGATTACGACGCGACCTTCACACCGCGCATCACCTCCAAGCAGGGTGTGCTGCTGCAGACCGAGTTCCGCCAGCGCCTCAGCAATGGCGGCTATCAGGTGCGCCTGTACGGCATCGATCAGCTCGACCGCAAGGCCTTCGCCGGCCAGCCGGGCGATCGCCAGTTCCGCGGCGGCGTCGACACCAAGGGTCAGTTCGCGCTCAACGACAAATGGGTCTGGGGCTGGGACGGCATCCTGCTGTCCGACTACATGTTCCTGTCGGATTACCGGCTGGCGCAGTATCGCGATCCGTTCAACTCGTTCATGAGCCTCCCGACCGAGGCGATCTCGCAGCTTTACTTGACCGGCGTCGGCAGCCGCAGCTTCTTCGACGTCCGGGCGATCCACTATCTGAGCTTCTCGGGCAACCAGCAGACCGTGCCGGTGGTCTATCCGGTGCTGGATTACTCGAACGTGCTGAACTATCCCGTGTTCGGCGGCGAGTTCAGCTACAAGACCAACTTCGTCAATCTGAGCCGCCAGACGGCCGTGTTCGACCCGATCACGACCACGGCCAACACCGCCGGGCTGTGCACGACGGTGTCTGCCGATCCGCGGGCGCGCCTGCCCACCCAGTGCCTGCTGCGCGCCACGCCCGGCACTTACACCCGCCTGACCGCGCAGGCGGAGTGGCGGCGGTCGTTCACGGATCCCTACGGCCAGATCTGGACGCCGTTCGCGATCCTGCGCGCAGACGCGATCAACGCCAACGTCTCGAACCAGCCGGGCGTGGGCAACTTCCTGCAGACCGGGGACACCCAGGCGCTGCGCCTGATGCCGACGGTCGGCCTGGAATATCGCTATCCGTTCATCAACGTTCAGCCATGGGGCACGACGACGATCGAGCCGATCGCGCAAGTGATCATCCGGCCGAACGAGACCTATGCCGGCCGGCTGCCGAACGAGGACGCCCAGAGCATGGTGTTCGACGCCAGCAACCTGTTCAGCGTCGACAAGTTCTCCGGCTATGACCGCGTCGAGGGCGGCGGCCGCGCCAATGTCGGTGTCCAGGCCACCACGCAGTTCGACCGCGGCGGCACCATCAACGTGCTGTTCGGCCAGTCCTACCACCTGTTCGGGATGAACTCGTTCGCGGTGCAGGACGCCAACAACACCGCGATCGGTTCCGGCCTGGACAAGAACGCCTCGGACTACGTGGCGCGCGTCGACTATTCGCCGAACCGCACCTACACGTTCAGCATGCGCAGCCGGTTTGACCAGCAGACCCTGAACATCCAGCGCTTCGAGGCGGAAGCCAAGGCGAACTTCGATCGTTGGTCGGTGGCCCTGACCTACGGCAACTATGCCGCCGATCCGGCGCTCGGCTACCTCGACCGTCGCGAGGGCATCCTCGGCAGCGGCTCGGTCAAGGTGGCGCCGAACTGGGTCGTCACGGGTGCGGCGCGCTGGGATCTGGCAGCCAACAAGATCAACCAGTATGTGATCGGCGCCGGCTATGTGGACGATTGTTTCGTGCTGGCCGCCAACTATGTAACGTCGTATAATTATACGGCGGGCACCACTCCCCCCGTTCTGAGCCATGCCTATATGCTCCAGATCGGACTCCGGACGCTGGCCAATTCCTCGTCCACGGGAACCGGGGCTGGGGGCCTGCAGTAGCGCGCGCCAGTCTCCGACGGGCCGCTCCGTGGGGGTCGAAAGTCCCTCGTTGGGAGCCGTGGCGCCGCTTCCAGTTGGATCAATAGCGACAACGAAGCTTGGTCATGACGATCGCGTTCTCTCCTCGCCTTCGGGCCCTGGCCATCTGCACTCTTGCCGCACTCGTCTGCGGCATCGGAACGATGTCGGCTCGCGCCCAGAGCATCGTCGTCATGGTCAATGGCGATCCCATCACCGACTATGACATCGAGCAGCGCACCAAGCTGAACTTCCTGAGCACGCGCAAGCATCAGACTCGCCAGGAGATCATCAACGAGCTGATCGACGACAAGGTGAAGATCAAGGAAGGCAAGAAGTTTGGCGTCGAGCCGACCGCCTCCGACGTCGACCAGTCGTTTGCCGGCATGGGCTCTCGCATGCGGCTCAACCCGGAACAGTTGACCAAATCGCTGGAGAGCCAGGGTGTGCGGCCGGAGACGCTGAAGGCGCGCATCAAGGCCGAGATCGTCTGGAGCAGCCTGGTGCGCGGCCGCTACAAGGAACGCCTGATCGTCTCCGACAAGGACGTGGCCGCGGCTGTCGCCGCCGCGGGCGGCGATGGCGATCAGCAGGGCCAGGCGTTCGAGTACAAGATGCAGCCGATCGTGCTGATCGTGTCGAACTCCTCGAACCAGGGCCTGATGGAAGCGCGGCACAAGGAGGCCGAGGCCTTGCGCGCACGGGTGCAGACCTGCGCCGAAGCCAACAACATCTTCAAGACGACGGCGAATGCGGTCATCAAGGAGATCGTCGTCAAGACGTCCGCCGACATCCCGCCGAATCTGCGCAAGCTGCTCGATGACACGCCGATCGGCCACCTGACTCCGCCGGAAGCGACGCGGCAGGGCATCCAGATGGTGGCCCTCTGCTCGCGGACTCCGACCACGATCGACACGCCGAAGAAGCGCGAGATCAAGGAGCAGATGTACACCAAGAAATACGAGGCCACCTCCAAGGCCTATCTGCAGGAAGTCCGCAAGGCGGCGATGATCGAATATCGCTGATGACGAAGCCGCTCGCGCTGACCCTGGGGGAACCGGCAGGCATCGGACCCGACATCACCCTGCAGGCGTGGCTGCGCCGCACCGAGCTCGGACTCCCCGCCTTCTACGTACGCGGCGATCCTGTCTTTCTCGCGCAGCGCGCCAGGCTGCTCGACCTTCCCGTCACCGTGGACGAAGTTCGTCCCGAACAGGCGGCACAGGCGTTTGGGACCGTGCTGCCCGTGGTCTCCACCGGACACGCCGTGACGGCCCTGCCGGGCCGTCCGGACACGACGAGTGCCGCGGCGGCCATCGGCTCGATCCGTGAGGCGGTGGCCGACGTGAGGGCCGGACGCGCCAGCGCCGTCGTGACCAACCCGATCGCCAAGGCCGTGCTCTACCGTGCCGGCTTCTCGCATCCCGGCCATACCGAATTTCTCGCCGAGCTCGCCGCCGATGGCGGCGCGGTCCCGCAGCCTGTCATGATGCTGTGGTCACCGATGCTCGCCGTCGTGCCGGTGACGATCCACGTCGCGCTGCGCGACGCGATCGAGCAGCTCACGAGCCCGCTGATCACCTCGACGACGCGCATCGTCGCGGCGAGCCTGCGCCGCTATTTCGGCGTGTCGCGGCCGCGCATTGCGATGTCGGGACTCAATCCGCATGCGGGCGAGGACGGTACGCTCGGCACCGAAGAGGACACGATCATCGCGCCCGCGATCGCAACCTTGCGCAATGCCGGCCTCGACGTGCAGGGACCGCTGCCCGCCGACACGATGTTTCATGACGCCGCGCGCAAGACCTACGACTGCGCCATCTGCATGTATCACGACCAGGCGCTGATCCCGATCAAGACGCTGGCGTTCGACGACGGCGTCAACGTGACGCTCGGCCTGCCGTTCATCCGCACCTCGCCGGACCACGGCACGGCGTTCGGCATCGCCGGCAAAGGCACCGCCAATCCGGCAAGCCTGATTGCAGCGTTGCGACTCGCCGCACGCATGGTCCAGCAATCATCATGAGCGCGATCGACGACCTCCCGCCGCTGCGCGAGGTCATCCGCGATCATCAGTTGTCGGCGCGCAAGGCGCTCGGCCAGAACTTCCTGCTCGATCTCAATCTCACCGCCCGGATCGCGCGCGCCGCGGGGCCGCTCGAAGACGCCACCGTGGTGGAGATCGGCCCCGGCCCGGGCGGCCTGACGCGGGCGCTGCTCGCGCTCGGCGCACGCCACGTGATCGCGGTCGAGCACGACGAGCGCGCAATCCCGGCGCTGCAGGCGATCGCCGAGCATTATCCCGGCCGCCTCGAAATCGTCTGCGGCGATGCGCGGACCTTCGACGTCGCGCCCTATCTCGGGACCACCAAGGCGAAGATCGTCGCCAACCTGCCCTACAACATCGCGACGCATCTCCTGATCGGCTGGCTCTCTACAGAGCCGTGGCCGCCCTGGTACGACATGATGGTGCTGATGTTTCAGCGCGAGGTCGCCGAGCGCATCGTCGCGCGCGAGAACGAGGACGCCTATGGGCGGCTCGGCGTGCTCGCCAACTGGCGCTGCGAGACCAAGATCCTGTTCGACATCTCGCCATCCGCCTTCGTGCCGCCGCCGAAGGTCACGTCGTCCGTGGTGCGGCTGGTGCCGCGCCCGTCGCCCGAACCCTGCGACCGCCGCGCGCTCGAGCAGGTCGCCGCCGCCGCCTTCGGCCAGCGCCGCAAGATGCTGCGGCAGAGCCTGAAGTCGCTGCCGGCGGATCCCGCGCGGCTCGCAGCCGCCGCAGGCGTCGATCCCACCCGCCGCGCCGAGACCATTCCGGTGTCGGGCTTTGTTGCCATGGCCCGCGAATTGACCAATAGTCGCGACGAGAACAAGTCGTAATCAACAAGCATTTCAGGGAGTTTCATCATGGCGTTGATGCGCCGTCAGTCGCTCGTCAAGTTCGACGCACCGCTGTGCGAAACCATCGTCGAGACGCCGAAGCCGCAAGGCCGGGAAGTTCTGGTTCGCATCGAGCGCTGCGGCCTGTGCCACTCCGACCTGCATATCCAGGACGGCTATGCCGATCTCGGCGGCGGCAAGCGCCTGGACACCACGCGCGGCATGACCCTGCCCTTCACGCTCGGCCATGAGATCGCCGGCGTTGTCGACGAGGTCGGAGCCGACGTGCCGAAGGAGCTGATCGGCGCCCGGCGCGCGGTGTTTCCGTGGATCGGCTGCGGCCAGTGCCGCGACTGCGCCAATGGCGACGAGAATTTGTGCGCCAAGCAGCGCTTCCTCGGCGTCTCGATCGACGGCGGCTTCGCCACCCACGTGCTGGTGCCGGATGCGAAGTATCTGCTGGAATACGATCCGCTGCCGGTCAACCAGGCCGCGACGCTGATGTGCTCCGGCGTAACGGCCTATGGCGCGCTCAAGCGCCTCGTGGATCGGCCGCGCCAGCGCAATTTGCTGCTGATCGGACTCGGGGGCGTCGGCATGATGGGCCTGTCGTTCGCGCAGGCCATGTTCAAGCAGCCGATCTCGGTGGCCGACCTCTCGGCGGCCGCGCGCGAGACCGCGCTGAAGAATGGCGCTGCGACGGCCTACGATCCGGCCGAGCCGGATGTGATCAAGCGCATCCTCAAGGAGACCGAGGGCGGCTTCGACGAAATCGTCGATTTCGCCGGCAACGAGAAGTCGATGGCCTTTGCGGTCTCCGTCGCAGCGCGCGGCGGCAAGATCGTCGTGTCAGGACTGATGGGCGGCCAGTTCACCCTGCCGATGGTTCAATGGGTGTACAAGCGCATGACCATCGAGGGCTTCATGGTCGGCACGCTGGCCGAGGCGCACGAACTGATGGCGCTCGCGCGCGCCGGCAAGATCAAGCCGCCGCCGATGCGCGAGGAGCCGATGGCTGACGTACAGAAGTGGATCGATGCGCTGCGCGCCGGCCATGTGGTCGGACGCGTGGTGCTGACGAACTGATCCCTCGCCGTTGCGACATCGCACGCGGCCGCGGTGCTGCACCGCCGCCACTGCGGCCAATCATTTGTCCACAAACGTAGAGGTTGTCGGCGCGACGCCTCTGACCCCTGAGGGTGAAAAGCCAGGTCCATCGTCACCGATGTGACCGATTTGGCGCGATAGCGCGGCCAAAATCGCGGCGTGATGCGGAGCTTCTTGTGGGAAAAAAGCCGCACTCGGGCACGAAAGGATCGCGACAGAATTAATCCGGAATTGCGGCTCATTGCCACCCAACTTCTCTCCGAGAACGCGCCGTTGCGTAAGCGTATCCGGAGTCTTCAATGGCAAGCCGAACGGCAGGAGTTGCGTTTGCCATTGCAGCCGGAATCCTTGGCACCGTCGTGCTCGTGCTGCCGCGCGTCGTGTTGGCGGCGGAGGAATGTCTGACCGAGCCGACGGGAGAGAAGTCCGACGCGCAACGCTGGTACTATCGTTTCGATCGTGGCACCAATCGGCGTTGCTGGTATCTGAAAGACGCCAACGGCAACACCCGTGACGCCGCGGCACCGATACGGGCGACGCAGCAGCCGGCTCCGTGGGACTTCGCCCAGCCCGCTCCACCCAAACTGACGCCAAGACGCACCGATGGCCCGGTCGCTCGCACCAGCGACGCCCTCGCAGAAGCGCCGCAGCCGCGGCTGCGTGCCGATCTCGCCGTGCGGGGCACCCCGAAGCCGCAGACTCTTGCCACACCGACGACGCTGACCGCATCCGACACCAGCCTGCCCCGCAGCCTCGATACCTCGCCCTGGCCCTCTGCCCCGCCACAACAGGCGGAGCCGATCGCTGCCGATGCGCCACCGCCGGCAATGGCCGACGACGGCAATGCGGAGCCGGACACGAATGCGGCGCCGGCTGCCGACGGGCCGATCATCGCACCGAAGCCAAGCAAGCCCGAAGCGCCCATCCACGTGCTCATGCTCGTGGTCATCGGCGCCCTCGCGATTTCAGGACTGCTGGCGAGCGCGCTCTATCGGCTCAGCCGGATGGGACGGCGGCAACGGCGCAACGGCAGCTGGCACGCGGACGCAGTCCGGATGCGCCGTAGTCGCATCAAACCACGGTCCAAGGCGCCGCAGGGCGGGATGCGTGCGGGCCGCGGCAGCATGCCGGCAGCACCCTCCCATTCAGGCGGCAGCCGCGGCTCTCAGCCGGCTTCGGCGCTCGACCTCGCGAGCGCGCGGCTGGCGGCTTCGCCGGACCAGGTCGAGCCCCGTCCGCAGCGGCCGGCGCCGTCTCCCCAGCAGCAGGATCACCCGGCCGTAGCCGCACGCCGACGCGACCGGGACGCGGCTGCGGCGATGCAACGATCGCAGTCCACCGACGCGGTATGGCAGGCGGTCGATGAGCTGGTCGATCGCGCAGCAGTACGCCGGGCCGAGCCTTCCGGGGCACAGACCGCTGCGACCAACGCGCAGCCAATGCCGGTTGCCGCAACTGCCCCATCGCCTGCTGCTCCGGCGCAGGCACAACTGACGGCTGCCCAGATGGCCGCGGCGCAGGCCGCTGCCGCCAAGATTGCAGCAGCCCAGGCGAGCGCTGCTGCTGCAGACGCCTCGCCGCGCTCGCCGACCTATGCGGCACCGACGGCACCCGCCGAGCCCTGGCCGGCGGCGCAGCGGGTTGAACCAGCGAATCCCGCCCGTATCCAGGTGGGCGCACCAATGCCGCCATCGGCCCCGCCACCGACGCAGGCTGCCGCGACCGCCGCCCCACCCGCCCCTGTCGACGTCGGCGAAATCGTGTCGGCGCTGCGCAGGGCCCGCAACAGCGATGCCACGTCCCCCGCTGCCGGCGCGCCGATCGACGCCGCCAAGGTGATTGCCGCGCTGCTGGTGTCGCGCGCGGCCAAGCGGCGTACCCCGCAACCCGGCGAGGCTGGCGACGGTCCGGCTGCAGCGGCCCTCGCTGAGACGGCTCCGCCAGCGCAGGCGGACGCTGCACACCGGACCACGCAGGCGTCGCAACCCCTGACGAACCAATTGCGTGGCGGCCAGCCGGCCGCTCAGCCCGTTCCCGCGATGCCCGATCAGCCCGCGCCCCCGCGCGCGCCGTCAACGGCACCAGCCGATCCAGCGGCCGCGCTGATCGAGACGCTTCGCGCGCATGCGGCACGACAGCCGGCCCCTCAGCCTGACGATGACATCGCGAGGGCCGGACCCGGGATGATGTCGGAGGCCCCTGCCGCCGAAGACGACGAGCTCGACGATCCTGCGGCGGCGCTGATCAACCTTCTGCAGTCGCGCTTTTCATTGCCCGAAGACGAGCTGGAGGCGGAGCCGCAGCAGGAGGAGTTCTCCGTCGAGGCTCCGCAGGACGTCGCGCATATGCATGATGATCCCGCGGCCCGACTGATGAGTCTCCTGGAATCGCGGTCGTCGATCCCCGCCGCGCCACCGATCATCGACAGGCCGCAGGCGCCGCAGCAACCGCAGCGACCGCCGCAGCAGCGACCCCTGTTCGTGCCGAGCCAGTTCGAGGACCCGGCGACCCCGCCGCTCGACTTCATTCCGCGGCCTCCGGCGCTGCGCCCGCGGCCGCGCAACATTCAGCACGATGATGAGCTCGACGGCATCCAGGACATCCTGGCGCGCCTCGGCCGGCGGGCGTAGACAGAAGGCGTTTCAGCCCTCGAGCTGGCGCTGCAACTCGCGCACGAAGGTCGTCAGGCCGGTGCGGCGCTCGCGCTTCAGGCGCTCGGCCTTGAGGATCGACTGCACCTCGGCAAACGCGTCGTCGACGTTGCGGTTGATGACGATGTAGTCGTACTCCGCCCAGTGGCTCATCTCGTGGCTGGCGCGGCTCATGCGCCCGCGGATGACCTCATCGGAGTCCTGCGCGCGGGTGTGGAGACGCTTCTCCAGATCGGCGGCGGACGGCGGCAGGATGAACACGCTGACGACGTCCTGCCGCGCCTTCTCGCGCAGTTGCTGCGTGCCCTGCCAGTCGATGTCGAACAGCACGTCCTGGCCCGCCGACAACGCCGCTTCGACCGGCGCGCGCGGCGTGCCATAGCGGTTGTCGAACACGGTGGCCCATTCGAGCAGCTCGTTGCGCTTGGCCATGTGCTCGAAGCGCGCGCGGTCGACGAAGTGATAGTCGCGGCCGTCGACCTCACCTGGCCGCATCGAGCGCGTCGTCGCCGAGACCGACATCCGCAGACCCGACATGCGCTCGATCAGCAGGCGCGACAGCGTCGTCTTACCCGCCCCCGAAGGCGATGACAGCACGAACATCAGGCCGCGCCGCTCGACCCCATCGAAGCTTCCGTCGTGAGCCGCCATGGATCACTCCAGATTCTGAACCTGTTCGCGGAACTGCTCGACCACGGTCTTCAGCTCCAGGCCGATGTTCGTCAGCTCGATGTCGTTCGACTTCGAGCAGGTGGTGTTGACCTCGCGATGGAATTCCTGGGCGAGGAAGTCGAGCCGGCGGCCGACGGGCCCGCCCTTGCCGAGCATCTCGCGCGCCTGCGCGATGTGGGAGGCGATGCGATCGAGTTCCTCGCGCACGTCGGCCTTGGCCGCGATCAGCAGCGCCTCCTGCGCCAGGCGGTCAGGATCGAAGCGGTCCGACGTGTCGAGCAGGGCCGCGACCTGCTCGGCGAGTCGCGCCTTGATGGCCTCTGGCTTGCGGCCCGGCGATGTTTCGGCCCTCTTCGCCAGTGCCTCGATCTCGTCGACGCGCTGGTTGAGGATCTGTCCGAGCGTGTCGCCCTCACGCCGACGCATCTCCACGAGATGTTTCAGCGCGGTCTCGAACGCCGCGATCGCCGCCTCCTTGGCGGCCTTGTCCTCGGCCTCGTCGGTCTCCGGCTCCGCCACCTCGATCACGCCCTTGATCGACAGCAGCCCATCGATGCTGGGCGCGACCGCGTCGATCCGGCCCGCGAGCTGGCTCGCCACCTTCACGACGGCCGCCAGCACATCCTCGTTGATTCGTACCGTCGACCCGGTCTCGGTGCGCTTGACGGTGAGATTGGCGTAGACGGTGCCGCGCGACAGCACCTCGGTGGCGCGCTTCTTGGCGAAGGCCTCGACCTCGTCCCAGCCCTGCGGCAGCCGCACCCGGACGTCCAATCCCTTGGCATTGACCGATTTCAACTCCCACTCGAACGAGTAGGGACCGCTTGCCCCGTGGCTACGGGCAAAGCCGGTCATGCTCGACAGCGCCATTTCGTCCATGTCTCCGGCATATCGGGAATGGCGGGACAGACTCGCTCCGCCAAAAGTGCGCGAACCTTACGGCCTTTTGGGCAAATGTTAAGCCCGGTTCTGCGCGGCCGACATGCGTGGGAAATTATTGCTGAACGACCGGCGGGGTCGGCTGCGCAGCGCCCTGCCGCGCCCCGTTGCCGGGTGCAACACCGCCGTTGGCGCGGTTGGCGGGCGGCCTCTTCGCACCGGCCGGCGCCCGTGGCGCGGCTGCCCCGGCCGCCGGATCCACCGCTCCGCCGGCAACGGCCGGCGGCGCCTCGTCGGGCTCGACGGTGTCGTTCTGGGTCTGCCGCTCCATCGCCCTGAGCTTGGCGACGTTCTTCTGGTGCAGGTCGTAGGTCTCGGTGAACGCGTGGCCGCCGGTGCCGTCGGCGACGAAATAGAGATCGCGCGTGCGCGCCGGATTGGCCGTCGCCTCCAGCGAGGCGCGTCCCGGATTCGAGATCGGTCCCGGCGGCAGGCCCTCGATCACATAGGTGTTGTAGGGCGACGGTTGGGTGATCTCGCTGCGCTTGATCGGACGGCCCAGCGTGCCCTTGCCGCCGACCAGACCATAGATGATGGTCGGATCGGACTGCAGCTTGATCCGCTGCTTCAGCCGGTTGACGAATACTGCGGCCACCCGGCTGCGCTCGTCGGGCTTGCCGGTCTCCTTCTCGACGATCGAAGCCAGCGTCACCAGCTGCTCCGGCGTCCTGACCGGCAGATCCGGACTACGCCGTTCCCAGATCTCGGCCAACACGCGCTTCTGCGCCTGCTGCATGCGCTGCACGACCTGATCGCGGCTGGTCCCGCGCGGGAACTTGTAGGTCTCCGGCAACAACGTGCCTTCGCGCGGAATCTCGCGGACGCTGCCGGTGAAGATCTCGTTCTCGGACAGACGCGCCACGATCTGCTCTGACGTCAGGCCTTCGGGCACGGTCACCGAATGCTGCACGACCTTGCCTTCGACGATGACGCCGATCACGTCGCGCAACGATGCATTCTTCTGGAACGCATACTCGCCCGGCTTGAGGTCGGAACTGGCCTTCAGCGCATAGACCCCACCGATGAAGATCCACGGATTGACGTCGATCACACCTTCACGCGCGAGCACGTCGGCAATATCGCGTTTGCCCGCGCGCTGCGGGATGTTGACGACCTTGTCCTCCTGCAGCGGTCCTGCCGCTTCGAGGATCTGCCGTCCATAATAGTAGGCCGCGCCCACGCCGAGCATGGCCAGGATGAGCAAGGTGATGATCGCATTGCCGACCACCACGAACGGATTACGGGCGCGGTCGGAGCGGCGCGGCGGCGGCGGCACGCGTTCCGGCTCCAGCGCTGCGCGCGGGCTGCGGGGCGAGATGGGCGGCCGTTCACTCATCGATGCAACCTTCAGTCCTGTCGCTCTCGTCGTGGCCGTGCGCTCCCCAACGCAAGCGACCTGAAGTCCACGCCCAATTTAACGATTCGTCATCTCGTCATCGAATACGGCGAAAAGGTGTTTTCGCCGGGCCTCACCGCCATGCGCATCCACTTACCGCATCGGCGCCGAAGGCCGACCTGCGAAAGACACGCGAAGTTAAAGACACGCGAAGTCTTGGGTTCTAGTGTGGCTGCAGTCGGATATCCGCGTGACCAAGCGACAATCGGCCCGAGCGGCATTCCGTCCTTCCGCACTAGGTCACCACGCGCCGCAAAACCACCGACGCGTTGGTGCCGCCGAAACCAAAGGAGTTCGACAGCGCCACGTTGATCTCGCGTTTGCGAGGTGCATGCGGCACGAGATCGATCGCGGTTTCCACCGACGGATTCTCCAGATTGATCGTCGGCGGCGCGATGTTATCCCGAATCGCGAGAATGCTGAAGATGGCTTCGACGGCGCCGGCCGCGCCGAGCAAATGGCCGATCGACGATTTGGTCGACGACATCGAGATCTTCGAAGCGGCATTACCAAGCAGGCGCTCGACCGCACCGAGTTCGATCTCGTCGCCGACTTGAGTCGAGGTGCCGTGCGCGTTGATGTAGTCGAGGTCGGCGGCCGTGATGCCGGCCCGCTTCAGCGCCGCACTCATGCTGCGAAAGCCGCCGTCGCCATCCGGCGATGGCGATGTGATGTGATAGGCGTCGCCGGACAGTCCGTAGCCGCAGACCTCGGCGTAGATCCGCGCGCCGCGTGCCTTGGCGTGCTCATACTCCTCGAGCACGACCACGCCGGCGCCCTCGCCCATCACGAAGCCATCGCGGTCCTTGTCGTAAGGACGCGACGCGCGCTCGGGCGTCTCGTTGAATCCGGTCGACAGTGCGCGGGCCGCGCAGAACCCGGCCATGCCGATTCGGCAAATCGGCGATTCGGTGCCGCCGGCGACCATGACATCGGCATCGCCGAGCGCGATCAGGCGGCTGGCGTCGCCGATCGCATGCGCGCCGGTCGAGCAGGCGGTGACGACCGAATGATTGGGGCCCTTGAGCCCGTGCTCGATCGAGACATAGCCCGAGGCGAGATTGATCAGACGTCCGGGAATGAAGAAGGGCGACACTTTGCGCGGACCGCGCTCCTTCAGCAGGATCGCCGTGTCGGCAATGCCCGAGAGGCCACCGATGCCGGACCCGATCAGCGTGCCGGTGGCGCAGCGGTCCTCTTCCGTCGCGGGATGCCAGTTGGCGTCATCGAGCGCCTGACGCGCCGCAGCCATCGCGAAAATGATGAAATCGTCGACCTTGCGCTGGTCCTTGGGCTCCATCCACTGGTCGGCATTGAAGGTGCCGTCGGAGCCATCGCCGCGCGGCACCTGACAGGCCACCTTGGCGGGAAGATCGGAGACCTCGAACGACTCGATCAAGCGCGCACCGCTCTTGCCCTGAAGGATGCGCTGCCAGGTCGTTTCCACACCACAGCCAAGCGGCGAAACCATGCCAAGGCCAGTGACGACAACCCGCCTCATGTTCGTTTCTCCAGACCCGATTTTGAGCGCTTGTGGATCGGCTGACGGCCGTCGCCGCATCTCGGGTCAATTGTTCGAGTAACACGGTCTGGCCAGGCAGCGCGACCGAATCGTCTGTCGCCGGCCGCCAGATGACGGCTCATCACGACGCCGCCAACAGCAAGAAACCGGTCGACCGCACAAGACGGATCGGCCGGTTTCGCGCAACTTCGCCGGAGCGTCAGCTCTTGGCGTTCTTCTCTAGGAACTTGGTGGCGTCGCCGACGGTCAGGATCGTCTCGGCGGCGTCGTCCGGAATCTCGCAACCAAACTCTTCCTCGAAGGCCATGACGAGCTCGACCGTGTCGAGGCTGTCAGCACCGAGGTCGTCAATGAAGCTCGCGTTGTCGACCACTTTCTCGGGCTCGACACCAAGGTGTTCGACCACGATCTTCTTAACCCGCTCGCCAATCTCACTCATCGTTCAACCTCGTGCTTGTTCCTTTAAGACCCGACCCCCGGATGATCCGCATCACCCCGGCCGCTAAACTTCCTTCGCGATCGCGCAAAACCAGATTTGCCCCGCAGCGCCCCTTTACCGAAATTTGGCGGACGACTTGCGGTCCGAAAACTTCGGAAACGGGGCCACTCACAAACTCCAATCCACACTCTCCATGAGGCCGGTACGCCTCCGATCCAGAGCGCTCAAACAGGAACCCGGATCAGCAGCGCCAGCCGACGGAGGCCCGGCGAACGATGGCAGCTCGCCCCGCCAATATACAGGGTTTGGAAATCCTGCAATGGCGTTCTTCGTGCCCCCATCAGCTGCCCGGTTACCATACACGCGAATCGTTGACCACACGGCCCGGTATGCTGGTCGCGACGTCTTTTCGCCGCATTCCGAGCCGCGGCAGGGCCTAGATCATCGCCATGCCGCCGTTGACGTGGATGGTCTGGCCCGTGACATACGCCGCCTCGTTGGAGGCGAGGTACACCGCAGCTGCAGCAATGTCCTCTGGCGTGCCCAGCCGCGCCGCCGGCACCTTGGCGAGGATCGACTCGCGCTGCTTCTCGTTCAGAGCGTCGGTCATCGGTGTCTTGATGAAGCCCGGTGCGATGCAGTTGGCGGTCACGCCGCGCTTGGCGTACTCGGCGCCGAGCGTCTTGATCATGCCGATGATGCCGGCCTTGGACGCCGTGTAATTGCCCTGCCCCGGATTGCCGGTGACGCCGACGATCGAGGTGATCGCGATGATGCGGCCGAAGCGCTTGCGCATCATCAGCTTGGTGGCGGCACGCGAGAGGCGGAATGTCGCGGTCAGGTTGACCTTGATTACCTCGTCCCAATCCTCGTCGCGGAGCTGCACGAACAGGTTGTCGCGGGTGATGCCGGCGTTGGCGACGAGAATGTCGACCTGCCCCATCGCCTGCTCGGCGGCCGGCACCAGCGCCTCGACCTCGGCCGCGTCAGACAGATTGCAAGGCAGCACATGCACACGGCTGCCCAGCTCGCCCGCGAGGGTCTCGAGCACCTCGCGCCGGGTGCCGGAAACGGCCACGGTCGCTCCCTGGGAATGCAAGGCCTTGGCGATCGCATTGCCGATGCCGCCGGTCGCGCCGGTGACCAGCGCGGTCCTGCCACTCAGATCGAACATCAAACTCTCCTCAATGCCGCTATACGCGACGCTCTACGACGTTTTGACCGCGGCCAGCGCATCCTTGGCGGCCGCAATGTCCGCCGGTCCGCCGACGGCGACACCGACTGCACCATCCGCGATCCGCTTGACCAGGCCGCTGAGCACCTTGCCCGCGCCGATCTCCAGGAAGCGCGTCACGCCCTGGCTCGCCATGTAGGCGATCGATTCGCGCCAGCGCACCGTACCCGTGACCTGCTCGACCAGGCGACGGCGAATCTCGTCGGGATCACTGATCGGGGCCGCGAGCACGTTCGAGACCAGCGGCGAGGCCGGCGCCTTGATGGTGACCTTGGAGAGCGCCTCCGCCATGACGTCGGCCGCCGGCTGCATCAGCTTGCAGTGGAACGGCGCGGAGACCGGCAGCAGCATGGCGCGCTTGGCGCCCTTGGCGCGCGCGATCTCGACGGCGCGATCGACGGCGGCCTTGTTGCCGGACACCACCACCTGACCGCCGCCATTGTCGTTGGCGGCCTGGCAGACCTCGCCCTGAGCCGCCTCTTCGGCGACCGCCACGGCTGCCTCGTAATCCATCCCGAGCAGCGCGGCCATGGCGCCGACGCCGACCGGAACGGCCTTCTGCATCGCGAGACCGCGCGTCCGCAGCAGGCGGGCGGTGTCGGCGATGGTCAGGCTGCCGGCGGCCGCCAGTGCCGAATATTCGCCCAGCGAGTGACCCGCGACGAAGGCCGCGTCCCGCCCGACCGAGAACCCCGCCTCGGCCTCCAGCACCCGCAAGGTCGCCATCGACACCGCCATCAGGGCGGGCTGGGCATTTTCGGTCAGCTGCAGGGTCTCGGCCGGACCTTCCCAAATGATGGTCGTCAGCTTCTCGCCGAGGGCAGCGTCGACCTCCTCGAACACGGCGCGGGCCACCGGGAAGGCGTCCGCGAGCGCCTTGCCCATGCCGACGGCCTGGGACCCCTGCCCCGGAAAAGTGAATGCTGCCGTCATGGCCGCCCCCTGAACGTTCCAAAATCCCTGGAATTGAGTAACTTTGGCCGGAAAGACACTGGCAAAGGCCGGGATGTCAAGCGCGTGACGGGCGCATTTCGACCACTTTCCCTTGCCTTGGCGCCGAAAATCGGTATAAGGCCCGCCATCCGTGGATCCCGAGCCGGGAGCTGAACGGACGGTCCCAGCAAATTCACCTTGCTCAACCTTGGGGATGTACCCTCTCCAAGCTGTCCAGGCGATTTGATGTGGCAGGGCCAGTCGGCCCGTCGTCCCGTGTTCCCGCCTTCTGAGCTGACGTCTGCGAGTCCTTTCCACAAGGGCTCGAAGGGCTTGACGCCGGGATTTGCGCCAACTTGGAAAGGACAGCCATGCCGCTTTACGAGCATGTTTTCCTCGCGCGTCAGGACGCGAGCACCCAGCAGGTGGAAGAACTGACGGCTCAGATGACCGGTATCGTCGAGGGTCTCGGCGGTAAGGTCACGAAGACCGAGAATTGGGGCGTTCGCTCCCTCACCTACCGCATGAACAAGAATCGCAAGGCGCACTTCGTGCTGCTCAACATCGACGCGCCGTCCGCGGCGATCGCCGAGATCGAGCGCCAGGAGCGGATCAGCGAGGACGTGATCCGCTACCTCAGCGTCCGCGTCGAGGAGCTCGAGGAAGGCCCGTCGGCGATGATGCGCAAGGCCGATCGCGACCGTGAGCGCGACGACCGCGGCGGTGGCTTCCGTGGTGAGCGCGATGGCGGCGGCTTCCGTGGCGATCGCGGAGACCGTGGCGATCGTGGCCCGCGCCGGCCCCGTGACGAAGAAACGACGGACGAGGAGTAAGATCAATGGCTGAAGCCCCCGCACGTCGCCCGTTCTTCCGCCGCCGCAAGACCTGCCCGTTCTCCGGGCCGAACGCGCCGAAGATCGATTACAAGGACTCCAAGCTGCTGATGCGCTACGTGTCCGAGCGCGGCAAGATCGTGCCGAGCCGCATCACCGCCGTGTCCGCCAAGAAGCAGCGCGAGCTCGCGCGCGCCATCAAGCGCGCCCGCTTCCTCGGCCTGCTGCCCTACGTCATCCGCTGATTGCGGACCTCGGACCGGCGGCCCCGCGCCGCCGGCTCCTTCCGTTGAATTCTCATAAGGCTTCCGGGTCGTCCGGTCGCCGATGGTTGGGGCGAAGGCGCCTCTAACCGCTCGAAGGGAGCGGGACAGCTGATGATCGGAACGCTTCTCATCGCGCTCGCAGCAGGCGCTGCCTCCGCCGTCATGTTCGCCTCGACGGCGTCGGGCGTAATGACGGCGCTCGTGCTTGCGCTGCTCGCGCCCGTGCCGCTGCTGGTCGCCGCAATCGCCTGGGGCCGGCTTTGCGCTGTCATCGGCGGTCTCGTGGCAACCGCTTGCGTGCTGGCCATCTTCGGCTTCGATCGCGCGCTCGCCTTTGCCGTCTCGGTGACGCTGCCGGCCTGGTGGCTCGGCCACCTCGTCCTGCTCGGCCGGCCGACGACCAGCCCATCCGGCCAGGATGGCATCGAATGGTATCCGCCCGGCAACATCCTGCTGTGGATCGCGGTGATCGCCGCGCTGATTGCCGCATTCTCCTTCGGCACCGACATGACGGCCACCAATCAGGGTCTCAGGCGGCTGCTGTCGCGCGTGCTCGGCAATACCGTCGCGTCGACCGACGCGGTCGACATTCCCCGGCTGGTCGAGCTCCTGGTCTTCATGGCGCCGCCCATGGCCGCAGTGATCATGACCACGATCCTGTCGCTCAACGTCCTGGCGGCTGCAAAGATCACGGCGATCTCCGGCCGGCTGATGCGCCCATGGCCACGCCTGCGCGACACCAAGCTGCCGCTGATGACGCTGCCGGCGCTGTTTGCGATCATCGCCTTCTGCTTCCCGGGCGGGCTGATCGGCATGCTCGCGCGAATCGCCGCCGCAGCGCTGCTGACCGCCTATGCGCTCACTGGCTTCGCGGTCCTGCATACGCTGACCCTGCCGCTGCGCACCCGGCCGCTCTGGCTCGGCCTCGCCTACGCGCTGATGCTGACCTTCATCTGGCCGATCCCGATGCTGGCGATGATCGTCCTCGGCCTCGCCGACGCCGCCTTCGACCTCCGCCACCGCTTCGGCCCGCGGCAGCCGCCGCCGTTGCCGGTGCCGTAGAAGCTTCACCTCAACCAACCGCTTCGAACATCTTAAAGGAGAACATCGATGGAAGTCATTCTGCTGGAACGTGTCGCCAAGCTCGGCCAGATGGGCGAGATCGTGAAGGTCAAGGACGGGTTCGCCCGCAACTTCCTGCTCAAGCGCAAGAAGGCGCTGCGGGCCACCGCCGAGAACAAGGCCAAGTATGAGGGCATGAAGGCCGAGCTCGAGGCCAACAACATCAAGGCCAAGGGCGAGGCGTCCAAGGTCGCCGAGAAGATCGACGGCCGCGACATCGTCATCATCCGCCAGGCCTCCGAATCCGGCCAGCTGTTCGGCTCGGTCTCGGTGCGCGACATCGTCGCCGCCCTCGCCGCCGACGGCATCACCGTCAGCCGGCCGCAGGTCTGGCTCGACGCCCCGATCAAGACGATCGGCAAGCAGACGATCACCATCGCGATCCATCCGGAGGTCGAGACCTCGGTGACCGTGACGGTCGCCCGCAGCGCCGACGAGGCCGAGCGCATCAAGCGCGGCGAGGACATCTCGACCCGCCAGGAGGACCGCGACGCCGCCGCCGAAGCGATCGCGGCCGCCGGCGAGTTCTTCGATCCGGAGGCCCAGGACGAGGGCGCTGCCGGCGAGCCTGCGCAGCAGTAAGCGCCGCGCTAGCCCATTTGCGGAAAAGCCCGGCTCAACGAGCCGGGCTTTTTCATTGCCGTCTCACCGCGAGGGCGAGGACGGAACCGAGGGATCCGACGGCACCGACTGGGTCGTGGCCGGCGCCGGCGTCACCGGCGGGACCGGATCGGCGCGCAGCGCCGGGGCGGCGTCGCTCGATCTTGCCGGCTCAACCCGCGGCGGCTCGGAGCCGGCGGCGCTGTCCTCGCGCGACGGTGACGGCTGGGTCGCACCGGTCGGCTCGCTGCGCGTCTCATCCGCGGCCGCGCCCTCCTGGGCCGGCTTCTTGCGCTTGCCGAGCCGGCCCTTCTTTGCGGGCGCACTGCCCTCGCCGTCGGCCGGTGCAGCCGCGGGCTCCGCTGCCGCATCGGGCTTGGCCTCGGCCGGCGCGGAGCGCCTGGAATGATGACCCCGACGGCGCGGCTCGGCCGCATCGTCAGCGGTGGCCGGCTTCGCCTCGGACGGCTCGGTGGTGGCCGACCGGGCGCGACGCTCGGACCGCGTCTCCTTGCCGGAATGGCCCGTGGATCGCGCATCAGCGGCGCCGTTCGCAATCAGGTAATTGGCGAGCACGCCGGCCATCTCGGGGCTCGTCGTGTAATGCTGGCGCAGAAACCCGGGCAGCGAGCCGGCCGAGGTGTTCTTGGCCAGACCGCGCGGCGACTTGTGGCAGACCACGCAGGTCCCGTTGAAGATCTGCGCAGGACTCTTGCCCGCATCGAGATTTTCCTGCGCAACGGCGGCCCCCGCAAAGCCCATGCAGAACACCGCCACCACCGCCGCCAAATTGAGCGCTCGGCCCACCATTCTCATTCTCCAGCTATGGTTTCGCCCACACGGCGCCGCCCCGCGCGACATCCGCTGCCGTGTTTCCTCTCGCTATCAGCCGAACGTGACAGCGGACATTGCGGTCGCTCCACGCCGTCGACGGCGATCCCTTCAGACCTCGTCCGGCGGTCAGATGCCGGACACCGGCCAAAAGGCCGGCGGCCGCGGCCTTTTTAACGGATTGCGGAGCGAATGAAAGCGCACAGATGTTCCTGCGCCGAGATGTCCATCGATCAATGACAATGACCGTTCTGAATATCGGCTTTGTGTTCATGGCAGTGGCATCGGCGTGTGCCCGCTGGGTAACATAACAACGTGATGATTGGGAACCAATCGGTTCTCAACGCGTCGAGTGCGACGGCCGGGAAAGTCAGCAACTCACGGGAATAGCTCGTTGGGTGGTGTGGATGGACCGTTTGCTGCGAAGTCTGTTGAGTGGCTTCATTTGCCGTGGGTCGATCAGCTTTACGACGGCCAGCGGCACGTCGTTCAGCTGCGGGGATGGAACCGGTGTCCCCGTGGCGGCACGATTTCTGACTCGTGAAGCCGAGCGCCGGATTCTGGCCAATCCCGAGCTCGCGCTCGGCGAGGTCTATATGGACGGCTCGTTCGTCGTCGAACGAGGATCGATCGCGGATCTGCTGTCGATCGTGATGAGCCAGCCGGCCGCGGTGCCCGACTGGGCCAAGACGCAATGGTGGCTGCGCTACCTCGTCCGGCACCTGCACCAGCTCAACATCCGGGCACGCGCGCGCCGCAACGTCGCCCATCATTACGATCTCGACGGGCGGCTGTATTCGCTGTTCCTCGATGCCGACCGGCAATATTCCTGCGCCTATTTCGAGAAGCCGGATGCGACGCTGGACGATGCCCAGCTCGCCAAGAAACGTCATCTGGCGGCCAAGCTGCTGATCCGCCGCCGCCATCGCATCCTCGACATCGGCTGCGGCTGGGGCGGGCTCGGACTCTACCTGGCTGAGATGTGTGATGCCGACGTCACCGGCGTGACCTTGTCGGCCGAGCAGTTGCAGGTCGCCGAGGCCCGCGCGGCCGAACGGCACCTGTCCCATGCCGCCCGCTTCCTGCTGCAGGATTACCGCGACGTGCCAGGTACGTTCGAGCGCATCGTCTCGGTCGGCATGTTCGAGCATGTCGGGGTCGCCTTCTACGACACCTTCTTTCGCCGCTGCGCCGAGCTGCTCGCGGACGACGGCGTCATGCTGCTGCATTCGATCGGACGCTCCGAGGGCCCTGATGCGACCAACCCCTGGATCGCCAAATACATCTTCCCCGGCGGCTACGTCCCAGCCCTCTCGGAGGTTCTGCCGGCGATCGAGCGCGCCGGGCTCCTCGTCTGCGACATCGAGATCCTGCGCCTGCACTACGCGGAGACCCTGAAGGCGTGGCGCGAACGCTTCATGGCCCGGCGCGACGAGGCCGTGCAGCTCTATGACGAGCGCTTCGCGCGGATGTGGGAGTTCTACCTGGCGGCCGCGGAAATGGGGTTCCGCAAGCAGAACCTGATGAATGTCCAGATCCAGCTGACGAAGCGCCAGGGCGTCGTGCCGATGACGCGTGACTACGTCCACCGCGAGGAGACGCGGCTGCGGGCGCGCGAGCGCGGCAGCCGCCCGGCGCTGCAGATGGCGGGTGAGTAGCGCGCGCGGCCCGCGACGAAGGCGGAAGGCGGCGTCAGTGCAATGGTCCTGCAGAGACGGACGCCCGGATTCGCGCGGCCGCGCCGCGGGCCCGACTTCAATCTTGAGATGCGTAGATAACGGATCGCGTCCCAAGCGTGAGATCATGCCCATCCGACTCAAATTTTCAAACAAATCGTGCGGTCTGTGAACTGGCTCACAGACCCCGGGTAAGCCCGGCCGTAGTGTCCCGGCGTGTCCCAGAGCACCGCCAGAGCCATGTTGGAACCCCAGACCGACTTCAGCACCGACTACGCGCTGATCGCCGCGGGCGTAGGGGCATCCCTGATCGCCCTCCTCTATCTGCTGCTGGTCTGACGCCGGGCGCGGATCCACGCGCGGCCCTCGCACGCCCTGCCGTACCGACTCTCGTTCCCGCCTCGCGGACATGTCGAACGATCGCGCCGGTTGAGTGCACCGGCATGTCGCTCGCGCTCGCGCGGCCTTGAGTCCTGTCGGTTCCGTCAAGCACGGCATCTGGCGAGTCCGGATTCATCCACCAGATTTACCAGACGGTGAATTGCGCTCAGCTTTCGCTTCCGCTTCGCGCGCGACTGGCGCTTTATCCCCTCCCCTTCAAAGCTGCTAAACACGCGGTCATGGCACTCACCGATTCGAACGTTCACAAGCTGGCGCCGGCTGACGCAGCGACGCCGGCCTATCGCAGCGCTCCTCACAACATCGAGGCGGAACAGGGTCTGCTCGGCGCGATCCTGGTCAACAACGACGCGTTCTATCGCGTGTCTGACTTCCTGGAGCCGAAGCATTTCTTCGAGCCGCTGCATCAGACGATCTTCGAGACCGCGTCGAGCCTGATCCGCATGGGCAAGATCGCGACGCCCGTGACCCTGAAGACATTCCTGCCGGCCGACGTTGACATCGGCGGCATGACGGTCGGGCAATATCTGGCGCGGCTCGCGGCCGAGGCGACCACGATCATCAACGCCCAGGACTATGGCCGCACCATCTACGACCTTTCGTTGCGCCGCGACCTGATCGGCATCGGCGAGGACATGGTCAACGTCGCCTATGACGCGCCGGTCGACTTCGCGCCGCGCAACCAGATCGAGGACGCCGAGCGAAGGCTGTACGAGCTGGCCGAGTCCGGCCGCTACGACGGCGGGTTCCAGAAATTCTCGCAGGCGCTGACGACCGCGCTCGACATGGCCGCCAAGGCGTTTCAGCGCGACGGCAAGCTGTCCGGCATCTCCACCGGCCTGCGCGATCTCGACGCCAAGATGGGCGGCCTGCAGCACTCGGACTTGATCATCCTCGCCGGCCGTCCCGGCATGGGCAAGACCTCGCTCGCGACCAACATCGCCTACAACGTCGCCCAGGCCTATGTTCCGGAATTGCAGCCGGATGGCACCTATCGCGCCGCCCAGGGCGGCGTGGTCGGGTTCTTCTCGTGCGAAATGAGCGGCGAGCAGCTCGCCACCCGTATCATCGCCGAGCGCTCCGGCATTCCCTCGAGCCACATCCGCCGCGGCGGCATCACCGAGGCCGATTTCGAGAAGCTGCGCGAGTGCTCGATCGAGCTGCAGTCGCTGCCGTTCTATGTCGACGAAACCGGCGGCATCTCGATCGCGCAGGTGATGGCGCGCGCCCGCCGCCTCAAGCGGCAGAAGGGCCTCGACCTCCTGGTGATCGACTACATCCAGCTGCTGTCGGGCTCGGGCAAGCGCGGCAACGACAACCGCGTCCAGGAAATCACCGAGATCACCACCAGCCTGAAGGCGCTGGCCAAGGAGCTCAGTGTTCCCATCATCGCGCTGTCGCAGCTGTCGCGCCAGGTCGAGAACCGCGAGGACAAGCGGCCGCAACTGTCGGACCTGCGTGAATCCGGCTCGATCGAGCAGGACGCCGACGTGGTGCTGTTTGTGTATCGCGGCGAGTACTACCTCGCCGCCAAGGAGCCGCGCCCCGGCACCGAGGAGCACCAGAAGTGGCAGATGGAAATGGATCTGGCGCTTGGCAAGGCTGAGGTGATCATCGGCAAGCAGCGCCACGGTCCGACCGGCACGGTCGAATTGCACTTCGACGCCTCGGTCACCCGGTTCGGCGATCTCGCGCATGACGGTCTGCCGCCGCAGCATCACGACTATTGACCTGACGCGGTTGAACCGTGACGCCGTGGCGCGTAAAAGCGCCCCATGAGTGTTCCCGAACAGAAACCCGCCGAACAGCCTGTCTCGGCGGTCGATGACGCTGTCCCGGCCAGCGCCACCGGCGTGCTGACCATCGATCTCGACGCTCTCGCCGCCAATTGGCGCAAGCTGGAAAAGACCGCGGTGCCGGCCGAATGCGCCGGCGTGATCAAGGCCGACGCCTATGGCTGCGGCATTCCCCAGGTGGCGCGCACGCTCGCGGCCGCGGGCTGCAAGACCTTCTTCGTCGCAACCCTCGCCGAGGCCAAAACCGCCCGCGCCGCCCTGCCCGACTCGGCCGCGCTCTACGTGCTCGACGGGTTCTTCCAGAACACCGGCGACGACTACGCCGCCATCAACTGCCGCCCCGTCATCGGCGATCTCAACGAGCTCGCGGAATGGGACATGTTCTGCCGCCGCACCGGCTGGAAGGGTGGCGCGGCCATCCATGTCGACACCGGCATGAACCGGCTCGGCCTCAGCCTGATCGATGCGCAGAGCATGATCCCGCGCATCCAGAGCGGCGACCATGGCATCACCTTGGTGATGAGCCATCTCGCCTCCGCCGAGCAGATCAACAGCCCGTCGAACGCGCGCCAGCTCGCGGCGTTCCGCGAGGTCGCCGGCGTCTTCACCGGCGTACCCGCCGCGCTTGCCGCCTCCTCCGGCATCTTCCTCGGCGCCTCTTTCCAGTTCGACATGGTGCGCCCCGGCGCGGCACTCTATGGCGTCAACCCGACGCCGGAGGCCGACAACCCGATGCAGCCGGTCGCCGAGATCAAGGCCCGCATTGTGCAGCTGCGCGACCTCGCGCGCGGCGACACGGTCGGCTATGGCGGCACCTGGAGCGCGCGCCGGCCGACCAAGCTTGCGATCCTCTCGGCCGGCTATGCCGACGGCTACTTCCGCGCTGCCTCTTCGAATGACGGCACCCGCGGCGCCGACGTCATCATCGCCGGCCAGCGCTGCCCGATCGCGGGGCGCATCTCGATGGACCTGATCGCGGTCGACGTCACCGACCTGCCGCCGAAGGCCGCCCGCCGCGGCCACTTCGCCACCCTGCTCGGTGAGGGCATCACCGTCGACGAGCTGGCGCATCATTTCGGCACCATCGGCTACGAGGTCCTGACCAATCTCGGCCGGCGCTATCACCGGATCTACAAGGGTGGCGCGGCGGCCGCGGAGAGCTGATCGCGCGCAGCAACGCTCTCTGTCTGATGTGCACACCGCCGCTGCCACATCGTCATTGCGAGCTGACATGAGCCATCGTTCTCGCGGCATGTCACGCCCGAGGCTTGCATCTCGTTTTGACCCTCTTCGAAAGACGAGGGCGCAGGGAATGCCGGGTGAAGGCCTCACCCATGGCCCGCCTGCAGAAAAAAAGCAGGCGGCAGTCACCACAGGTTCAGCCGGTCAACCGGCATTCCCCGCGCGATGGCTTTACGCCTTATGCGTACTCTCCCCGGGGATCGGCTGTCTTGCCCCCGTGACCGGCGGATCATCACCGCCAGCGTAGCATCAGCGTCGAGATGCCAGGACCATACGTTTTCGACGTGCGCCCCGTGTCGTTCGTCCGCACGACGTCAAGCCATGCTGCGACCCGAAGCGCCCACCACATCCCACCCCGCGTGTCATGACGATCGCGATACGCCCCTCGTGTCGAGGCGGGACGGAGGGAGTGAACCACAATTTTCTGATAAACGGAAGTACAATATTTTTCGCGGAAGGACTGGACAGGGTGAGTCGCGTTGAGATTGCAGGAGAACTTCCCGTTTTGGCGCAGTAGTTTTGAGGGCGACCGTTGGATACTTCGGCCGACAAACCGATCACCGGCCTTCCCCACTTCAAACCGACAAGCGGCTGGATCCGGCAAGATGCTGCGCGCTCCCGCACTCATCTACGTGGTCGAAGATGGCGAATACTGTGGCTCGCCGTAGCGACCTGAAACGCGGCGACGTCCGGCGCCAATGCGGCGACCGCCACGTCCCACAGGTTGAATTGTCTGCATGCCCGAATGCTGAGCCGGTTCCAAAAGGCCGTCATGCCGCTTCGAAGAGCCCAAGCCCCCCCCTAAATCTTGCGTTATCAACCGTAGAGTTGTGCGCATATGGTGGAAAAGGGAACAAAACCGGCACGATTCGCTTGTGTGGGATCCACAACCAGCAGATACATGCCCACAATGTAACCAGGGGTGATTCGCCCCTTTAATTCGGAAACAGGACAATGGCAAAGACCTCTACCGTGAAGTCAGGAGGCCCGGCGCGCGTGCGCCTGGTCGTGTTCGATGCTGAGGTGCCGGATGGCGATTTCAATTCGCTGGCTCAGGTGCTTCAGAATGCCTTGAAGACCCCGACTGTCATCCAGGCGCCGCGCGCGGCCAACGGCTCCGCAGCCGCCAAGACCATCACGCATCAACCCTCTGAGACCGTGCAGGACGACGAGCCCGGCTTGTTCGATCACCTCGAGGCGGAGGACGCCGCGGAGGCTGCGTCGGCGCCTGCCAAGCCAAAGGCAGCGCGCAAGGCACCGAAGGCGCCCGACATCGTACCGATCGAGATGAACGAGCCGGTCTCCTTCGCCGACTTTGCCGCTGGCAAGAAGAACGATAGCTTGCACAAGAAGTACCTGATCGCTGCCGCGTGGCTACACGAGTGCCGCAACACGCCGATCGTGACCGATGGGCATATCTACACCTGCTTCCGGTCGATTGGCTGGTCGACCGCGCATAACGATTTCGGTCAGCCGTTGCGCGAGTTGAAGGCCCGAAAGTTCTTTACGACGCCGGCCCGGGGCCAGTACGAGATCAACCATATCGGTCTCGACTATGTGAAGAAGCTTGCCAATGGAGCTGAGTGACCTCGCCAGCCAGGTTACCGGCTTCGACGGAATGGCACCAGGCGAGAGGATCAGACTCTTCGCCTGGTGGCTTCACACTCACCAGAAGCTGGCGACGTTCAAGACTGGCGATATCCGCGGTTGCTACGAGCAGCTTCACCTGCCCGTGCCGAACATCGCGATGTATCTGACGCGCATGACGGAGACGAAACCGGCGAAGGCGCTCCGTAAAGGAGACGCCTATAACCTCACGCGTGAAGCCCGGACCGACCTCGATGCGAAGTACGGCATCCACCCCACCATTCAGGCCGTGAGCAAGCTGCTGACCGACCTGCCGGACAAGGTGCCGGACATAGCCGAGAAGGTGTTTCTCCGCGAGGCCATCGATTGCTACCGCGTGCGCGCCTACCGCGCCTGCATCGTGATGACCTGGAATCTGGCGTTTGACCACCTCTTGAACTGGATTTTCAAGGACGCGACGCGCTTGGCTGCGTTCAATGCGGCGATCCCGGTGAAATTCCAGAAGACGCCGAAGAAGGCTGCCATCGTCATCAACCGCTACGACGACTTCGCCGACGAGATGAAGGAGTTCGAGATCATCGAGCTGTGCAAGAACGCAAACCTTCTCAATGACAATCTCGTCCGGACGCTGAAGGAAAAGCTGGGCAAGCGGAATACCGCCGCCCACCCGTCCACGATGGTCGTGGTGCAGTCGCAGGCGGACGATGTCGTCACCGATCTGGTCAACAACGTCGTGCTGGCCCTGACCTGATTTTAATTTCTGATGTTCACGATGGTGGACCTAGTGGGTACCGGCAACCGCAACCAGCTTGGCGGCGCGCGACCGCGCGCACTCACGGTCGCGGCCGGCGCTCACGCCTTGAAGTGTTCCGGCTGGCCGATGTCGGCGATCAGGCCGATGCCCTCGGGCGTCCAGCCCAGGCGCTGCTGTGTCAAGACGCTGGAGGCCGGCATGTCCAGGCCCGCGAACATCGCCAGTGGACCGTAGTAGTCGCCCGGGCAAGCCGGTAGAGTCACAAATTCGGTGACAGTGCATAAAACTCTCCGCGCCAAGGGCCCGAGTCCCGGTTGACGCTACGATGGAAAGCACTTGCCGAACGCCGCCATCAGGCGGACCGGGCCTTTCAGCCGCAGCGAGCGGGTGAGGACCAGGCGTGCGACCGAGATCTCCTTGGCGAGGAAGCGCAGCCACGCCTTGGCGTCGGCGGTGATGCGGAGGTCGGCCTTGCCGACATGGCCCGGCTGCACGGTCAGCCGGCGGTCGCGGATGGTGACGGTGGCTTCGGCCGTCTCTTGGCCGGTGAAGGTGAAGTGATAGATCGCCGTCAGGCCCTTGGATTTGCCGGGCTGGAAGGTCAGCCGCATGCCGTCGAGGAAGCCGCGGATCGAGGTCGCACGGACGCTCGCCCGCACGAAGCGGATCGTCTTGTGCTGAAAGCGCCGCGCGACGTAGTCGGCGGCGTCGCTGCCGGGCACGACATAGACCGGCTCGGTCCTGCGCGTCAGCGGCTCCAGCACGTCTGCGACGTGCTGCTTGCGGTCGGCGAGATAGGGGCCGATGACGTCGTGGCCGGCGGGGCAGACGGCGAGGCAATAGGCGGCGTTGTAGTTCGGCCCGTAGGACAGGCTCTGCCAGCGCGTCACCGTCTCGGCGTAGCTCACGCGGCTGCGGAGATCGTTGGCCGAGCGCGACTCGGCGATGTCCTCGACGAAGTTGACGAAGCCGCCCATGAATTGCTGATAATTGTGGGTGAGGCAGGCGGAGAAGTCGAAGGCTCCGTCGGGCTTGATCGCCCCGACCGGACAGGCGGCGACGCACAGCTTGCATTCGAGGCATGGATTGTGGTCGAGCGGAGCAGCGACCGCATCGACCTCGGCAGCGATCAACACCGTGCCGAGCAGGATGAAGCTGCCGAAGCGCGGATGGATGACGCTGCGATGGATACCCATGCGGCCGAGCCCGGCGGCCTCGGCGGCGCGCTTGTGCGACACGATCCAGCCGCGCTCCGGAAAACGGTCCATCTCCATCGGAAACGCCATCGCCGGATTGAGCGCGCGGATGCCGCGATCCTCCAGCACGCGGACGATGCCGCGCGCGACCTCGTCGATGTGGTCGCCCGAACGGTGAAATTCGAGATTGGCGACCGAGCGCGCCGGCGAGCGGACCGGCTCGCGATGCATCCGTCCGACCAGCACCAAGAGCGTGCGCGTCTTGGGAAAGGCTGCGAGAATATGCGGCCGATCCTCGGCAAGGCTGGGATCGTCGATCGAGGCAAGGCCGCAATCATCGGCGCCGCAGGTGCGCGCAAGATCGAGCAGTTCCGATGCCGAAAGCCGCGACGGCGGAGGCGATGGGACGGCGACGGGGGACGGCGTGTCGGTCATCATGGCAGCGCACTCCGGGCTTCGGGAAGGATCGGCTCACGCCGCCTGCGTCATGCCGGCCATCACGCGTGCCAGCATCGCGGCACGGGCCGAGCGCGGCAGCAGCATCAGGCTCGCCTCCAGGGCCTTGGCGAGGAAGCCGGGCCGCACCGTGGTGCGACGTCCGAGCATGTTGAGCGTGCCGACGGCGACCTCGTCCGGTGTCTGGCCGCTGCGGATCGTCATGTGGGCGCGCTGGCCGAAGCCGCTCATCACCGGCCCCGGCGCCGAGGCCAGCACGTCGACGCCGAACGGCTTGAGCTCCGGCGCGAGACCTTCGGCGAGACTCTGCACGAAGGCCTTGGTCGCCGCGTAGTTGGCGACGCGCGCCACGCCCTGGAAGGCGACGAGCGAGCTCATCAGCACGATGCCGCCGCGCCGGCGCGCGGCGAAGCGGCGCCCGAACAGATGCGTGAGCTGCGCCAGCGCGCGGCAATTGACGTCGATCATGTTCAGCTCGGCTGCGAGATCGCCGTCGACGAACGGCCCCGAAGTGCCGAAGCCGGCGGCCGCGACCAGCAGGCCGACATCGATATCAGCGGTCTCTTGCGCGATCCGGTCGACATCGTCCGGCACCGAGAGATCGGCTGTGATCACGACCGGGCGGATGGGCGTGCGCGGTTCGAGCTCAGCGGCGAGCGCCTCCAGCACGGCGCGGCGCCGCGCGACCAGTACGAGGCCGAAGCCGGCCTCCGCCAGCCGCATAGCCACCGCGCGGCCGATCCCATCGGAGGCGCCGGTCACGACCGCATAGGTGCCATAGGCCCGGCGGAGGCGCTCGGCCTCGGTCAGGGGACGCAGGGATGGGCTGGTCATGGTCAGCTCCTATTTAGATTTCGATCGAACTCTAATTGCAAAGATGTCGAACGACCGCTAAATTGTCAAGCGACACGAGACAGGTTCGATCACATGCGCAAGACCAGGGAACAAACCGCTGAGAGCAAAGCGAAAATCGTCGATACGGCGGCGCGCCTGCTGCGCGAGCGCGGAGTCGCGGGGGCCAGCATCGCTGACGTGATGGCCGCCGCCGGCATGACGCAGGGTGGCTTCTACCGGCACTTCGCGTCGAAGAACGACATGCTCGCTGCCGCCACGCGGCACGCCTTCGCCGCGATGGCCGGCGGCATCGACCGCGACATGGACACAGGCGGCGCCGAAGCGGCGCTCGCCGCCTACGTGGCGCGCTACCTGTCGCGCGAGCACATCGCCCATCCCGGGATGGGCTGTCCCGCGGCGGGCTTCGGTGCCGACGCCGGGCGGATGCCGGACGTGCTCGGCACGGAATTCACCGTCGGCGCCGAGCAGTTGATCACGCGCGTTGCAGCCGGTCTGATTGCGCGCGGCGTTGCAGAGCATGACGCGCGCGCGGAAGCGATCCGCACACTGACGATGCTGATCGGTACTGTCGTCATGGCCCGCGCGCTCGGCGCCTCGCCGCTACAGGACGAAGTCATCGCGGCCGCGACGGCGGCGCTTGCAACGGATTGAACTCGACTGCGCAACTCCGGTGACAAGCATGAAATTTGAGACGATCCGCTCCAGGCAATCCTTCAACTCCGAGAGCTCGGCTTGAAGTAGTCCGGCTGGCCGATGTCGGCGATCAGGCCGATGCCCTCGGGCGTCCAGCCCAGGCGCTGCTGTGTCAGGGTGCTGGAGGCCGGCATGTCCAGGCCCGCGAACATCGCCAGCGGCCCGTAGTAGTCACCAGCCTCCTCCTTTCTGATCGAGACGACCGGCACGTTCAGCGCGCGGCCGACCGCCTCGATGACCTCGCGCATGGGGACGCCCTCCTCGCCGACGGCGTGGTAGATCGCGTCGGCCGTACCTTTCTCCAGGGCGAGCCGGTAGAGGCGGACGACATCCGATCGATGCGCCGCGGCCCAGCGCTCGGCGCCCGCGCCGACATAGGCGGCGCGGCCCTTCTGCCGTGCGAGCTCGACCAGATAGGAGATCAGCCCGGCTTTTCCCGGCGCGCCGTGCACCTGCGGCAGGCGGATCACCATTGCGCGCACGCCGCGCGACGCATAGGCGAGACCCGTCTGCTCGGACACGCGCGGGACATGCGCTGACGACTCGCGCCGCATGTCTTCGGTGACCACCACATTGGCCGCCACGAGCCCCGTTCCGGAGGTGACGATGAACGGCTTGTTCGAGCCCACCAGCACCTCGCCCATGGCTTCGATGGCAGCCTTGTCGATCGCACCGTTCTCCGCGAACTTCGCGAAGTCATGGATGAAGGCCAGATGGATCACGCCGTCGGCGTCCTTCGCGCCGCGCTTGAGGCTGTCGAGGTCCTGCAGCGATCCGCGATGAACCTGCGCGCCCAGTTGCTCGAGCGTGCGGACGTTCTCTTCGGAGCGCGCGAGGCCGATGACCTGATGCCCGGCAGCGATCAGCTCTTTGGTGGTTTCGGAGCCGATGAAGCCGGCGGCGCCGGTGACGAAGACACGCATGAGACACACTCCCTGTTCAGATCGCCGGGATATTGCTACGCTGCTCATGCGGGTAAAGTCGTGACATTATACGGGTATAATCGCTAACAGGATGACGGACAGCAACTCGCTCGGGACCTATCTCCGGGATCGCCGCGCCAAGCTCGATCCGACCGCGTTCGGCCTGCCGCTGCAGCGGCGGCGAACGCCGGGGCTGCGGCGCGAAGAGGTGGCGCAACGCGCCAATGTGAGCGCCACCTGGTACACCTGGCTGGAGCAAGGGCGCGGCGGCGCGCCCTCCGCCGACGTGCTGGACCGCATCGCGCGCGCCATGATGCTGACCGACGTCGAGCGCGAGCATCTGTTCCTGCTCGGTCTCGGCCGGCCGCCCGAAGCCCGCTATCACGCCATCGACGGCATCTCCCCCCGCCTGCAACGCGTGCTCGACACGCTGGACTACAGCCCCGCCTTCGTTCGCACGGCGACATGGGACATCGTCGCCTGGAACAGGGCCGCCACGGTCGTTCTCACCGACTACAGCACCCTGCCCGAGGGCCAGCGCAACGTTCTGCGCATGATGTTCCACGACAGCCGCGTCCGCGCCGCACAGTCCAACTGGCAGGCCGTGGCGCGCTATGTGGTCGCGTCCTTCCGCGCCGACGTGGCGCGCGCCGGCGCGGCCCGCAATGTCCAATCGCTGGTCGACGAGCTCTGCGCGACCAGCCCGGACTTCGCGGCGATGTGGCGCGACAATGATGTGCAAGGGCGGCATGGCGATGGCGTGAAGGTCCTGCACCATCCCTTCGCCGGGCCGCTCTCGCTGGAATTCTCGGGCTTCGCCGTCGATGGCCGGCCCGACCTCACCATGGTGATCTACAATCCCGCGACGCCGGAGGATGCGGACAAGATCCGCGCGCTGGTGACGTCGCGACCTAAATAGACACGTGCGCCCTCTCGACTCGCGCCGCCGAGAAGCGCGTGGCTGCCTGATGGGCCGGGCTTTCATAGGCAGCCTTGGCTGCATCGATGCTGCAGCGTGAACCAAAAGGCGATTGCGAGCTTGGTCATCCGGACCATCCCCACCGCAACAGGCATCATGAAGATCGCGACCTTCAACATCAACAATGTCCGGCGGCGGCTCCCCAATCTGCTGCGCTGGCTGCGCGCCGCCAGGCCCGACATCGTCTGCCTGCAGGAGCTGAAATGCACCGAGGTCGATTTCCCCGTCGATGCGATGGCCAAGGCCGGCTATGGCGCGGTGTGGCAGGGGCAGAAGACCTGGAACGGGGTCGCGATCCTGGCGCGGAAGGCCGAGCCGGTGCTGACGCGCACCGCCCTGCCCGGCGATCCCGGGGATCACGAGGCGCGCTACATCGAGGCCGCGGTGCGTGGCATCGTCGTCGGCTGTCTGTATCTGCCGAACGGCAATCCGCAGCCGGGGCCGAAATTCGACCACAAGCTCGCCTGGTTCAAGCGGCTGCACAGGCACGCGGCCAAGTTCATCAAGGACGACCTGCCGGTCGTGCTCGCCGGCGACTACAATGTGGCGCCTGATACGCTCGACATCTACCCGACAAAATCCTGGGACAAGGACGCGCTGATCCAGCCGAAGAGCCGCGCCGCCTTTCACGCGCTGGTCGATCAAGGCTGGTGCGACGCGATCCGCACGCTGCATCCGAAGGCGCCGATGTTCACGTTCTGGGACTACAAGCGCAACCGCTGGCCGCGCGATGCCGGCCTGCGGCTCGATCATCTGCTGCTGAGCCCGCAACTCGCGCCGCGCCTTGCCAAGGCCGGCATCGACCGCGCCATTCGCGGCGAGGACGGCGCGAGCGATCACGCGCCGGCGTGGATCGTGCTGACATAGTCCGAAGGTCGCGCGCGTCGGAGCTTCAGCCGCGGTCCGGCCAGGTCTGCTGCAGGTTGGTCGCCCGCTCCGGCAGGCCCTCGGTCAGCACCGCCATGCCGCCGCACACCGGCAGGTGTACGACGAGGCTCGCGGCGTCGGGCACGTTCGGGCGCGGCGTCACGTTCCACAGCATGATCTCCTGGCGCGTGCGCCGGATCTCCCTGAACTCGTAGCTGAAGGTCTCCGAGCCGCGCGGATATTCGCGCCAGAGCTGGCCTTCCTTGCGGAAGCTGCTCTGCGTGCCGTCATAGCGATCGGCATAGGACAGGCAGGCCGGCAGGTTCAGCGCGTCGAGCACGGCCGCGCCGACGTTCGACGCCGCGGGAATGACGCTGTTCACCGCGCCGATCGCAGCGAACACGGTCGTGATCACGCCGGCGGCCATCGCGAGCCAGCCGGCCCTGGTTGCGGCCGGCCGCGCGGGCGCTTTCGCGGCTGATGTCTTGGATGCAAGACCCCGAGGGGACGTCAGGTGGAGCTGGGCCATGACGCGTTCTCCGATGGTGCGGCGAGGATGGATGCCCCGCCGAGCTGCAATCATCGGAGATCAGTCTGGCCGATCGCGCTCCCGGCGAATGTGACGCCGATCACAACCTGGAATCATCACCGCGTGGCGTCACACCGAGAGCGTGACGGCGCCCCGTCAGTCCCGGCCCGCATCCATGATCGCTTGCGCGAGCCGGCCGGGATCGGAGAAGCACAGCTCATGGCTGCCGGGCACCTGGACCAGCCGGAACAGGCCGAGCTTGCCGGACAGGCGCGGGTGCCATGGCAGGCTGTGCGGCAGCGCCGTGTCCTCGGTGCAGTTGATGTAGGATTTCGCGATTGCCATCTCGGCGGGATTGGTGCGCAGCGTGATCTTGTCGGTGAAGGTCTTGTTGGGATGCGGATTGAGCATCTCATAGGTGCGCGTCGCGGTGGCGAGATCGGCGTCGTTGATGAAGGCCTCGCGCCAGACCGGGAACGGCAGCACCACCGAGCCGTCGCCGCGCTCCACCGCCACCGCGTCGAACAGCGCAACATAGTGCGGTGGCACCATGTCGTTGAGGCACTCGCCGTCGTTGGGCACGAACGCGTTCCAGTAGACCAGGCGGCGGATGCGCTGAGCGATGCGGTCGGCGACGCCGGTGATGACCATGCCGCCATAGGAGTGCCCCATCAGCACGGCGTCGGTGATGTCGTGCTCGGTGAAGTAGTCGCAGATCGAGGCGATCGCCTCGTCGAGTCCGGTGGTCTTGGCGTCGCCGGGGCGGTTGCCGCGGATGGTCGGCAGATGCACCGTGTGGCCGGCGGCGCGAATAGGCACTGCGACCGGTTCGAGCTCGGCGCCGGTATGCCAGGCGCCATGGACCAGGACGTAGGTTGACATGATCACGTTCCTTTGCACGATGGAAGGCGGTGCAAGGACTATGGGCCGGACCGCGCCCGCGGCGCTTGGCTGCAACTGAACCCGATTGGTCTCGGAGTGAACCGATGGGCGCCGAGCCGGAACGGCAGCGGAGCTGGAATACGGCAGCGGTGCGGCCGGAGGAGCAGTTCTCGTATTACCGCGAGGCGATCTGCCAGGCCTTCATGAACCTGACGCCGGAGCCGGCGCGCGGCATCGGATTCGCCGCGGAGGTGCAGAGCATCAGCGTCGGGAGCGGCGCCATCAACCGCGTCAGCTTTCCCGAGCACATCGTACGTCGCTCGCGCACGGACATCGCCGCTTCCACCCAGCGCTGCTTCTATCTCAACCTCAAGCTCGCCGGCCGCTGCACCATCCTGCAGGACAAATGCAATGTCAGCCTGTCCGCCGGCCAGGTCGGCATCTTCGACAGCGACCGCACCTTCGTGCTTCAGCACGATCGCGGGCCGTCGCTCGGCGTGATCTCGTTCCGCGTCCCAGCCGATGCGCTGTTCGGCCGCCTGCCGGCGGTGCCGGACATCGCGCCGACGCGGCTGTCCGACGACCCGTGCGTCGGCGCACTGATCGTGGAGACGGCGCGCTCCCTCAACGCCAACGCGCTGCGGCTCGCGCCGGACGATGCGTCGGCGCTGTTCGGCGTGCTGCTCGATCTGGTGGCGCTGAGCCTTTCGCGCCGCGGCCGCCGCGAGACGCATGCGACCACCGCGTTTGCCGATGCAACGACCTTGGCGCTGCGCCGCGCCATTCACGAGCGGGTGCGCGAGCCCGGCCTGACGGTGGCGACCATCGCATCTGTCGTCGGGATCAGCGAGCGCTATGTGCACAAGCTGCTGGCCCGCGCCGGCACCAGCTTCTCCGAACTGGTGATGGAGCGCCGGCTCGATGGCGCGGCGCGCGATCTGCGTGATCCCGCCCGTGGCGGCCGCGACATCGGCCGCATCGCCTTCGACTGGGGCTTTTCGGATCTGTCGCACTTCACGCGCCGCTTCAAGCAGCGCTTCGGCATGCGTCCGCGCGACTGGCGCGCGGAGACCGCGCGTTACTCGGGCTGACAGCCCCGCCGGCTCAGCGCGGACTCGGTTCGCGTGCTACGCCCCACAGCCAGATTGCCGCCAGCAGGACGAGCGAGCCGACGAACGCCGCGACGACATCGCGCAGCGAAATGACGATGCTGCCCATGCCAGGAAACAACCCGAACAGGTTGAACAGGACACCGCCGATCAGGGCGCCGACGCATCCCAATCCGATGTTGGTGAGGAGCCCGAAACCTGCCCGGCGGCGCTTCACCAGGATTCCGGCAAGGCCGCCGCCAATCAAGCCGACGACGAGCCAAGTCACTGCGTGTACCAGTGTGAACATTCTTCACTCCGTCGGTCTGCCGTCGCACTTCGGTTGGAGCATCACGGCCAGCAGCAAGATCATGAGAGCACGTTGCCGAGCGAAGCGGGACCGCCGGTTGCGACACGGATGCAGCCAGATCAGGGGTCACGCTCGCAGAGCCGGGCGAATCGCGCACGTGCAGGTTACATCGATTTCGTTGCCATGAGCTGAACTCTGCAGATCGGATGAGTTCGCGACCTAATCGCAAACTGGACGATACGCAGGCCGGCGTCCCTCACAATGTGATGCGGCCTGCTTGCTTCGAATGGCGATTCCGCTTCGAAGTCGCGGAGTTATTCCGAATTGACAATCATTCTAACCTATTCGTCTCGAACACGCGCAGCTCATGCGAACGCTTCGCACACAATGGACTACGTAGTTCCCCCGAGTTCATACGATCCGCGGAATCGGGAATAGTGCGTTTCCCGCAGAGCGTGCAAAGGTGAATTCATGTATGTCGCATGCAACTGGCCGAGATTTCGCGGTTTGCTCCAGCTTGATTGTGAATCCGCCAACGAGGCCGGGCTGTCACGACTCCGGCTCCTCCAGACAGGCGCGGCGTTCGCCGCGGTCGATGCTGGCCCAACATTGAGGTGCTCATGACCGTCATGAACGGCCAGGTCAGCCACGAACAGCGAAGCTGAATCCTAGTTTTTCTCCGATCGTCACCTCACGATCCAATCGAAATACTCGGACCGATTCCCGGAAATGCGGAGGCGTGTATGATCGACAGACGAATGCTCATCAAAGGCGCGGGAGCGGCGTTGGTCGCGTCCGAACTCGGTTTGCCGGCCGCGCGGGCCGAGTCCGCCGATCCGCTCTGCTACGCATCGGTCGCCGATCTCACCGCCATGTTCCGGGCCCGCAAGGCGTCGCCGGTCGATCTCCTGAAGGCGCAGATCAAGCGGATCGAAGCCTACAACCCGAAGGTCAATTGCATCACCTACGAGCACTTCGACCAGGCGATGAAGGAGGCCAAGCAGTCCGAAGACCGTTATCGGCGCGGCACCCCGAGGCCGCTCGAAGGGATCACGGTGGCCATCAAGGACGAATTCTCCAGACCGGGCTGGCGGACCACACAAGGCTCGCTCATCTACAAGGACTCGCCGCCGGCAACGGAGAACGCGGCCATCATCGACTCGCTCGAGGCGGCCGGCGCCGTGATGCCGTTCCAGACGACCGTGCCGGAATTCTACCTCTTCCTCGGCGCATCCACCCGCGCCTGGGGCACGACGCGCAATCCATGGAATCTCGAATATTCTCCGGGCGGGTCGTCGGCGGGGTCCGGCGCGGCGTTGGCCGCGGGCTTCACGACGCTCGCCCTCGGCTCCGACATGGGCGGCTCGATCCGAATTCCCGCCTCACAATGTGGTCTCTATGGCTTCAGGCCGCCGTTCGGACGCGTGGCCGGCGGGGAAATCCCGTTCTCGACCTCGGGCCCGATGGCGCGGCGCTTCGACGACCTCGTCCGCCTCCAGAACGCGATCGTCGGTCCGTCCGAGCGGGTGATGGCCGCGATGCGCCCTCGCCTCGACTATCCCACCCGTTATCCGCGCCTTTCCGGGTGGCGCATCGCCGTGGATTGGGGCGCCGGCATTGCGGAGGTCATACCCTCCGTGAAGGCTGCGATGCTGGGAGGCATCGCGGCGCTGCGCGCCGCGGGTTGCACGGTGGACGAGGTCGATTGCGGCTTCACGAAAGCCCACAAGATGGTCTTCATCCGTGGGCTGATGTCGACGTCCATCGGCACCGCGATCGAGATCTCGAATGCGCATCGCGATCAGCTCTCGCCCTACATGACCGAAATGCTCGACCAGGTCGGCCCGGTCGGACCGCGCCAGGCCGAAGACGCCGAGGAGCTGCTGCAGCGGCTGCACCGCCAGGTCCAGCAGCGCGTGTTCGGGAAGGGCTACCGCATTCTGCTCATGCCGACCATGGCAACGCCTCTTGTCGGGGCCGACATGTTCAAGAGCAAGGACAACAAGGTGGACCCGTGGGTGGGCACCGGCCTGAACCTGGCGCTGACGTGGCACTGGAACCTGCTCAACCGCTATCCCGTCGTCGAGGTCCCGCTCGGCTTGGTCGAGGACCGCATGCCCGCGGGCATGCAGGTGATCGGCCAGACCTACACCGATCTCGACACGTTCCAGTTCGCGTCCAACTGGTCCCGTCTCCGGCGCTCCCTGTTCGCGGGCGAGCGTTTCCCGACCTTCACCTGATGCAAGCGGGGCCATACGGTGCGGACGCGAGACAATGGCTGCCAGAGCAGCGCTTCGACAGCGAGGTCGACAAGGATTCCGAGAGCTTTTCGACGTGTGGTTCTGTCGCTCCTGATCGCGGCGCTCTGCCATGACTCCGGCGCCCTGGCACAGCAGGCCAGGGCGCCGTCGCTCGAAGATCTGGCCAAGGCGGCGCAGAACCCGATCGCGGACACGATCAGCGTCGGCCTCGAGAACATCGCGATGCCGAATACGGGCCCGTACCGGCAGACGGCCGACGTCTTCAAGATCGAGCCGGTCATCCCGTTCGAGCTCAATGCCGACTGGAATCTGGTGACGCGCACGACCATTCCCGGCATCGCCCAGGTGCGCTTCTCCCCTGAGCAGGGCCGGATCGGCGGGGTCGGCGACATCAACCAGATCTTCGCGCTCACCCCGTCGCATTCGGGCGCCCTCATCTGGGGTGTCGGCCCGACCTTTTCCTATCCGTCGGCGACCGATCCCGCCCTCGGTTCGGGAAAATGGAGCGCAGGTCCGACCCTCGTCGCGCTGACCATGCCGGGTCCGTGGGTGCTCGGGGTACTCGCCAACAACATCTGGTCGTTTGCCGGTCCGAGCGACCGCGCGCCGGTGAACCAGATGATGCTGCAGTACTTCGTGACCTACAACTTCTCCGACGGGTCCTACATCAGCTCGAGTCCCATCATCACGGCGAACTGGCTCGCGAAGGGCAATGATCGCTGGGTCGTCCCGATCGGCGTCGGCGTGGGCAAGCTCTTCATGGTCGACAAGCAGCCGATCAATGCCGAGGTGGGCGTCTACTACAACCTGCTGAAGCCGGACCAGGCATCGCATTGGCAGTTTCGGGCGAGTCTGGCTTTCCTGTTTCCAAAATGATTCTGCTCGGATCGAACGGCCGCTGTGGCCGTGAGTAGTGATCCGGTCTGCGATCCGGTCTGAAGGCATTCGATTTGAATTTTCGCCATCAGCAAACAGAACTTCGGTGTGCGTACGCACGTTCGCCTAGTTTGAGGCCGACTTGATCGCGGTCAATCCTGGAAGGCGCGGAGAGACGTAGTTTCGCGTTCGATTGGTAGACGACGCAGCTCATGCGGAGCGCGGGCGTTCGGAGCAGGACAATGTGCATCGCATGCGGCTCAGCCCTCGGTTCGCTGTTTGCGGCGTCGAACAAGGAGGGCGGCGGACTGACCCGTCGCCGGATGGTTGCAACCACGGCTGCCGCCGCAGCATTCGCGGCCGCCGGGCCGGCTCAGGCTTTTGCCGCCTCCAGCCGCACGACCGTGTTTCGCGGCGGGCGCGTCTATACTGTGGAAGACTCGCAGCCCTGGGCGACGGCGGTCGTCGTCAAGGGAAACAAGATCGTCTATGTCGGCGACGACGCCGGAGCGATGAAGTTTGCCAGACGCGAGGCTGAGGTCATCGACCTCGATGGCCGTATGCTGATGCCGGGCTTCGTCGAAGCGCATTGGCATCTTTGCACGCTCGCATTTGCTCGCGGCGCCTGGGTCAACGAGGAAGATCCCGAGCGCATCTACGAGATCCTGCGCGATTACGCCAAGACGCGTTCCGACGAGAAGTTCATTCTCGGCTTCGGATGGATCGCGGGCGCGTTTCCGGCCTCGGGTCCGCGCAAGGAACCGCTGGACGCGATCTTCCCTGACCGGCCGGTCCTGCTCGTCAGTTGCGATCTGCACAGCTACTGGGTCAATTCCAAGCTGCTGGAGATGGCCGGCATCACGAAGGACACCCCACGCGACGTCGTACCCGGCTCCTCCTGGTACGAAAAGGATCCTAATGGCGCGCCGACCGGCTTCATTTTGGAAGTGCCCGCGCTGTTCGCGGTGCTGAAGACGCTCGAAAAGCACGGCATCGAACCGTTCGGTCTCAAGTCGACCGCCGCCGCCATCGAGGAATGGCAGCCCAAGCTGGCGGCCGCCGGCATCACCACCTTCTTCGATGCCGGCTTCAGCGCCTGGCCGACCGAGCAGCATCACGGTTTCGACATGCTGGTCGACCTCGAGAGGCGCGGCAAGCTGCTGCAACGCGTGATCGGCTGCCTCTATCACAATGATCCCAACGTCGATCCGCTGCCGATCATTCGGGCGTACCGGAAGCGCTATCGCACGCCGCTGGTCAAGGCCGAGGTGCTCAAGCTGCTCGTCGACGGCACCGAGCTGACCCGCACCGCCTATCTGCTCGATCCCTATGCCGGAAGTCCGGATTGGCGCGGCGAACCGTTGCTGCCCGCGCCCGTGTTGAACCGGATCCTGCGCCAGGCACATGCGGAGGGAATCGACACGCATCTTCACACCGTCGGCGACGCCGCAGTCCGCATGAGCCTGGATGGATACGAAGCCGCGTTCGGCAAGCATGGCCCGGGCAACCGCCGCCATACCATCTGCCACGCGTTCCTCACTGCGCCCTCGGACATTGCGCGCTTCAGAAAGCTCGGCGTGATCGCGAACACCCAGATCCAGTGGGGCGTGCCGGACACGAGCCAGCGTCGCATCCGCGAGCTCTACGGCGAGGAACGCTGGAGCCGCATGTACACCTTCAAGACGTTCATCGACCAAGGCGTCACGGTGTCGTTCGGAATGGATGCCCTGGCGACCGGCTCGAAGGTCGTCGTCAAGCCGCTCGAGGCGGTGCAGGCGGGCCATACGCGTCAGGAGCCCGGCAAGCCCGACGGCCTGGTCCATCCACCCGCGACCGAACGCCTGAGCCTGCCGGAGCTCATTCGAGGCTACACGATCAACGGGGCCTATCAGATGCGCATGGAGGATAAGATCGGTTCCATCAAGGTCGGGAAGCTGGCCGATCTGATCGTGCTCGAGAAGAACCTGTTCGATATCGGGCCGCACGAGATCGGCAAGGTCAATATTCAGCTGACGATGATGAACGGCCGGATCACACATCGCGACGGACTCTGAACGGGAATGATGACGGTGCACGAGATGGCGAATGCGCGGACTGACCAGAGTCTTCCGCCGGCGGATTCGCCGATGCCGAAGCGCATTCGCTGGCTGATCCTCCTGACCGTCTCCGGCGCGCTGGCGCTCGTCGTCATCGACATGACTGTGCTCTATACGGCGCTGCCCAGCCTGACCCATGAGCTCGGAGCAACCGCCTCGGAGAAATTGTGGATCGTCATGGCCTACGGGCTCGTCGTCGCCGGCCTGCTTCCCGGCTTCGGCTCGCTCGGCGACCGCGTCGGGCACAAGAGGACATTCGTCGCCGGCCTCATCGTCTTCGGACTGGCCTCGGTCGTCGCCGCCTATTCGCCGACCGCCACGATCCTGGTTGGCGGACGCGTCCTGCTCGCGATCGGCGCCGCGCTGATGATGCCGGCGACGCTGTCGATCATTCGCATCACCTTCTCCGATGACCACGAACGGGCGCTCGCCATCGCGATCTGGGGAGCCGTTGCGTCCAGCGGGGCGGCGGTCGGCCCCTTGGTCGGCGGCGTCCTGCTGGAATATTTCTGGTGGGGCTCGGTCTTTCTGATCAACGTGCCGCTCGTCGTCCTGGCGCTGGCCGCCGGCCTGCTGCTGATTCCTGCGCCGCGAGATCGTGCTGAGCGCGACTGGGACCTCCTCGGTTCAGTGCAGGTGATGGCCGGACTGATCGGCTTCGCCTACGTCGTCGAGGAGCTCGGCAGTCGCCAGTCGTCCTATGTCGTCCTTGCCGGCACGGCCGTCGCGACAGTCATCATGTTGACGGTGTTCGTGCGCCGTCAATTGCGTCTCGAGGATCCTTTGCTCGACTTCACCCTGTTCCGAAACGTCGAGTTCACGCTCAGCGTGATCACCGCGATCGTGGCTTCACTTGCCATTGCGGGCACGGAGCTCGCGATCAGCCAGCGCCTGCAGCTCGTCCTCGGCTACTCGCCGCTGCAGGCGGCATTGTACATCCTGCCAGCCCCGCTGGGGGCATTCATCGGCGGGCCGCTCGCGAGCCTCATGCTCCGTCGCGTGGGAGCCGCCACCACGATGTCCGGCGCGCTGGCGATCGCAGGCATCGGCGCGGCCGGCTACCTGCTCTGCTACAACGCCAGCCTCGTGCTGCAATTGATCTGCATCGCAATCAACGGGCTCGGGCTCGGCGCATCCATCGCGGCCGCCTCCAACGCCGTGATGAATCACGCGCCCGAAGGCCGCGAAGGCATGGCCGCGTCGATCGAGGAAGTGTCGTTCGAGCTCGGCGGCACCATCGGCATCAGCATTTTCGGAAGCATCCTGTCCGGGGTCTATACGGCCTTCATGGTTCTGCCCGACGGCCTCGGCATTCCCGCCGCTGCGCGCGACAGCATCGACGAGGCGCTGATCGCAGCCGAGCGGCTGCCGACCGAGCTCGCTGCCATCGTCACCTCGCACGCCCATCGCGCCTTCGATCAGGCGTTCCTGACGGTCGTCACCGTGGCGATGCTCGTCCTGCTCGGAACCGCCTTCCTGGTCCGGCCCCGGGCAGAACGGACGACATCGAAAGCGGCTCGTCAGCGTGTCCATTAGACAGACGACGGCAAATCATGTGTCGTCGTCTGCGGTGGAGACCAACAGGCTCGCCAACGCAATGTCTCCGTCCGTCACGTAGTGATTGACCCGCTCGGGGAGGCTCTGACCAGCCTTGTACAGCTCCACGGTCTCGATCGATCGTGTCCTGATCAGTTCGGCCATGATGTAGTCCCGCTCGGCGTTGACATCCGGATCGGTGGCGTGCGTGACCTGAAACGTCAATCGGGTGAACGACAGGCCGGTGTCCTTCGTGCCGGCGCCGACCCACAGAGCGGATTCATCGACCGCCGGCTGATCGGCGTTGGACCAGAAATCGCCTGCATTCCAAGTTTGCTCTGCGTGTGCCAGGCCAACAGCCCAGAACCTGACGTGATGGCGCTTTCGCGGGCTGTTGCCGATGGCTTTCTGAAAGCCGATATCCTGGCCGCGCCCGAACAGATAGAGCGTGCTGAACGGAGCGGCGGGGTAAGGCGCATCGAGGACAAAGGCGCGGATCATGGCCCAGGAGCTCGTCAGGCCCAATCGGTCCGCTTCAGACCAACCGACCGCAGCAAAGCTTGCGCGAAGCTGTTGGAGCGTCCCGACCAGGGCGAGATTGACGGGGTCGCCGGGCAATCCATCCCCCGTGATCGTGTAGCTGGGCACTCGCCGCTTCTGAAGAATCCTGAGGCTCAACCGGATCACGCGTGGCAGAACGACATAGGCCGCGAACGCGTAGCTGACGCCGACTGCGGCAATCCAAGGCAGCCTGCGGTTCGCGGTCTCGAACACCACGAAGACGATCAGCCAGACCGTGAAGATCCCCAGCCCGGCGACCAGCACGCGTTGCATGAGGCGTATGAGCAGTCGCACTCGATCGGTCCGGCGAAAGAATTGAGCGGCAGTCGGTGGTTTCGGGAAGGTGTCCGATCTTCATCACAATGGCAACACACCGCACCTGAACGCATGAAACGGCCCAGCCGGCGGCGTTTCGACCAGCTCGTCCACGCTCGGTGGCTCGACATCCGCAGTCCAACGCAATCGGACTGCGCAGGGCTTAGGCCGACAGCCGCTCGGCGTTGGCCGCGACATAGCCCCGATAGAGATCGACGACTGCCGCCGGGCTCGCGCCGGCCATCAGCTTCGCCGTCGCCTCCAGGGCTGCGGCGATCTTTTCGCTGACCATCAGCTCAGCCTCCTCGCCCGCATCGGCTTCGCCGCGCGCGAACTTCTCCAGCCGGAGCCGGATGACCTCGCCGGCTTCCATGGCCAGCATCGCAGCCGTGAACCAGGGGAACTCCGCATCGGCGGTTGCCGTCATGGACGGCCGCATCTGCAAGGACATTGGCGTTTTGCTCATCGTCATCGTCCGAGAACATCAGCGGACCTGCGAGGAAATACGCTTCAACTTTTAATGATGCGGACGCACAATCATCGCCGATTTCGAGTCGGCTCGAACGAGCCGTTAACCACGGGACGCATCTCTCCGACTCCGTCATTGCGAGGAGCCCCTCGAGTCTCGCCTGCGGCGAGCCCGAGGGCAGGCTCCGCGACGACGCAATCCAGGGGCACGCACAGCCTGGATTGCTTGGCTTCGCTCGCAACGACGCGGAGAGAGATCTCGTCCGAGCGCGGAGACGATCTTCTTGGGCTTCCTCTTCGTGCTCGCGGTCGGCCTCGTGGCCGGCACCTTGTCCGGTATCGTCGGCACCGGCTCGTCGATCATGCTGATGCCGGTGCTGACCTATGAATACGGGCCGAAGGAGGCCGTGCCGATCATGGCGGTCGCCGCCGTGATGGCGAACCTGTCGCGCATCCTGGCGTGGTGGCGCGAGGTCGACTGGCGCGCCTGCGCGGCCTATTCGGTCACCGGGATTCCGGCCGCCGCACTCGGCGCGCGCACCTTGCTGATCCTGCCGTCGCACGCCGTCGACATCACCATCGGGCTGTTCCTGATGGCGATGGTGCCGGTGCGGCACTGGCTGGCGCGGCACGATCTCAAGGCCAACCTCTGGCATCTCGCGACCGGCGGTGCCGTGATCGGATATCTGACCGGCATCGTGGTCTCGACCGGGCCGCTGAGCGTGCCGCTGTTCCTGTTCTACGGGCTGTCGAAAGGCGCCTTCCTCGCCACGGAGGCCGCGAGTTCGCTTGGGCTCTACGTGTCCAAATCCATCACCTTCCAGCGCTTCGGCGCGCTCACGCCGGACATCCTGCTGAAAGGTTTGATCGCCGGCGGCTCGCTGATGGCCGGCGCCTTCGTCGCCAAGCGCTTCGTGCTGCACATGAAGCCGGACGTGTTCCGCGTGGTGATGGATGGCATCATGCTGGCCGCCGGCCTAAGTATGTTATGGAACGCTACCCACTCCTGACCGCACCGATTCTCACCTCATGGCCAAGACCACACTCTCCTTCGTCTGCCAGAACTGCGGCGCGGCCTATTCGCGCTGGCAGGGCAAATGCGAGGCCTGCGGCGAGTGGAACACGCTGGCGGAGGAAGACACGACGGGGGCAACCTCGGCGCCGGTGTCGCTGCGCTCCAAGCGCAAGGGCCGCACCTTCCAGCTGGAATCGCTGACCGGCAAGACCATCGACGCGCCGCGGCTGTCGTCGGGCATGACCGAGCTCGACCGCGTCACCGGCGGCGGCTTCGTGCGCGGCTCGGTGCTGCTGGTCGGCGGCGATCCCGGCATCGGCAAATCGACGCTTCTGACCCAGGCGACCTCGATGCTGGCGCGCGCGGGCCATCGCGCGGTCTACATTTCCGGCGAGGAAGCTGTCGCCCAGGTGCGGCTGCGCGCCGAGCGCCTCGGGCTTGCGGATGCGCCGGTACAACTGGCGGCTGAGACCTCGGTCGAGGACATCATCGCGACCCTGTCCGAGGGCGGCGTGCCGCGGCTGATCGTGATCGATTCGATCCAGACGATGTGGACCGACACCGTGGAATCGGCCCCGGGCACGGTGACCCAGGTGCGCGCCTCGGCGCAGAAGCTGATCAGGTTCGCCAAGAAATCCGGCGCGGCCATCATCCTGGTCGGCCACGTCACCAAGGACGGCCAGATCGCCGGCCCCCGGGTCGTCGAGCACATGGTGGATGCGGTCCTGTCGTTCGAGGGCGAGGGCTCGCAGCAGTTCCGCATCCTGCGTTCGGTCAAGAATCGCTTCGGCCCGACGGACGAGATCGGCGTGTTCGAAATGACCGGATTGGGTCTGCGCGAGGTCACCAACCCGTCCGAGCTGTTCCTGTCGGAGCGCGATCTCGGCAGCCCCGGCACGGCGGTCTTTGCCGGCATCGAGGGCACCCGCCCCGTGCTGGTCGAAATCCAGGCCCTGGTGGCGCCGACCTCGCTCGGCACGCCGCGCCGCGCCGTGGTCGGCTGGGATCCGAGCCGGCTGTCGATGGTGCTGGCCGTGCTGGAGGCGCATTGCGGCGTCAAGCTGTCGGGCCACGACGTCTATCTCAACGTCGCCGGCGGCCTGCGCATCAACGAGCCGGCGGCGGATCTCGCCGCGGCCGCAGCTCTGGTCTCGTCACTGGTCAACGCGCCGCTGCCGCCCGATGCGGTCTATTTCGGCGAGATTTCGCTGTCGGGCGCGGTCCGACCGGTGGCGCAGACCTCGGCACGGCTGAAGGAGGCCGCCAAGCTCGGCTTTTTGCGCGTGGTGCTGCCGGAGCGCGCCCGCGGCGAGGCCGGCGGCGACGCCGGGCTCAGCCTCAATACCGTCGGCGGGTTGACCAGCCTGGTGGCCGACATCGCCGCGCGCGGCACGCCTCGTGCCCGCCATGAGACGACCCGGCAGGGCGACGATGACGGCGACCACGGCCGCCGCGGACCGCGCCCTGCCGAAAAAAATGCCACACCAGCGAGATTCCGCCGCCAGGACGGCTAGCCGGACCGTGACGTTCGCGTGACTCGCCGCTATACAACGCCGCAACCGGTCGCCCACACGGGATCGTGCAGCGTCCGGACTTGCCGGGGAACCTCGCTGTCCTCCACCTGGAGGGGCGGTCCTCCGTCGATTCGAAGCGAACCTTGGACCTGTGAAGCGGACCTGAGCAGCCGATGCCGATAACGATCCTCGATCTCATCCTGCTCGGCGTGATGCTGGTGTCGGGGCTGCTCGCGATGGTCCGCGGCTTCATGCGCGAGGTGCTGTCGATCGCGGCCTGGGGCGCGGCCGCCCTGGTCACGCTTTATTCATTCTCCAAGCTGCTGCCGACCGCGAAGACCTATTTCAACAACGATACCGTCGCCAGCGTCGTCGTCGTCGCCGGTACTTTCGTGGGCACCCTGCTCATCGTCTCGGTGATCACGGTCAAGATCTCCGACATGATCCTCGATTCGCGCATCGGCGCGCTGGATCGCACCCTCGGATTCCTGTTCGGACTGGGCCGCGGCCTGCTGATCGTCGTGGTCGCGTTCCTGTTCTTCAGCTGGCTGGTGCCGGACAAGCAGCGCCCGGACTGGGTCACCGGCGCCAAATCCCGCGTCGTCCTGCAGGGAACCGGGGATTGGCTGATGTCGCTCTTGCCTGATGATCCCGAGAACACCATTTTAAAGAAATTCAAGAAGAACAAGCCGGACGACGACCAGACTGACACCGAGTCGCCCGGAGCGGGCGGCGATGGGTACAGCAAGCCTGCCCGCGACAGCTTGAAGAAGCTGATCGAGAAACCCGCGGCCAAGTGAGCTCAGCCCAGAAGAGAGGCGCGATGGACCTGCACCACGATTCTTCCGGCGAAGCCCAAGCGGATACTCACGCGGATCTGGACTTCGGACCTCAAGCCTACCTCAGAGACCCAGACCTGGACGGAGACACGCTGCGCGAGGAGTGCGGCGTGTTCGGCATTTATGGGCATAGCGATGCCGCCGCGATCACTGCGCTGGGCCTGCATGCGCTCCAGCATCGCGGCCAGGAAGCCGCCGGCATCGTCTCCTATGACGGCGCGCGCTTCCACAGCGAGCGCCGCCTGGGCCTGGTCGGCGACACCTTCTCCCGCCGCGAGGTGATCGAGCGCCTGCCCGGCAACGCCGCGGTCGGCCATGTCCGCTATGCCACCACCGGCGCCACGATCCTGCGCAACGTGCAGCCGCTGTTCGCCGAGCTCAATGCCGGCGGCTTCGCGGTCGGCCACAACGGCAACCTCACCAACGGGCTCACGCTCCGCCGCGAGCTGGTGCGCGCCGGCGCCATCATGCAGTCGACCAGCGACACCGAGGTGATCCTGCATCTGGTGGCGCATTCCCGCCGCACCAATTTCATCGACCGCTTCATCGAGGCGCTGCGCGCGCTCGAAGGCGCCTACTCGCTGGTCTGCATGACCAACAAGAAGCTGATCGGCGCCCGCGATCCCCTGGGCATCCGTCCGTTGGTCTATGGCGAGCTCGAAGGCTGCCCGATCCTGGCCTCGGAGACCTGTGCGCTCGACATGATCGGCGCGCGCTACATTCGCGACATCGAACCCGGCGAGGTCGTGATCTTCGACGAGACCGGCGCGCACAGCCACAAGCCGTTCCCGCCGAAGCCGGCACGTCCCTGCGTGTTCGAATACATCTACTTCGCCCGTCCCGATTCCGTCGTCGGCGGCCGCTCGGTCTACGAGGTGCGCAAGGCGTTCGGCGCCCAGCTCGCGCGCGAGAGCCATCCCGAGGTCGACGTCGTCGTGCCGGTGCCGGATTCCGGCGTGCCGGCGGCGATCGGCTACAGCCAGCATTCCGGCGTGCCGTTCGAGCTCGGCATCATCCGCAATCACTATGTCGGCCGCACCTTCATCCAGCCGACCCAGGCGATCCGCGAATCCGGCGTGCGCATGAAGCACTCGGCCAACCGCGCCGCGATCGAAGGCAAACGCATCATCCTGATCGACGACTCGCTCGTGCGCGGCACCACCTCGCGCAAGATCGTGCGCATGATGCGCGACGCCGGCGCCACCGAGGTGCATTTCCGCCTGGCCTCGCCGCCGATCCTCTACCCCGACTATTACGGCATCGACCTGCCGGATCGCGGCGGCCTGCTCGCGGCGACGCATTCGCTCGAGGAGATGCGCCAGCTGATCGGCGCGGACTCGCTCGCCTTCCTGTCGATCGACGGCATGTATCGCGCGATGGGTGAGCCCGCCCGCGACCCGGCAGCGCCGAAATATGCCGACCACTGCTTCACCGGCAGCTATCCGACCCATCTCACCGACCAGTCACTCGTCGAGCCGCCCCAGCAGCAGCTCTCGCTGCTGGCGGAAGCGAGCTGAGGCTCTTTCCACACGCCGTCGTTCCGGGGCGATGCGCGGTTGCCCGTCGTCTCTGCGAATGCCAGGACCATAGCCACCAGCGATCGTTGGGCGGCTAGGACTAGCCACGACGGTCCAACTCCCTCATAACCGCCGAGGAGTACGGGTCCCGGCTCCGGGCGCGCAATCGTGCGCCTGGCCCGGACGACGTCTGAGAGAATAGCGGCCATGACCACCCTTCCCCTCGCCAACCGGATTGCCCTCGTCACCGGCGCCTCGCGCGGCATCGGCCATGCGACCGCCCGCGCGCTGGCGCGCGCCGGCGCGCATGTTGTCGCGGTCGCCCGCACCCAGGGCGGGCTGGAGGAGCTCGACGACGAGATCCGGAAAGAGACCGGCAACGGCGCCACCCTGGTGCCGCTCAGCATGACCGACAGCGACGGCATCGCCCGTCTTGGCGCCGCGCTGCATGAGCGCCATGGCAAGCTCGACATCCTCGTCGGCAATGCCGCCGTGCCCGGCCCGTCCTCGCCGCTCGGCCATATCGACCTGAAGCCGTGGAACGACGTCGTCGCCGTCAACCTCTCAGCCAACTTCCAGCTGATCCGCTGCATGGAGCCGCTGCTGAAGGCCTCCGACGCCGGCCGCGCCGTGTTCCTCACCTCAGGCGCCGCCCACAAGGCCCAGGCCTATCTCGGCCCCTACGCCGTCACCAAGGCCGCGCTGGAGACGCTGGCGCGGGTGTGGGCGCACGAGACCGAGCGCACGCCGCTGCGCGTCAACCTGTTCAGCCCGGGCCCGATCCGCACCCGCATGCGCGCCACGGTCTTCCCCGGCGAAGACCCGATGACGCTCGAGACGCCCGAGCAGGTCGCCGACTTCATCGTGCCGATGTGCCTGCCGTCCTGGACCGAGACCGGCAAACTGTACGAGTACAAGACCCGCACGCTGAAGAGCTTTCAGCCGCCGGCGTGAGATCGTTGCTCCCCTCACCGTACGGCGAACGCCGGACCGATAGCCACCGGCGGTCGTGGTGGGCGACGATGACGACGCAGACCGTCTTTCCCAACACGCATCACGCGGTATCCGTCCCGGCGTTCGCCGGGACGACAGCGGCGGACGTGGTCGGCACCACGCCTCTCACGCACGACGCGTCAACCCGTTCGTGCCCCGACCACTTGTGAGCCGATCTGCGTCGGCAGCTATTTCGGAGCAGGACTCGCCGCCGCAGGCTTTGCGGCAGCGGGCTTCGCGGGGACGGGCTTCGCCGCGGCCGGCACCTGACGATCGCGCACCGCCGTCAGCTCCTTGCGCAGCTTTTCCTGCTGCTCCACCGACAGCACCGGACGCTGCTCGTCATGCGGCACGTCGTTCACCGGGAGATAGTTGTACGTGTTGCCGTACTGCGCCGTGTCGGACGATGGCGTCGTGCCCGAGGTCGCGCAGCCGCCGAGCAGCACGGACGTCAACAGCGCCGCGCTCCCGAGCACTGAACGCCAGGGCATGGGCCGCGTCAATCGTAAGCAGGTCCGGCGGAAGCTCATCGCGCGGCCGCTGCCATGGTGCGCGTGGTCCCCTGCGCCGTGATGCCATGCTCGTTGGATTGCAGCCCGGGCAGGCTCTTCACCCAGGGATAGCCCCGACGGCCCATGTCGTAACCGCGATCGAACAGCGCGGTCATGTAGGTGCGATCGAACGGGCCGTCGGCCTTGGCCTGGAAATCGGCCGGCACGCTGGCCAAGTTGAAGTCGATGCCGTTGAATTTCGCCACCGAGTAGATGCGGTAGATGTCACCGATGCCCTGGTTCTTGATCAGGGTCGACAGCGAGCGCTGGGTCACCGAGAGCACGTCGGCGCCGACGCTGTCCCATTGCGGATCGATGCGGGCATTGCGGATGACGTAGAGATGCGCGCCGCTCACGCTCCGGCGCGGGCCGCGGCCGGAGACGAGACGCAGCACCGACGGGCCGATGAAGACCTGCCGGGTGACGCCGCCATCGACATGCAGCTCGTCGTAATCCTTGTCGCCGATCCGCACCTTGATGCGAACCGGGGCGAAAGCGCCCGGCACGGTCGCGGACGCCAGCAGCACCTGGCGGAACAGCGCGATCGCCTCGGGCGTGTCGGCGGCAGCGATGCGGCCCATGTCCCACAGCACCGGCCGCTGCGCGTCGAGATTGGTGGTGCCGACCAGCAGCACCCTGCCCTTGCTGCTCTCGCGCGCGACATCGCGCAGGAACTCGCGATCGACATATTTCTCGATCAGCCGCGACAGCGGCGTGTTGTCGGCCAGCGCCGAGCCCTGCAGCAGGCCGGGAATGTTGACCGTGAAGATGTCCTTACGCTCGTAGGCGGTGAAGATCTCGCGCAGCTTGTCATCGTGCTCGCGCCCCAGGAAGACGAACGGCGCGATCAGCGCGCCGGAGCTGACGCCCGTCACCATGTCGAACGACGGCCGGTTGCCGGACTCGCCCCAGCCGGCCAGCAGCCCGGCGCCGAATGCACCGTTCTCGGCGCCACCGGAGATCGCGAGGAAATTCAGCGGACGCGAGATCGGGATTTCGGCCGAGGCGCGCGACATCGCGGCCTCGGCAAAGCGCGGCGCCGGCTCGTCACCCCAGTAGCGCACGTTGCGGAAGCCGACCGGGTCGGCGCTGACGGCAGCCGCTTCCGGCAGCGCGTTGCGCGGCATGACGGCTGCGCACGCCGCCAGCAGCAGCGACGCGGCGCATGCGAGCAGGATACGCGGAACCATCGCGCGGAAGGAGGCGGCAGACTTCATCGCGACGCTTGCTGCTCCACGCTTGCGATCTCCGACGCCGGCGGCGGCACGCCGGGCTTGACCTCGTCGGCCCCCTTGTCGGTCCAGCCCGGCGGCAGGCCCAGACCGGCACCGACGAAGCCCTTCAGGCCGGGGAAGCGTCCGTACTGCTCACATGCGGCATATTTGGGAGCGCCGCCGAGCTTGGCGGGCACGCTCGACACCGAAGGCAGCGAGGCCAGCGACGGGACGCCGGAGAACGGCGACTCGCCGGTCGATACCAGCCTGGCGAAATCGGCGCCGAACTCCGAAGCGAGGTCGTAGGCGTCGCCGTCATTGGCCATGCGGGCGGTCGACACCGAGGAGGCGCCGCGCGCCCACACCATCGCGGCCTTCTGGAAGCCGGCGAAATCGCGCGCCTCGGCCTCGACGGACAGCGTGCCGAGCCCGACCGGCAACCGTGGCACCGGCACCGGGACGCCCGGTAGCGCGACGCTCTTGGCGATCGACGCCGCCTGCGAGGCGGCCGAGGCGGTCGCGTTGGTCGCCGTGGCGTGAGTGACGGTCGCCTTGATCGTCAGATCCGCCTCCTCGCCGAGCGCAACGATGCGGAAGCGCTCGCTGAGCCGCAGGCACATTTCCCGGCTGATGGCGTTGGCGACCAGCTTGCGCTCGTTCTCGTCGAAGGCGATGTCGGGACGCGGTGGAAACGCGGTCGGCTCGATCCGGATCGTCCTGGCCTCGAGCAGCTCCTTCTTGTTCGCCTTGATCTGCGCGCGCGTCATCAGGCCATTGGCGTCGGCGAGACGATCGTAATTCTTGAGCGAGCCGGCCCGCTCCAGCGGAGCGGTGGCGCAGCCGGCCGTTGCCAGCGCCAGGGAAATCAGGGCCGTCGACTTCAGCGGGGCGAGGCGCATCTTACCGGCGAGACCCATTGATAGATAGCTCACTCTAATTAAGTCTCACAAGCCGAAACGCTTGTCCAACTAAACTAGATCAAATTCTCTAGATTAGAGCGGCGCGAAATATTATTTTATATTACAAGCAGTTGGCGGAAACGGCGAATGTGGCGAGAGTTGGCCCGACAGGACGTGTGATGAGAGACGCGTGATGAGAAAGGTCGATCCGGTCAAGCACGAGCAGAAGCGCCGGGAGATTCTCCAGGCGGCGTTGTCGTGCTTCGTCCGGAACGGTTTTCACGGCGCCAGCACCACCGACATCTGCGCCGCCGCCAAGATCAGCCCAGGCCACCTCTACCACTACTTCCCCAGCAAGGAGGCGATGATCCAGGCGCTGGTCGACCAGAACCTGAGCCACGCCGCAGCGCGCCTCCAGGCGATCCTGGCCTCACCCGACGTGATAGACGCCCTGGTGCAGGAGCTCGAGAGCACCAGCATTCATCAGCCGCAGGCCCAGGTCCTCAGCGCCGAGGCGTTGGCCGAGGCCTGCCGCAATGCCGATTTTGCCGCCATCGTCCACGCCCATGCGCGCGCGATGCGGGCGCTGCTGGTCGATTTTCTCATCAAGGCGCAGCGGCGCGGCGACGTCGATCCCCGCCTTGATCCCGAATCGACCGCCAATATTCTGTTCGCGATCGTCGACGGCGCACGCGCGCTGCCGATCCGGAATCCGAACGTCGACATAAAGAAGAGCACCGCACATCTGCGCATCATGCTGACGCGCTTCCTGCGGCCGCCCGCAGCCCCCTCGCCGGTCGGCGACAAGACCAGAAAGGCCCGCGGCTCGACGCCCATCGTCGAGCCCTCATGAGCTACCGCGCCGTGCTCAGCCGAGCATGACCTGATCATGGAAGGCGTCGGTCACGGGCCTCGTGATGAGCAACGGTATTCTTGCAGGGCCTGTACGCCCAGCGTTAACGCTCAAGCGAAACGCACAAACCTTGGGCGCGCCTCGCGCCTTTTGGCACATTGCCGCAACTCACAAGACCGGCTATCCAGGGAGACAGACGGCAAGGGGCGCCCAAGAAGCCTCGCCGTGACACGACACCAGGGAGGACTTTGATGACGACGTCTCAGGCGCGGCGGATGGCCGCGCTGCTTGCCGCCACCACGCTCAGCTTTGCCGGCTCCGCCTTCGCCGACGACAAGGTCGTCAAGATCGGCGTGCTCAACGACATGTCCAGCCTCTATGCCGACATCGGCGGACCGAACTCGGTCGCAGCCGTCAACATGGCGGTCGAAGATTCCGGCATGAAGGCCAAGGGCTGGACCATCGAGGTCATCAGCGGCGACCACCAGAACAAGCCCGACATCGGCGTCAATATCGGCCGGCAGTGGATCGACACCCAGAAGGTCGACGTGATCATGGACACGCCGAATTCCGGCGTTGCTCTGGCCATCTCCAATCTGGTCAAGGAGAAGAACTCGGTCCTGATCAATTCCGGCGGCGCGAGCGCCGACCTCACCGGCAAGGCCTGCAACGCCAACACCATCTCCTACACCTACGACACCTACATGCTGGCGAACGGCACCGGCAAGGCGCTGACCAAGGCCGGCGGCGACAGCTGGTTCTTCCTCACCGCCGACTACGCGTTCGGCCATGCGCTGGAGCGCGACACCTCGGCGGTCGTCACCGCCAATGGCGGCAAGGTGCTCGGCTCCGTCAAGCACCCGCTCAACACCGCCGACTTCTCCTCCTTCCTGCTGCAGGCGCAGTCGTCCAAGGCCAAGGTCATCGGCCTTGCCAATGCCGGCGGCGACACCACCAACGCGATCAAGCAGGCCGCCGAATTCGGCATCGTCCAGGGTGGCCAGAAGCTCGCCGCGCTGCTGCTGTTCGTCAACGACGTGCATGCGCTGGGCCTGAAGGTGGCGCAGGGCCTGACCTTCACCGAGTCGTTCTACTGGGATCTCAACGACAAGACCCGCGAATGGTCCAAGCGTTTCCAGAAGGTGTCGCCAAAGGGCACGATGCCGTCGATGACGGTCGCCGGCGTCTATGCCGGCACGCTGCATTACCTCAAGGCGCTGGACGCGATGGGCGGCAATCCGCATGACGGCGCCAAGGTCGTGGCCAAGATGAAGGAGATCCCGACCGACGATCCGCTGTTCGGCAAGGGCCCGCTGCGCGCCGACGGACGCCGCCTGATCCCGGCCTATCTGTTCGAGGTCAAGAAGCCGGAAGAGTCCAAATATCCGTGGGACTACTACAAGCTGATCGCGACGATCCCGGCCGAGGACGCCGCCAAGCCGCTCGAGGCCAGCGAGTGCCCGCTGGTGAAGAAGTAATCGTCCCGCATCGGTCCGGGCTGGCGCGCCAGCATCAGTCCGGACTCACGCCCATTTCCGATGCGCCGTCGCACGCATCGGGATGATGTCAGGAGGCGGCCTTCGCTTTTGCGAGCGTCCGCAGCGCGATCACGATCGCGACGATCATCAGCCCCGAGGCCAGCAGGAACGGCGCGCCGGGCAGATGCACGGGCGCAGTGGCCCCGATGAAATAGGCGAAGCTCAGCGTGAACAGGAACGGCCCCGTGAGCTGGGCCACGCTCTGCACGCTCGATGTCGCGCCCTGGAGCTGGCCCTGCTTGTCCGGCGCCACCAGCCGGGTCATCAGCGCCTGCAGCGCCGCGCCCGAGACGCCCCACAGCGCCATCACGGGAATGCCCAGCCAGCTCAGCGGTCCGGTCGGCGCCACGCCGAAAATGAAGAAGCCGACCAGCCCCGCGGATAGCCCCAGCATCAGCGCGCCGCGCTCGCCGAACACGCGCACGATCAGCCCGACCGCGCCGCCCTGCACGATCATCGCGCAGACGCCGACCATCGCCAATGTGAGGCCGACGGTGCGCGTGTCCCAGCCGTAGCGATAGGTCGCGTACAGCACGAAGGTCGACGGCAGCACGACATGGGCGAGCTGGGTGATGAAGTTCACGGTCGACAGTCCGGCCAGGATGCGGTCCGATGCCAGCAGCCGCAGCGCCCCGAGCGGATTGGCCGTTCGCCACCGGAATGGACTGCGCCGCTCCGGCCTCAGCGACTCCGGCAGCACCAGGAAGCCGTAGAGCGCGTTGGCGAAGCTGAGCCCCGCGGCCGCCCAGAACGGCAGCCGCGGATCGATGTCGCCCAACAGCCCGCCGGTGGCAGGCCCGAGCACGAAGCCCGCGCCGAACGCCGCGCCGATGCGGCCGAAGATCGCGGCGCGGCGGTCCGGCGGCGTCAGGTCGGCGATATAGGCGAAGGCAGTGGAGATGCTCGCCGAGGTGACGCCGGAGATCAGCCGCCCGACGAACAGCCAGGCGAGCGACGGCGCCAGCGCCATCAGCACATAGTCGGCGGCGAGGCCAAAGTTCGACAGCAGGATCACCGGCCGCCGGCCGAAGCGGTCGGACAGGCTGCCGAGCACCGGCGAAAACACGAACTGCATCAGCGCCCACGCGGTGCCAAACAGCCCGAAGATGCGTGCCGCCTGCGCGGTGTCGTTGCCGACGAAGCTCTCGATCAGCTTCGGCAGGATCGGCATGATCAGCCCGAGCGCGAGCATGTCGAGCAGGATGGTGACGAAGATGAAGGCGACCGCGCCGCGGCGCGGGGCCGGCGCATTTTCGGTCGCGACGCTCGGCGGGCTTGCTTCCATGGCCGGACCGCTTCCGCTACCGCGACTGATCAGTTCGGCCGCTTGCGCTTGTGCGCGAACGGGTTGGCCTTCTCGCGCAGGGTGATGCGCACCGGCGTGCCCGGCAGCTCGAAGGTCTCGCGCATCGAGTTGGTGAGATAGCGCAAGTAGGATTGCGGGATCGCGTCGGCGCGCGAGCAGAACAGCACGAAGCTCGGCGGCCGCGCCTTGGTCTGGGTGATGTAGTTCAGCTTGAGCCGGCGGCCCGACACCGCCGGCGGCGGATTGTCGGCGATCGCCCCCTCGAACCAGCGGTTCAGCGCCGCGGTCGGCACGCGCCGGTTCCAGACCGCGTAGGCCTCGACGATCGCCTGCATCAGCCGGTCGATGCCCTCGCCCATCAGGCCCGACACCGCCACGATCGGCGCGCCCGCGACCTGCGGCAGCCAATGGTCGGCGTCGCGGCGCAGCATCGAGATCTGGCCGGGCTTGGCCTCCATCAGGTCCCATTTGTTGACCGCGATGACGAGCGCGCGACCCTCGCGCTCGATCAGGTCGGCGATGCGCAGATCCTGCTCCTCGAAGCGGTTCTGCGCATCCATCATCAGCACGACCACCTCGGCGAAGCGCACCGCCCGCAGCGCGTCCGCCACCGACAGCTTCTCGAGCTTCTCCTCGATGCGCGAGCGCCGGCGCAGGCCTGCGGTGTCGTAGATGCGGAAGCCGCGGCCCTTCCATTCAATCTCGACCGCGATCGAATCGCGCGTCGTCCCGGCCTCGGGGCTGGTCAGCAGCCGCTCCTCGCCGAGCAGATGATTGATCAGCGTCGACTTGCCGGCATTGGGACGGCCGACGATCGCGACGCGGATCGGACGTGCGGCGCGCTCCTCGTCGGTCTCCTCGCGCTCGTCGTCCTCGTCGTCCGTGGGCGGCACGAGCTTGCTGACGGCGTCGTAGAGCTCGCCCATGCCCTCGCCGTGCTCGGCCGAGATCTGGATGGGATCGCCGAGGCCGAGCGCATACGACTCCATGGCGCCGAGCTCGCCATGCTTGCCCTCGCTCTTGTTGGCGAGCAGCAGCACCGGCTTGTCGGCGCGGCGGGCGAAATCGGCGAAGGCGCGGTCGGCGGGCGTCAGGCCGATGCGGGCATCGATGACGAAGAACAGCGCATCGGCGAGCGCGATCGCGGTCTCGGTCTGCTCCTGCATGCGCGCGGTCAGCGAGCCCTTCGGGCCCTCGTCGAGGCCGGCCGTGTCGATGATCGTGAAATGGAGATCGCCGAGCTTCGCTTCGCCCTCGCGGCGGTCGCGCGTGACCCCCGGCATGTCGTCGACGAGCGCCAGCTTCTGCCCGACCAGACGGTTGAACAGGGTCGACTTGCCGACATTGGGCCGGCCGATGATGGCGATGGTGAAAGGCATGATGATCCGTGCGCGTGAGCGCGCAGCTTTAGCGCATTCGGCCGCAAAACCGAACGGGCGATCAGTCGATTCGCGACTGAGATTAACGGCTGAAGGAGCCGCTCGGCATCGGCGCCGGGAAGCCGCCGCCCGAGCTCTGGGCGGCCGGCGGCTGCGCCGGGGCCGTGTCATCCGCCGGCGGTGCGGTGGTGCGGCGGCGCACGATCTTCTTCGGCTTCGGCGCCGGCGGAACGCCGGCGGCGCCCTGCTCGACCGCAGCGGCCTCGCCGTCCTGCGGATCGGCCGTGGTCGGGTTGCTCACGGCGGCCTGCTGCCGGCCCTTGGCGCCCTTCTTGCCCTTGGGCTCCTCGGCCGGGGGCGCCGGCATCGCCTCCTGGGCGCCTGGATCGGTCATCGGCTGCTGCTGCGCGCCCTTGTAGAGTTCCTTCGGCACGCCCTGCTCGAGACCCGGCACGCCCTCCGGGAACACCGGCTTGCGGTCGCCCGGCAGCTTCTTCTTGGTGTCGAGGAAGTCGAGCATGTCCGAGGGGTCGAAGCTTCCCCCGCTCGCGCAGCCGCCCAGCACGCCGGAAAGCGCAATGAGGACCGTGAGGGCAATGGCACGTTGGGCGCGGCGCATGATCGTCGTTCCAATCAACTCGGTTTCGCCGTCGCGCGATCCGCGATCAGCTCTTGGCGACTGCAGGCAACAGCGCCAGCAGCGCTTCGGCGCGCGAGCGCAGGCCCGGCGGGGTCTCACCATCCAGCGCAATCATGTCGAGCCATTGACGGGTCGCGGCGGCATCGTTGGCCTTCCACGCCGACAGCGCCAGCAATTCGCGGGCCGCGTGGCGGAACGGCGCACCAGGCGCCGTTTCGCCTTCGAGGCGCTGCTTGAGGTCCGCGTAAGGCGCCGTATCGGCCAGCAGGCCTGCCGCGCGCAGCCGCGCCATCGACTGCTGCTCGGCCCCGATGCTGCGGTCGGCAGCAAGCTCGTCATAGAGCTTCACGGCCGCCGCCTTGTCGCGCATGGCGGCCTCTGCGGCCTGATGGAAGCGGGCCAGCGTGCGGTATCCCGATGGGGCCGTGGCCGCGACATCCGCAAAGGCCTTTTCCGCCTCGGCATGCTTGTTCTGCTCGGAGAGCTCGAGGGCCTTGTTGAAGGCCGAGCCCGCCTCGGCCGCCTTCTGGCCTTCCAGGTATTGGTAGCCGCGCCAGCCGCCAACGCCGGCGATGATCAGCACGGCCAGGGCGATGATCAAGATCGAGTAGCGGTCCCACAGCTTCTTGAGCTGTTCCCGGCGGACCTCCTCGTCTACTTCATCAATAAAATCAGACACCTAAGGACATCCAGTCAGGTTCGCTGCGAACGCGCGCGCATGGCTTCGAAGGGCCGCGCGAGCGGCCCGTTGCCCACGCGCCGGCGCCGATACCGCATCGGCATGGCGGTGGCAAGGCGAGTCCAGCCGAATCAAGGCGTTACTCCCCGGTTCTGCCACAGGGTCCGAACGCGGCTATCACGCCGTCAAGGCTTCGCGCAACTGCCGTTTCATCACCTTGCCGTTGGCGTTGCGCGGCAGGGGGTCCGCGGTCACGGTCAGGGTTTCCGGAACCTTGTAATCCGAGACCCGCTCGGCACACCAGCTGCGCAGCGCCTCGGCGCTGATCGGCTCGCGGGTGACGACCACCGCGTGCACGCGCTCGCCGAGCACGGGACATGGCCGGGCGACGATCGCGCTCTCGACCACCGCCGGATGGCTCGCCAGCACCGATTCGACCTCGGCCGAGTAGATCTTCAGCCCGCCACGGTTGATCATGTCCTTCTGCCGGTCGAACACCCGGACGAAATTGTCGGCGTCGACGGAGCCGAGATCGCCGGAATGCCAATAGCCGGCGGTGAAGCTCTCGCCGGTGGCCTTGGGATTGTTCCAGTAGCCCCTGATGACCTGGCCGCCGCCGATCCAGATCTCCCCGATCTCGCCGCGCGGCAGTTCCCGCCCCTCCCCGTCCATGACCAGGATGCTGGCCCCTGGACACGGCAGCCCGACGCTGTCGATATGGCGCGCGGTCAGATCCGAGGGCATCAACGTTGCCGGCGAGGTGGTCTCGGTCGAGCCATAGGCATTGACCAGCCGCAGACCCGGGATCTTGGCGGCCAGCCGCTCGATGGTCGCGACCGGCATCGGCGCGCCGCCGAAGCCGCCGATCCGCCACGACGAGAGATCGTGGCTGTCGAAGTCGCGCTGCAGCAGGCAGAGATTGTACATCGCCGGGACCATGACCGTGTAGGTCACGCGCTCGCGCGCGGCGAGCTTCAGATACTCGCCGGCCTTGAACTCCGGCATGATGATCAAGGTGCCGGCGCAGCGCGCCATGCTGGTGATGTTGGCGACGACGCCGGTGACATGGCCGAGCGGCACCGCGGCGATCGAGCGGTCGGCTGGCGTCAGCCCCAGGCAGGCCTCGTAGACCATCGAGGAGTGGATGATGTTGCAATGGGCGAGCATCGCGCCTTTCGGCCGACCGGTTGTTCCGGAGGTGTAGAGGATCATCGCGGTGTCCTCTTCCGCCACGTCGACCCGAGCCTCGTGCGCGGCATGATCGGCCAGCGCTGCAAAATCCGATCGCGCCGGACGATCATCGACGGCAATGCGCCCCGCCAGCTCCGGCGTCTCTGCAGCAGCCGACAACCGGTCCGCCAGTGCCGCCTCGTGCAGCAGCAGCTTGGCGCCGCAATCCTTCAGCACATAGGCGATTTCCGGGGTCTGCTGCCGCGTCGACAGCAGCACCGTGATCAGCCCGAGCTTGGCGGCAGCGAACAGCGTGAGCACGAACTCGATGCGGTTGCCGAGCAGCAGCGCCAGCCGATCGCCCTGGCGCAGGCCCCTCGCCTGCAGCCCGCCGGCGATCCGCGCGGCGGCCTCGGCGACCTCGCGCCATGACAGCCGCACGGCCCCGCAGACCAGCGCCTCGCCGTCGCCGTTGCGCGCCGCGGCCTCCCCGACCATGGCCCAGATGTTCGCCGGCCGCTCCGTGAACAGCGGCACCACGCGATCGCCGAAACGGGCTTCGCGCCGCATCGGCGGCGTCACATAGGTCGACCAGTCCATGGCATTTCCCCGAGCTTGGCTTTTTTGTCGTTGTTTGCCGCGATGCGGACTGGCCCAAGCATAACCATCGGGCGATGCGCTTGGCTATCTCCGGCAGCGCCGGAGATAGCGCAGTGCCGCCGCGCGCATCACGGCTGCAACGCGACGACCAAGCGAGAGGCGCCCGTCAGGTCTTGGACTTCATGCCGTAGACATGTTCCGCCGCCGGAAACACACGGCTACGCACGTCGGCCGCGTAGCGCTCGACCGCCTCGTCGATCGCCGGACCGAGATTGCCGTAGCGACGGACGAATTTCGGCGCCCGTGACGACAGGCCGAGCATGTCCTCCAGCACCAGCACCTGGCCGTCGCAGGCGGCGCTGGCGCCGATGCCGATGGTGGGGATCGCGATCTGCTGCGTGATCTTGCGCGCCAGCGGCTCGGCCACGGCCTCGATCACAACCGAGAACGCGCCGGCCTGCGCGATCGCCGCAGCGTCGCTCTCGATCGCGGCCCAATCCGCCTCGTCGCGGCCCTGCGCGCGGAACGAGCCGAGCGTGTTGATCGATTGCGGCGTCAGGCCGACATGGCCCATCACCGGAATGCCGCGCTCGCTGAGGAAGGCCACCGTCTCGGCCATCCGCACCCCGCCCTCGAGCTTGACCGCGCCGCATTGCGTCTCCTTCAGGATCCGCACCGCCGCATGAAACGCCTGCTCCTTCGACGCCTCGTAGCAGCCAAACGGCATGTCGACCACCACCAGCGCCTGACGCGAACCACGCATCACGGCGCGGCCCTGCAGGATCATCATCTCCAGGGTCACCGGCACGGTGGTCTCGAAACCGTGCATCACGTTCCCAAGGGAATCGCCGACCAGGATCACATCGCAATGGCGATCGACCAGCGCCGCGGTATGGGCGTGGTAGGACGTCAGCATCACGATCGGCTCGCCGCCCTTGCGGGCGCGGATCTCGGGAGCCGTCTTTCGGCGGACCGTCGACTGCACCGACATCGCTACCCCCCAATGACCGGAATGCCGAGCACGACGGGATGGAACGCGAAGGCCAGCGCCAGATAGACGACGATGCCGACCACCACCGCGATCACGTCGTTGCCAACGCCGCCGACCGGGATCGGCGGGCCGCCGGCGTCAGCGCGCCGCTTCAGCGAAATGCGGTCGAACACCGCCCAGGCCAGGATCGAGCCGAACAGGATGATGCCGCCGAGGTCGCCATTGGCGAGCAGATGCCCGAACGCCCACAGCTTCACGCCGGCCAGCATGGGGTGCTTCAGCACGGTGTAGATGCGGCCGCGGATGTAGGCGGCGACCACCATGATGACGGCCGGCAGCATCAGCGCGAGATTGATGTGCTTGAGCGCCTTCGGCGGCGTCCAGACCTGGATCCAGCCACCGCTGCGGTAATCGGCAAAGCCCCACACGATCAGGACGAGGCCGGCAAGGGCCACGACCGTGTAGACCAGCTTGTACGTGCCCTCGCCCAGCCGCGCGATGACCTGCGCGCGCGCCTCGCGCCGGGTCGTGAACACATGGGCGCCGAGAAACAGCACCAGCCCCACCACCATCACCAGAAGTCCCACGGCATCCCCCTTCGCTTGCACGCGACCTGTGCGTGGGCACCGGTATCATTTCCGGGGGCGGCCTCGCAACGTGGCGCATGTCAAGGTCGGGGCGGCTCGAAAGCCGAAGCGGGAGTGACGGGCTGTCCGGTCGGGAGATCGAGTACAGCGCACGAAGCCATCACCGCTCCGACGTGTTCTTCAGATCACGATTCTCGACATAGCGGATCGCGATCGGCCGGCCGGCGAGCGCGCCGCCCAGCCCTTTTGTGAACTTCAGCGGCAGGCAGCCGTCGAGCGAGGCATTGATCGTCTTCAGATAGGTCGCACGCGTGTCGGCCGGGGCGCCTGATGTTGCGAAGGTCACGCGCGGCGGCGCGATCATCTCGCCGGTCCGCTTGAAGCTGAAGCGCACCGTCATCTGCATCCCGGCGCGGGCGTTGTCCTCCGGCGGCGGCGTCCAGCATGCACGCAGCGCTGCGAACAGATCGCCGATCGTGTCGAGATCGTGATCCGGCTTCTGATATTTGGCTTCCTGATCCTTGGCGGGCCGGCTCTCGATCGTCAGTTGCAGGTTCTGGCCATAGGGATAGTTCATCTCGGGAATGCAAGGCCACGGCCCGTAGACGCTGCAGAACGACGGCGTGCATGGTCCCTCGTCGAGCACGCTGCACGGTGTGTGCGCGAACGGCACCGGATTGATCTGCTGGCGGCGCGCGTCGGCGGTGGCCGGAGCGGCCACCATCAACAGTACGAGCACGACGACACGGAGCATGGGACTCTCGGGCTGGAATGGACTCCAAGCTGGATCCGATCGCAGAATTCGCAAGCTCAATCCCGTTCACGTCTGCGCGTTCCCGCGTCGCGAACGGCCCTCGACCGTACCTGCGGAACTCGGCTAGAACACGGCAGGATGCGACAACGGACGGACGCGACGATGAGCCACAGCGAGACCGTGATCAACGTCATCAACCCGAACATGACGGTGACGATGACCGAATTGATCGCCAAGGCGGCCCAGGCCAGCGCAAGCCCGTCGACGCGGATCGTCGGCCGCACCGCGCGGTTCGGCGCCGCCTCGATCGAGGGGCACTACGACGAGGCGATTGCCGCGGTCGGCATGCTCAAGGAGATCGAAGCCGGCGACGCCGAGGGCTGCCACGCCCATGTGATCGCCTGCTTCGGCGATCCCGGCCTGCTCGCCGCGCGCGAATTGTCGGGCGTGCCGGTGCTCGGAATCGCGGAAGCCGCGATGCATGCGGCGAGCTTCGTCGCCACCCATTTCAGCATCGTGACCACGCTGTCGCGCACCAAGGTGATCGCGGAGCACCTCGTGCGCAACTACGGCATGGAGCAGCATTGCCGCAAGGTGCGCGCGGTCGACGTCGCCGTGCTCGATCTCGACAAGCCCGAGGCCAATGTGCGCGGCACGCTGCTCGGCGAATGCCGGGCGGCGCTGCGCGAGGACGGGATCGGCGCCATCGTGCTCGGCTGCGCCGGCATGGCCGATCTGGCGCGCGATCTCTCGACCGAGCTCGGCATTCCCGTGATCGACGGCGTCGCCGCCGCCGTGCGCTTCGCCGAGGCGCTGGTCGGGCTGGGGCTGAAGACGTCGAAACACGGCGATCTCGCGTTTCCGCTGCCGAAGTCGCGGAAGACGCTCTGAGTTCAACTCATAGCCTGCCCATCCGGGGAGTTCCGAAACGCCGACCGACGCTCCACATTGGGATCAACCCATGGAGCCCGCGATGTCCGATCTGTCCACCCTCTACTCGCTCTCATCAGCGCTTTCGACGACCGTCGCCGCGGTCGCACCGTCTCTGGTCTCGGTCCACTCGCACCGCTTGCGCGCCTCCGGCTTCGTCTGGAAATCAGGCCTCATCGTCACCGCCGATGAGGCGCTGGCCGATGAAGGCGACGTCACTATCGTCTTCGCCGACGGCACCACACGTCCCGCCGGGATGGCAGGCCGCGATCACACCACCGACATCGCCCTGCTCCGCTTCGATGGCGGCGCGGCGGCGCCAGTCAAACTCTCCGGCGAGGTGCCCGCGCTCGGCTCGCTCGCGGTCATCGCCGCCGCCGACCAGGGCGCGCCGGTCGCAGCGCTCGCCATGGTCTCGAAATCCGCCGGCCCGTGGCGCAGCCTGCGCGGCGGCGACATCGATGCGCGGATCGAGCTCGACACCCGGCTGCGCCACAGCTCCGAAGGCGGCCTCGCGCTCGACGCTGCAGGCCACGCGATCGGAATGGCCGTGCGCGGCCCGCGCCGCACGCTCGTCATTCCCGCGGCCACGATCGAACGGGTCGCGGGCAAGCTCGAGACGAATGGTCGCATCGCGCGCGGCTATCTCGGCGCCGGCCTGCAGCCGGTCCGGCTCGACGACGGGCTCGGTGCGATGATCATGAGCCTCGACAAGAGCGGCCCGGCCGCGGCCGCCGGCCTGCGCCAGGGTGACGTCATCACCGCTCTCAACAAGGAGCCGTTCAGGGGCATGCGCGCGATGATGCGCGAACTCGGTCCGGACAGCGTCGGCGCCGTCGTCGAGGTCGCAGCGCTGCGTGCCGGCGAGCCGGTGCAGTTCGCCCTGACCATCGGCGAGAGGCCGGCGTGAGCGAGGAGGCGCGCGGGCCGATCAGGATCGCAATCGCGGTCGACGATGCCGAGCTCGCCGACCGGCTGGCGGCGCTGCTCGGCGATGTCACGGGCCTGACGCTGGTCGCCCCCGGCGAGAGCGCCGACGTCGCCATCGCGCCATTGCATGGCAGTGATGAGACGCACAGCGGCGACGACAGGATCGACGGCCAGGCGATCGATGATTTTCAGCTCACCGCGCGCGAGCGCGACGTGCTGGCGCTGATGGCCGAGGGCCGCTCCAACAAGGAGATCGCCCGCAGCCTCGGCATCTCCGTGCATACCGCGAAATTCCACGTCGGCTCGCTGCTCGACAAGCTCGACGCCACCGGGCGAACGGATGCGGTGGCGCACGCGGCAAGGCGCGGCATCATCGAGCTGTGAGCAGCCCCGAGTTTTGCAGGGAACTCTCTCCCCACGTCATTCCGGGGCGCCCGCAGGGCGAGCCCGGAATCCATCGGGCGACAGAACCAGAGGCAAGATGGATTCCGGGCTCATCGCTGCGCGATGCCCCGGAATGACGGCTGACAACGGAGCCAGCCTCACGCCTTCTTCTTCACGTCCTTGACGTTGGAGAACACGATGCCCTCCGCGCGCTCCTTGGTGTAGCCGAGATAGAACTCGTTCTTGGCCAGGAACACGGGGTCGCCATCGACGTCGTCGGCGACGCCGGAATTGTTGGCGGCGATGAACGCCTCGAGCTTCTTCTTGTCGTCGCAGGAGATCCAGCGCGCCAGCGAGAACTCGGAGATCTCGAACTCGACCGGCAGTGAATATTCCGCATCGAGCCGCGCCTTGAGCACGTCGAGCTGCAGCGGTCCGACCACGCCGACCAGCGCCGGCGCGCCATCGCGCGGACGGAACACCTGCACGACGCCCTCCTCCGACATCTGCTGCAAGGCTTCCTTGAGCTTCTTGGCCTTCATCGCATCGGTGAGGCGGACGCGGCGGACGATTTCCGGGGCGAAGCTCGGCACGCCGACGAAGGTCAGGTCTTCGCCCTCGGTCAGCGTGTCGCCGATGCGCAAGCTACCGTGGTTGGGAATGCCGACGACGTCGCCGGCGAAGGCCTCGTCCGCGACCGAGCGGTCCTGCGCGAAAAAGAATTGCGGGCTCGACAGCGGCATGGTCTTGCCGGTGCGCACCAGCTTGGCCTTCATGCCGCGGTTGAGCTTGCCCGAGCACAGCCGCGCGAACGCAATGCGGTCGCGATGGTTCGGGTCCATGTTCGCCTGGATCTTGAAGACGAAGGCGCTCATGCGCGGCTCGGCGGCGTCGACCTTGCGCAGGTTGGACTCCTGCGCGCGCGGCGACGGCGCGTAGCGGCCGAGACCTTCCAGGAGATCGCCGACGCCGAAATTGCGCAGCGCGCTGCCGAAATAGACCGGCGTCAGATGGCCCTCGCGGAACGCCTCCAGGTCGAACGGCTTGCAGGCTTCCTTGACCAGCTCAAGCTCGTCGGTGATCTGGCCCATGTCGAGATTGGCGTTGAGCTTGCCGAGCTCGGAGATCGCGATCTGCTGCGCCGCGCCGGTCTTGGCGCCACCGCCTTCGAGCAGGCGCACGCCGCCGTCTCTGACGTCATAGGTGCCGATGAAGTCGCGGCCGCGGCCGACCGGCCAGGTCATCGGTGTGGTGTCGAGCGCCAGCGTCTTCTCGATCTCGTCCAGCAGGTCGAAGGTGTCGCGGCTCTCGCGGTCCATCTTGTTGATGAAGGTGATGATCGGGATGTCGCGCAGGCGGCAGACCTCGAACAGCTTGCGCGTGCGCGCCTCGATGCCCTTGGCGGCGTCGATCACCATGACGGCGGAGTCGACTGCGGTCAGCGTGCGATACGTGTCCTCGCTGAAGTCCTCATGGCCCGGCGTGTCCAGCAGGTTGAAGACGAGGCCCTCGAACTCGAAGGTCATCACCGACGTGACGACCGAGATGCCACGCTCGCGCTCGATCTTCATCCAGTCCGAGCGGGTGTTGCGGCGCTCGCCCTTGGCCTTGACCTGGCCGGCGAGGTTGATGGCGCCGCCGAACAGCAAGAGCTTCTCGGTCAGCGTGGTCTTGCCGGCGTCCGGATGCGAGATGATGGCGAAGGTGCGCCGGCGCGCGACCTCATCGGAGAGCGCGGAGCGGGACGGCTGTTCAGTGGTGACGGCGGAATCGGACATGAGGCGGCGGACGTCGTTTTGAGGCCAGAGAGAGCGCTATGTGATGAAAAGGCGCGGGATCACGGCCGCCGCGCGCCCTCCATATAGGCGTTTTGCACCGCAACTCCAACCGGGGAGTTAACCGGCCTGACCGTGGCCCGCCCACGGCCGTCCTTCAAGACGCGCGCCAAGCGGCGCGCTCCTCAGGACGAGGTCTGAATCTGTAGCGGAGTCCGTTTTGCGGACCAGATCCAGCCTCAAACCCTCATGGTGAGGAGCGCCGCGCTTGCGGCGCGTCTCGAACCATGAGGCCCCAACGTTTCAGGACGGTCCCGCCGTCTTTAGTGCCTGAGCACCGACACCAGCCAGAAGCTCAGTGCCGCTACGATGGCCGAGGCCGGAATCGTGAAGATCCAGGCATAGACGATCGATCCGGCGACGTTCCAGCGCACCGCCGAGGCGCGGCGGGCCGCGCCGACGCCGACGATGGCGCCGGTGATGGTGTGGGTGGTCGAGACCGGCACGCCCAGGAAGGTCGCCAGGAACAGCGTGATGGCGCCGCCGGTCTCGGCGCAGAAGCCCTGCATCGGGTTCAGCTTGGTGATGCGCAGACCCATGGTGCGGACGATGCGCCAGCCGCCCATCAGGGTACCCAGCGCCATCGCGGCCTGGCACGACAGCACCACCCAGAACGGCACCGTGAACTGCTCGCCGAGATGGCCCTGCGAGTACAACAGCACCGCGATGATGCCCATCGTCTTCTGCGCGTCGTTGCCGCCGTGGCCGAGCGAATACAGCGAGGCCGAAGCGAATTGCAGGATGCGGAAGGCCCGGTCCACGGCAAACGGCGTCGAGCGCACCGAGGCCCAGGACACGATCGCAACCAGGATCATCGCCAGCACCAGCCCGACCAGCGGCGACAGCACGATCGCGAGCACGGTCTTGGACAGGCCGCTCCACACGGTGGCCGAGATGCCGGCCTTGGCGACCCCTGCCCCGACCAGGCCGCCGATCAGCGCGTGCGAGCTCGACGACGGAATGCCGGCCGCCCAGGTGACCAGGTTCCAGACGATCGCGCCGACCAGGGCCGCGAAGATCACGTGGGCGTCGACGATCGCGGGATCGATGATCCCGGTGCCGATGGTCTGCGCGACATGCAGTCCGAACACGCTGAACGCCACGAAATTGAAGAACGCGGCCCAGAACACCGCATATTGCGGCCGGAGCACGCGGGTCGAGACGATGGTCGCGATCGAGTTGGCGGCGTCGTGCAGGCCGTTCAGGAAATCGAAGGCGAGTGCGACGGCGATGAGGCCAACCAGGATCGGAAGGCCGAGTTGAGCGTCCACGGCGCGGCCCTACCCTAGACCTGTTCGATCATGATCGAATTGATCTCGTTGGCGACGTCGTCGAAGCGGTCGGCGACCTTCTCCAGATGGTCGTAGATCTCGGCGCCGACGATGAAGTCCATCGTGTTGGCGTTGCGGTGCTTGAGGAACAGCTCCTTCAGCCCGATGTCGTGGAGGTCGTCGACCCGGCCCTCGAGCTTGGTCATCTCCTCGGTGATTGCGGTGATCATCGGCACGTTCTGGCCGATCGCCTGCAGCAGCGGCAGCGCCTTCCCGATCAGATTGGCGCAATCGACCAGCAAGGTGCCCATCTCGCGCATGGTCGGCTCGAACTCCTTGACCTCGAACAGCACCACGGCCTTGGCGGTCTGCTGCATCTGGTCGATGGCGTCGTCCATCGAGGTGATCAGGTTCTTGATGTCGCCGCGGTCGAACGGGGTGATGAAGGTGCGGCGGACCGCGGTCAGCACCTCCCGCGTGATGTTGTCGGCCTCGTTCTCGAGCTGGCTGACGCGCTGGCAGTGCCTGAGGATGTCGTCGCCGCCCTTAAGCATGTCCTGCAGCGCATGCGCGCCTTGGATCACCACCTTGTTGTGGCGGGCGAACAAATCGAAAAACCGCTCCTCCCGCGGGAGAACGGCGCGAAACCAGTGCAGCATGGGACGAGATCCATCCATTCCGAAACGGGCCAGGGCCGACCCGTCACAGAACTGTCATACTCCGGATCGCGCACCAGCAGAAGCGGTGGCCGGTTCATCCACCGCTTTCTGCCCTTTCGACGATCTCTTTACAGATCAATAGCTTAGAGGGATCGCTTGAACAGATGGGCGATTTCTCCGACCACGCCGCGGCGGAAGGTGAGCACGCAGGCGACGAAGATGCCGCCCTGGATCACCGTCACCCACTGGCCGAAGCCGGACAGATATTGCTGCATGCCGACGATCACGAAGGCGCCGACGACGGGGCCGAACACGGTGCCGAGCCCGCCGACCAGGGTCATGAGCACGATCTGGCCGGACATCCCGACCTCGACGTCGGTCAGCGAGGCATTCTGGGCGACGAACACCTTCAGCGCACCGGCGAGGCCAGCCAGCGTCCCCGACAGGATGAAGGCGAGCAGCTTATACTGGTCGGTCTTGTAGCCCAGCGAGATCGCCCGCTGCTCGTTCTCGCGGATCGACTTCAGCACCTCGCCGAACGGCGAGTTGATGGTGCGGAAGATCAGCAGGAAGCCGGCGAGGAAGCCGGCCAGCACGACGTAATACAGCACCGTCGGCTTGGACAGGTCGAGGATGCCGAACATCCGCCCCTGCGGAATGCCCTGGATACCGTCCTCGCCATGGGTGAACGGCGCCTGCAGATAGATGAAGTACAAGAGCTGCGACAGCGCCAGGGTGATCATCGCGAAATAGATGCCCTGCCGGCGGATCGAGATGTAGCCGGTGATCACCGACAGGACGAACGATCCGGCAACGCCCGTGACGATGCCGAGCTCGGGCGGCAGCCCCCACACTTTCAACGCGTGGGCGCTGCAATAGCCGGCCGTTCCCAGGAACATCGCGTGGCCGAACGACAACAGGCCGCCATAGCCGATCAGGAGGTTGAAGGCGCAGGCGAGCAGCGCGAAGCACAGCGCCTGCATGACGAAGAACGGGTACAGCCCGGTCCACGGCACGATCGCCAGCAGCGCTGCCATGATGACGAACACGATCATCTCGTCGCGCATCGCGCGCGGGGTGATCGGCAGGGTCGCGTCGGTGATGGATGTCATGTCAGGCCGCCCGTCCGGTCAGACCCGTCGGCTTCACCAGCAGCACCAGGACCATCAGAACGAAGACCACGGTGTTGGAAGCCTCGGGGTAGAAATACTTTGTCAGTCCCTCGATCACGCCGAGCAGGAAGCCGGTGATGATCGAGCCCATGATCGAACCCATGCCGCCGATCACAACCACCGCGAACACCACGATGATGATGTGCTCGCCCATCAGCGGCCGCACCTGGTTGATCGGCGCCGACAGCACGCCGGCCAGCGCCGCAAGCCCGACGCCAAGGCCGTAGGTCAGCGTGATCATGCGCGGGACGTTGATGCCGAAGGCCCGCACCAAGGTCGGGTTCTCGGTGGCTGCGCGCAGGTAGGCGCCGAGCCGGGTGCGCTCGATCAGGAACCAGGTCGCCAGGCAGACGACCAGGGAGAAGATGACGACCCAGCCGCGATAGACCGGCAGATACATGAAGCCGAGGTTCATGCCGCCACGGAGCTGATCCGGGATCGCGTAAGGCAGGCCGGACGAGCCAAAGAAGTTCTGGAACACGCCCTGGATGATCAGCGCCAATCCGAACGTCAGCAGCAGTCCGTAGAGATGGTCGAGCCCGGCAATCCATTGCAGCATGGTGCGCTCGAGGATCATGCCGAAGGCGCCGACGATGATCGGCGCCAGCAGCAGCGCCCACCAATAATTGATGCCGCCGAGGTTGAGCAGAAAATAGGCGCAGAACGCGCCCATCATGTAGAGCGCGCCATGGGCGAAGTTGATGATGTTGAGCATGCCGAAGATGACGGCAAGCCCGAGACTGAGCAGCGCGTAGAACGAGCCGTTGATCAGTCCGACCAGGAGCTGTGCGTAGAGGGCCTGCATCGTCTTGTTTCTGTTTTCTCTCGGCGTTTCCTAAAGACAGCGGTTCCGGCGGGATCAGCCGCCGGGACGGCAGCGGTTCACTTCTTCAACAAGGCGCACGCGCTCTTGTCGAGCGGTGTGAAGGCCTGGTCGCCCGGTACCGAGCCGACCAGCTTGTAGAGATCCCACGGGCCCTTGGACTCCGAGGGCTTCTTGACCTCGAACAGATACGCAGTGTGGATGGTGCGGCCGTTCGGCTGGATCTCGCCCTTGCCGAACAGCGCATCGTCGGTCGGGATCGATTTCATCTTGTCGACGATCTTGACGCCGTCATGCGGGTTCTCGCCGAGCGCCTCCAACGCCTTGAAGTAATGCATCAAGCCCGCATAGACGCCCGCCTGCACCATGGTCGGCGGCGCGCCGTTCTTCATCCGTTTGGCAAAGCGGTCCGAGAACGCGCGGGTCTGGTCGTTCATGTCCCAGTAGAAGGTCTCGGTGAAGTTGAGGCCCTGCGCGATGTCGAGCCCGATCGACTTGACGTCGGTCAGGAACAACAGCAGCGCCGCGAGCTTCTGGCCGCCCTTCGTGATGCCGAACTCGGCCGCCTGCTTGATCGAATTGGTGGTGTCACCGCCGGCATTGGCGAGGCCGATGACCTTGGCGTTCGACGACTGCGCCTGCAGCAGGAAGGAAGAGAAGTCGGAGGTGTTGAGCGGGTGCTTGACGCTGCCGATCACCTTGCCGCCATTGGCGGTCACGACCGCCGTGGTGTCGCGCTCCAGCGCCGCGCCGAAGGCGTAGTCGGCGGTCAGGAAATACCAGGTCGAGCCGCCCGCCTTGACCAGCGCCTGGCCGGTGGTGTGCGCGAGCATGTAGGTGTCGTAGGTCCAGTGCACCGTATTGGGCGAGCACTGCGCGTTGGTGAGATCCGAGGTCGCAGCGCCCGAATTGATGTAGACGCCGTTCTTTTCCTTGACGACGTTGTTCACCGCCAGCGCCACGCCCGAGTTCGGCACGTCGACGATGACGTCGACCTTGTCGACGTCGAACCACTGCCGCGCGATCGAGGTGCCGATATCCGGCTTGTTCTGGTGATCGCCGGAGATGACGTCGATCTTCCAGCCCTTCGCAGTGAGACCGGAATCCTCGATCGCCATCTGCGCCGCGAGCGTCGAGCCGGGACCGCCCAGATCGGCATAAAGACCCGACTGATCGGACAGCGCGCCGATCTTGATGGTCTTGTCGCCGGCCGAAGCGACGCTGCCAGCGGCGAGCGTGAGTGCCGTTCCCAGCAGCAGCGACGCGATGAATTTGCTCTTCATTTCCAACTTCCAGAACTTTCCAAGACAACTGCCGAGAAAACTGCCGCAACACTAACGATCAAACCGTCGAGCCGACATCGCCGGCGCCGGTCAGACGCCGAGGTAAGTATGCAGCTTGTCCATGTTGGCCGACAGATCGGCATTGGCGAAGCCGTCGATGACCTTGCCGTGCTCGACCACGTAGTAGCGGTCAGCGACCGTCGAGGCGAAACGGAAGTTCTGCTCGACGAGGAGAATCGTGAAGCCTTCCTTCTTCAGCCGCGCGATGGTGTGGCCGATCTGCTGGATGATCACGGGCGCGAGACCCTCGGTCGGCTCGTCCAGCATCAGGAAGCTGGCGCCGGTGCGCAGGATGCGCGCGATCGCCAGCATCTGCTGCTCGCCGCCGGACAGCTTGGTGCCCTGGCTCTTCAGCCGCTCCTTCAAATTCGGGAACAGCTCGAAGATCTGATCGAGCGTCAGCCCGCCCGGCCGCACCACCGGCGGCAGCAGCAGGTTCTCGCGCACGTCGAGACTCGCGAAGATGCCGCGCTCCTCCGGGCACAGCGCAATGCCGAGCCGCGCGATCCTGTCCGAGGTCATGCGGATCAGCTGCTGACCGTTGAACTGAACCGAGCCGGTGCGCTTGCCGATGATCCCCATGATCGACTTCAGCGTCGTGGTCTTGCCGGCGCCGTTGCGCCCGAGCAGGGTGACCACCTCGCCGGCATTCACATTGAAGTTCATGCCATGGAGAATGTGGGATTCGCCGTACCAGCTCTCGAGGTTGTTGACGTCGAGAATGGTGCTGGTCGCAGCCGCCGCGCCTGGCTTCGTGGCCGTCATCACCTCAGGCATGTCCGGCTCCCAGATAGGCTTCCTTGACGCGCTCGTCCTTGGAAAGCTCTGAATACGGCCCTTCCGTCAGCACCTGCCCGCGCGTCAGCACGGTGATGGTGTCGGAGAGGTTGGCGACGACGCTGAGATTATGCTCGACCATCAGGATCGTGTATTTGGCGGAGATGCGCTTGATCAGCGCGGCGATCTTGTCGATGTCCTCGTGGCCCATGCCGGCCATCGGCTCGTCCAGCAGCATCATCTCCGGATCGAGCGCCAGCGTGGTCGCGATCTCCAGCGCGCGCTTGCGTCCATAGGGCATTTCGACCGCCGGAATATTGGCGAACTCGCTCAGGCCCACGTCGTTGAGCAGCTCGAGCGCCCGGCCGTTGAAGCGGTTCAGAACGCTCTTGGAGCGCCAGAAGTCGAACGACGAGCCATGCTGCCGCTGCAGAGCGACGCGGACGTTCTCCAACGCGGTCAGATGCGGAAACACGGCCGAAATCTGGAACGAGCGGACCAGGCCAAGCCTTGCCACGTCGGCCGGCGCCGTCGCTGTAATGTCCTGACCCTTATAGAGAATCTTGCCGGCAGACGGCGTCAGGAACTTCGTCAGCAGGTTGAAGCACGTGGTCTTGCCGGCCCCGTTCGGGCCGATCAGCGCGTGAATGGTGCCCCGGCGGATCTTGAGCGAAACATCGCGAACGGCAAAAAATCCCGCGAATTCCTTCGTCAATCCGTGGGTCTCGAGAATGAACTCGTCAGCCAAAGATTCCCCCCAAGCCGGCGCCTTCAGCGCCTGGCCCTCGCTTCTTCCTGTACGACGGCTCTGCTGGACGGCTGGACGATTCCTCGCCGCCACCCGCGACCGCTTCGCGGCGGAATATGCCGTCAATCGAGTGAGTTAGGCAAGGCGGAAAGCTGGGCAACGACGTCGCAAGGCGGCCAGCGGACCTTGCGTTGAAATCCGCCGGTATTTCCCGCTGACATAGAATATCATGCCACCGGCATTTTCCCGCACGCGCGCAGCGATCGCCGGCTCCAACTACTTCGCGGCCTTCACGTCCCTGGCGTAGAGATCCGGCTTGAAGCCCACCACGCGCCGGCCGCCGAGATCGAGCACCGGGCGCTTGATCATCGACGGCTGCGCCAGCATCAGCGCGATCGCCTTGCTCTCGGTGAGTCCGTCCTTGTCCGCGTCGGGCAACTTCTTGAACGTCGTGCCGGCGCGGTTGAGCAGCACCTCCCAGCCGAGTTCGTCGCTCCACGCCTTGAGTTTAGCCTTGTCGATTCCGGCGGTCTTGTAGTCGTGGAATTCGTAAGCGACGCCGTGATCGTCGAGCCAGGCGCGCGCCTTCTTCATCGTGTCGCAGTTCTTGATTCCGTAGATCGTGATGCTCATGCCACGCGTCCTCAAACAATCGTGTCCGACGGTGATGGATGTCCCACGTTGCGACAATCGGCCCTGCATTTTGCAGTGCGATTCACCCGCTTTTGATGCGGCGGAGGCCACGCGTTCCGCGGTCGGAATTCACTCCGACCTTTGCCACGAAACTGTCGGCTGAGCATTACATTTTCTTCGCATCCCCGGCGTATCTGGCCCACGAACAGGAGACCGCGATGGGCAAGATCATGGTACGTTGTCCGCAGACCGGCCGCAGCATCGAGACGGGGATGGAAATGGACGCTGCGCGCTTTCAGCGCATGCCCGTGTTCTTCTCGCGCGCCTACTGCCCGCACTGCCGCATCTACCATGAATGGTTCGCCGCCCATGCCTGGGTCGAGGAGATCAGCGACCGCGAGCGGGTTGCGCTGGCCTGACCTGACCCGCGAAAGGAAACGGCCCGCGCGATCGACCCTACCCACGCCACTGCTGCGGACGTCGCTCCAACGCACCCGTCCGCGGGATATCTCCCTGGAGCAGGCGAACCGCGATCGGGTGCTCAATCGTCTTTCGGATCGCTTTTCAACGGCGTATTGGAATCGCCCGGCATCAGGCAGGGATACAGCTCTGTGAACTTGAAATCGGCCCCGCCCGCGGCGCGGTCGAAGCGCAGCACGACATCGAAGCGTTTGCCGGACCAGTGGGTCGGCAACTGGCCTTCATTGCTCACCGGCAGCCGCGGCAGGATGTCGGAGATGATCGCCTTGTGCTCCCACGCCACCAGCACGGTGCCGGACAGCGGCAGCAGGGCTTCGACCAGCGCCGCCTCCTGCCCCTTCGCAAAGGACGTGTTCGGCTTGTCGAGCCCGATGCGCGCCGCGAGCTCGAGCACCGTCTCGTACGGCCGGCGGCTCGGGTCGGAGCCGTCCTTGGTGCTGTCGGGATCGGCGGCATAGACCGCCTGCGGTGTCGGATAGTCCGTGCCGCCCAGCCCGCTGCCGAACAGCGCGGTCCAGGCCCCTGCCCGCTCCCAGCCGAAGATCACCAGCGACTTCGAATCCGGCTTGCCCGTGTGGGTCAGGCCCGGGCCTGTCGTGTCGCCGTCAGGCTTCTCGGCATGACGGATGATCAGCAGCGTCAGCGCGTTCATCGGCAACCCTCTCGGGCGGCATCATACGGCCATCACACGGAATTGCTACTTGAGATTGCAATCGTGAGAACGCAACATGGCGTTTTTCCAACCAGGATTCATTTCAGATGAGCATGGGATTGCGACAGACCCGCCGAACGTTCCTGGCGACGGCCGCGATGGCGGCAGCCGGCACCGTCATCTCGCCGAGACCAGGCCACGCCGCCGCGAAATATCGCCGCGCCAACGTCACCAGCGCGGAAGGCCAGAAGATGCTCGCGAGCTACGCCAAGGGCGTCGCCGCCATGCTGCAGCTTCCCGCAAACCATCCGCAGAACTGGTTCCGCAACGCGTTCATTCATCTGATGGACTGCCCGCACGGCAATTGGTGGTTCTATGTCTGGCATCGCGGCTATCTCGGCTATTTCGAGCAATCGATCCGCGCGCTCAGCGGCGACGACAGTTTCGCCCTGCCCTATTGGGACTGGACCGAGCTGCCGGAAATTCCTGCCGGCATGTTCGACGGCGTGCTGACGCCGACCGACAAGGCATATCAGCCGTTCACCGGGAATCTCGCGGCCTTCACCTCGTTCATCAAGCCGGCCTTGACGGATTACTGGAACGGCCTGTCGAAGGACCAGCGCGGCCAGCTCGAGATCCGCGGCTACAAGTCGATCGACGATCTCTGGAACGACGTCACCGGCTTCTCGCCGTCCGCCAATGCCGGCATCTCCGGCAATGAGGCATTCGCGACCACCTGCGCCTCACGCTATCTGTCGCGCGACAATCCGAAGCTCGATGCTAAGACCACCTACGACGTCTCGCCGTTCGTGATCATGGCGGGCCTTCTGCCGACCGACTTCTATAACCCCGACAACTATCTGAGCTTCACCAGCTCGAAGACCGCTTCGCACAACACCCAGCCGAATGGCGCGACCAAGTTCTCGACCTTGGAAGGTCTGCCGCACAACAAGGTCCACAACTACATCGGCGGTGTCGGCCCGCTCGATCCCGGCCCCTATGGCAACATGACCAATTTCCTGTCGCCGGTCGATCCGATCTTCTTCCTGCATCATTCGAACATGGACCGGCTCTGGGATGTCTGGACACGCAAGCAGCAGCGGCTCAAGCTACCCTACCTGCCGCAGGGGGCCGACCTGAAGACATTCTCGGACGAGCCGTTCCAGTTCTACGCCGATGGCAAGGGCGGCTATGTCGGCCCCAGCAAGGCCGGCGACTACATCTCGACCGACCGCTTCGACTACGATTATGCGCCGGGTTTCGGCGAGGACATCGTGGGTCCGCCCGCGGTCGCCTCGGCGCCGCAGATCAAGCCGCAGCAGGGCTCGGTCAAGGCCAATGCGGGCACGGTGAAGATTCCTGGCGACGCGCTCGAAGCGCACCTGGCGGCAACGCGGCCGCAGCCGCTGATGGCGCAGATCACGCTGCCCCGCCCGAGCGGCTATTCGACCGTGCGCGAGTTCGACGTCCTGGTGAACGCGCCCGCCAACGTCACCAGGGTCACGGCTGACAGCCCGTATTATGCAGGCACCATCGCCTTCTTCGGATCGATGATGCCGGGCATGGCCATGACCATGGATGCGACCTTCGCGGTGCCGCTGCCGACGAAGCAGGAGGCGTTCTCCGCCCTGCGGGCCGCCCCCAACCAGCCGCTGAGCATCCGCGTCGTGCCTTCGGGCGGCGTCGGCACCGCGCCGACCCTGAAAGCGCTCTCGGTCGGACCGCTGCGCCGATGAACGGCAGGCGCGCCGCGCTGCGGGCCTGCGCCGTGCTGCTCTGTACCGTGCTGCTCTATACCTTGCTGCGACCGGCCTCGTCCTTGGCGGCGGAGCCCTTCAGAGCCGTCGATCTGGTCGTGCCGCGGCCATTGGATGCGAGCGACGCTGCGGTCGTCGAGATCAGCCTGGGCGCACTGGGGCGAGGCCAGGAAGTGACGGTGACGACCGCATCCGGGATGCCGCTCGGGACCATCTCGCCATTCGGCCTTCGCACTGGTGCGGAGGCCGGGACCTATGCGCTCCCGGTGCCGAAGGAGGCCATCGAGGGCGGACGGCTGTCGATCCGCCTCAGCATCAGCCAACCCGGCGGCAGCCGCGCGCCGACGCCGCAGGAGGTTCGCGGCATCACGCTCAAGCTCGCTCCGCGGCCGTGATCCGCCGTCGCGGCGGCAGGCGCGCCGGACTCAGAGCGTCCCGCTCCGCGCACGGTCTGCACGCGGCTCGAACGGGCTCGCCATGCTGGGCTGTCCGATCCAGACACGGTTGAGCAGCCGTGTGAACGGCGGACACGTCGTCCCCTCGATGCGCGCCATCGCCTCCTGATAGGGGCCGACGGTACGCAATCTCTCCGGCAGCAACGCGTAGGCGCGTGGCAGAAACCGTTTGGCCCGCGCCGCGCTGCGGCGTTCGCGCTCGCCATAGGGCAGCGCGAAAGCAAGGCGCAGCCGCTCCGGCAGCATCTCGGCCGTCAGCGCAGTGAACCAGCGCGGCGGTGCGATCCACGTCGCCTCGCCCGAGAAGATGCGTTGCGCGATGTCGCGCGCGGCCGTGCCAACCGTGAGCGTCTCCGACGCCATCATATCGGCCGCATAGACCTTGAACGACGTCCAGTCCGGCGGCATGGCCTCGTGTGGAATTCCGAACAGGCCCGCGAACCGCATGGCCTCGCGCCAATATTGCTCGCGCTCGGCATCGCCGAGCGGCGGACACAGCAGGCCGTAGGACATCATCGCGGTCTCGACCAGGGTGGCATGGACCCAGCGCAGCGCGTCGACGTCGTTGGCGCGATAGCGCGAGCCGGCGGAGAACGGTCCGACCGTCTCCGGCATCACGCCATCGACCGCGGCGTGCCGCCGATACAGCCGCCGCGCCACCGCGACCGCCTGCGCGCGCGTGCCGAACACCATGGTGTAGACGATGCTGAAGGTGCGGTGGAAACGGCCGAGCGGATCGGCAAACACTCTGGACTGCTCGGCAATGCCGGCCGCCACCCAGGGATGGGCGAGCTGCAACAGCAGCGCGCGGCCGGCGCCGAGAAACAGCGCGGCCTCGCGATGCACGCGCCACATCACGCTGTCGGACGGCAGCACGGCGTCGCCCGGCGTGGCCAGCAGCTCGGCGATGCAACGTTCGAAATCGGCTTCGCTGACGATCACGGCCGCTGCGGGATCTCGAGCCCGCGCTGCACCGCCGGCCGCGCCAGGCCGCGCTCCAGCCAGGCCGGCACGTGCTTGAGCTCATCGAAGGCGACGATGTCGCGCGCGCCGTAGAACCCGATCAGGTTGCGCACCCAGCCGAGCGTCGCGATGTCGGCGATGGTGTAGTCGGCGTCCATGATCCACTGCCGGCCGTCGAGCCTGTTGTCGAGTACGCCGAGCAGCCGCCTGCTCTCCGCGACGTAGCGCTGCAACGGCCGCTTGTCCTCGTACTCACGGCCGGCGAATTTGTGGAAGAAGCCGAGCTGCCCGAACATCGGGCCGATGCCGCCCATCTGGAAATGCACCCACTGGATGGTCTGCCACCGCCGCGCCGGATCGTCGGGGAGAAATTTCCCGGTCTTCTCGGCAAGGTACTGCAGGATCGCCCCGGATTCGAACAGGCCGAGCGGCTTGCCGCCGGGACCGTCGGGATCGATGATCGCGGGAATCTTGCCGTTCGGAGTGAGCGACAGGAATTCCGGCGTCTTCTGATCATCCTTGCCGAAATCGATCGCATGCGGCTCGTAGGCCAGGCCCGTCTCCTCCAGCATGATCGAGACCTTCACGCCGTTCGGCGTCGGCAGTGAATAGAGCTGGATGCGGTCGGGATGCCGCGCCGGCCAGCGCGTGGTGATCGGGAAGCTGGAGAGATCGGACATGATGGCTTTTTGCTCGCGCTGTCTCGTTGAGGGCTCAATCTAAGCCCGTGAACCGCCGCTGCAAGGTTCGATGCGGAACTGGCCGCGGCCGGCGATCTTATGTTGCTGCATGGTGCAGAAGGCCAGCATGCCGAGCCCGACCTACCGATTGATCATGCAGGCGATGCTCACGCGTCAGCAGATTCTGTGCATCTATGGCGGCTTCGCCCGCGCGATCTGCCCGATCATCCTCGGCCACACCGCCGGCCGCGAGCGCGTGCTCGTGTTCCAGTTCGCGGGCGGCGCGAGCAGCGGCCTGCCGCCGGGCGGCCAATGGAAGTGCTTCGATGTCGCCGACATGAGCGAGGTCGAGCTGCGCCAGGGGCGCTGGCATTCCGGGCGCAGCCACCGCCGGCCGCAATATTGCGTCGCCGAGGTCGAGCTCGACGTCAATCCGGAAAGCCCCTACGAGCCGAAACGACCAAATACGACGCCGCAAAGCGGTGAACTTCGGCGCAAGCGCTGACGCTACTGCGGCTCGCGCAGGCGCACGCGCAGCAGCGCCGGCAGCTTCGAGGTGGCGTCGTGCTGCGCGAGCTTGGCAGCGACGCGGCGCATCAGCGACGACGCGCCCTGCCTGGCAAACACCTTGATGCCGCGATAGCTGAAATCCACCACCACCTCGTGATGGCGCATGCCCTTGCCGCCCTTGACCAGGCCAAGGTCGCGCACCAGGCAATAATGCCCGTCGCTCATGCGTGCCAATCGGGTGTTCTCGAACATGCAGCGAAGCAATGCACCGAGACGCAAATCCGTCAAGATTGACAGGAACGACTCATGAACTCAGCACGTCGGCAACGCGCCGCCGCGGCGCAAACGGCAGCGCCGGCCCGTAGCCGAAGCGCAGCACGAGATCCGGCCGCCTTGTCGTTCCGACCACGCGCGCCAGCTCTGGCCGCAGCGTGGCAACTTCGACCGGCTGGTTGACGAAGGCGAGCTTCAGCCCCAGCCGCGTCGCTTCGAGCGCGAAGCGCTGGCACGCCTGCCCGGCCCTGATCCAATGCGAGGCGTCGGCCTGCTCGGCGGTGAACACGGCGACACCGGCCGATGAGCTGATCTGCCGCGCATATCTGTCGTTCTCCGATGCGGCATTGAAGAGCCGATCGAAGGCGAGGCCGCCGAGCGCGGTCGGCAATGACGGATTGCCGCTGGCCGCCGCGAACAGGCCGTCGCCCGTCTCCATCGCGCTCCGCGGATTGAACCGCAGCCAGCTCTTCAGCTCGCGCAAGAACGCGGCATCGTGCATCTGCGCATCGTTGCCGGCGACCACGAGATCGCGGATGGCAGCGATCACGGCGGGAGCCGTGATGATCGCGAGATCGACGCCTGGCATCGCCGAGGCCGCCTGCAGCGCGGCGAGATCGCCTGGCGGCACCGCTCGTCCGTCATACTCCGCGCGCGTCGACTGCCTGCGGACGATGGCCGCAAGCCGCGCATCGTCATGCGCCGTGCCGTTCGTGAAGCTGTACCGCACCATCCGGCCGTCGCTGCTGATCTCGCCCGGACGGCCGCTCGCATCGGCGGCGATCGCGAGATTGGTGGCCGCGCAGCCGAGGCTGACGAACAGATGATGGTCGTCCGGATCAACCACCGGCGTGCGGCGTGACGGATCGGGCATGATCTCGATCGCATCCCGCGTCACGCGAAAGCGCCACGGCTGCGTGTTGTGGCTGTTGGCCGCGAGCGTCGCGTAACGGATGACATCGGTGATGTCGGACGACAACGGCGCGCGCAACCGGGCACTATAGTCGTCATATGCGCGCATCGTGCCGGTCGCGGCGCGCCAGGAGCCGGCGCCGAGCGCGGCCGCTGCAAGCGCGCTGCCGCCTCCTATCAGGACCCGCCGTCGGTTCATGACTCTGCGCCCGCAATTCTCGCCGCATCTCGATATGCTCACGATAAGCATGCTCCGCATCGGCGCGTTGTTGCAGATCAAGGCCTCCGCAGCAGCCGGCAAAACATCAACGCCATGCTGTTGACAGCACCAACAAAGCGGCGTATGTCCCGCGGCCTCGCGAGCGACTGCGCCCGCGACAAACATGAGCGAGACGATGTCCTTCGGCTACGAACACTTCATCCGCACGTCCAACGGCGTCATGCCGGTGGATGGCGCACGCCATGCTCGGGGGAGCGATCTTGCTTGAGGCAAGATCAACAGTCCGCATCACACGGACCCTCCCGAGCCCGCCGCTCCGGAGGGTTTTTTGTTGCCCTCACGTGAGCCGGCTGCACGGCGAACAACCAGATGTCCCGGCCTCGAGCCGGAACGGGAGACCCGGATCCCGGGGCTCGCGCAGGTGATGCGCGTGGCCTGCGCGCGCGGGGCCTGTCGGAGGGAACGAGGCGGCAACGCCGGACACCGATGACAGAGCGAGCTCCCTGGAGCTCGCAACACGCGGCGCCGTGCAGCGCCGCAGACAAGCCAATTGAATTCCCGGCCGTTCGCAGCCGGGAGCTGCTGGTGGTGAAGATCGCGGCTCCTTCGCGCCAATGCGGCCGCGCGCCGCCTTCGATCGATCGTACCGTGGAATCCGTCAAGCGAGATGGGTGAGTCGCGGGTTGCGGCGAGGCTGATGCCAAGCCTGCGTTTCGATCGTCGTATCGCCGTGATCGCCCGTTCCCCAGCATGCCATCAATGCCGCCCGGCCGCATCCCGCAGCCGTGCGGCCAAGGCGGTGGTGAAGATGCCTGTTACTTCGTTGAAACCGAGCGCCCCACTGGGGCAGCAACAGCATCACCCATTCCCCGCCGAACTCATTCGCGAGCCGTGGTGAAGATGACTGTTACTTCGCCTTCCACGCCAGAGGTCGCGGGTTCGAATCCCGCCCGGCGTCATGCCGGTAGCTTAGAGGTCAGAGCGCTGTCCGGGCCATGCAAGTGGCCCGGGTCTCAGTCATCGCCCGTTCCCGGCTCGTGATCCATCTCAACCGGTGATCGTCTCGAACAGGCGGTCACCGCGACGGCGCAGATACGCTCTGCGCTCCTTCTTCCACGCGCCGTGGTGAGGAATGCTGATACTTCGATTGCTAATCGAGAGGTCGTGGGTTCGACTCCCACCCGGCGCTCCATGCGCCGGTAGCTCAGCGGTAGAGCACTAACCGATCAGCATTCGCCCGTTCCCGGCGCGTGGTTCCCATCACGCCTGATCTCGAACGAGATCGCGCGTGCCGGCCGATGCTCCCGGCCATTTATCCATCGACCATTAACCCAAGAGGAGGCCCTGGCATGGTCAAGCTCAACACGTTCCTGCGCGCCTTCACCCACGAGGGTGCGCCGTCCCGACAGCTCGCGCCGGCACAGGCGCTGCAGCGCACGCTGATGAGCTGCCTGCTCTGGGAGGACCAGTTCTACGAGGACGGGATCGCGATCGCCGATCGCATCAAGGCGCTGGTGCCGCAGGTCGAGCCGCGCGAGGTGGCTCAGCTCGCGGTCCGTGCGCGCGAGGAGATGAAGCTGCGGCACGCGCCGCTGCTCGTCGCCCGCGAGATGGCGCGGTTGCCGTCGCACCGCGCGCTGGTCGCCGAGACGCTGTCGCGCATCATCCAGCGGCCGGACGAGATGGCCGAGCTGCTCGCGATCTACTGGGCGGACGCTCTCGGTCCGCAGCAGCAGCGCAAGCGGCAGCCGGTCTCGGCGCAGGTCAAGAAGGGGCTGGCGAAGGCGTTTTCGAAGTTCGACGCCTATCAGCTCGCGAAGTATGACCGCGAGGGGCCGGTGCGGCTGCGCGACGTCCTCTTCCTGGTTCACGCCAGGCCCAGGGATGCCGTCCAGGAGGCGGTGTGGAAGCAGCTCGTCGATGGCGAGCTGCCCTCGCCCGACACCTGGGAGGTCGCGCTGTCGGCCGGTGCGGACAAGCGTGCGAGCTTCGAGCGGCTGCTCGGTGAGAACAGGCTCGGAGCGCTGGCGCTGTTGCGCAACCTGCGCCTGATGCGGCAGGCCGGAGTGCCGCGCGCAACGATCGCACAGGCGATCGCGACGATGCGGACGGACCGGGTGCTGCCGTATCGGTTCATCACGGCGGCCCGGCATGCGCCGGCCTTCGAGCCCGAGCTCGAGGCCGCGATGTTCAGGTCGATCAAGGGTTACGCGCGGCTCAAGGGCCGCACGCGGCTCCTGATCGACGTCTCCGGCTCGATGTTCGCGGCGCTGTCCGCGAGGTCGGAGATGACGCGCGCGGACGCGGCGTGCGGGCTGGCCATCCTCGCCCGCGAGGTCTGCGACGAGGTGGAGATCTTCACGTTCAGCAATGAGGTCGTGAAGGTGCCGCCGCGACGTGGCTTTGCGCTGCGCGACGCGATCCTCGACTCTCAGCCGCATGTCTCGACCTATCTCGGCCGCGCGGTCAGCGAGGTCGACCGCAAGGGCGACCACCTGATCGTCTTCACCGACGAGCAGAGCCACGATCCTGTGCCGGCGCCGAAGACGCGCGGGACCATGGTCAACGTGGCGTCGTACCAGCACGGGGTCGGCTACGGGCCCTGGACGCGGGTCGACGGCTTCTCCGAGGCCGTGATCGCCTGGATCGCGGCGCAGGAGGAGAGCTTGCGCGGCGCGACCCTGCACTGACGACAACCGACCCGGACGCGTCACAGACGCGCCCGGGTCTTCTTCCACAAACAGTGGACCACCCCACGCGCCCCCGTTTAAGTGACGCCATGTACCTGTCCATCGCCACCACCCATCAGCCTGCCACCGATCTCGGCTACCTGCTCAACAAGCATCCGGAGCGGCTGCACGAGCTCGCGCTCACCTATGGCAAGGCGCTGATCTTCTATCCCGAGGCCAGCGAGAGCCGCTGCGAGGCGGCGCTGGTGCTCGACGTCGACCCGATCGGCCTCGTCCGCGGCAAAGGCCAGAGCGACGGGCTGCTCGACCAATATGTCAACGACAGGCCCTATGCCGCGTCGTCGTTCCTGTCGGTCGCGCTGAACAAGGCGTTCCGGACCGCGATGAACGGCGTCAGCAGCGCGCGCCAGGAGCTCGCCGACAGCGCCATTGCACTCGAAGCGGTTGTGACACCCCTGCCCCTGCGCGGCGGCGAAGCCGTGCTGCGGCATTTGTTCGAGCCGCTCGGCTGGCAGGTCGGTCTCACCACGATCCCGGGACCGCAAGGCGATCCGTCGAGCCGCTACGTCCGGCTCACCTTGCGCGGCACCGCGCGGCTCAGCGCGCTCCTCAATCATCTCTACGTGCTGATCCCCGTCATGGACGACGCCAAGCATTATTGGGTCGGCGACGAGGAGATCGACAAGCTGCTCAAGCGCGGCGAAGGCTGGCTCGACGCGCATCCCGCGAAGGAGCTGATCGTGCGCCGCTATCTACGCCACCGCGGTGTGCTCGCGCGCGCGGCGTTGGCGCGGCTCGCGCCGGAGACGCAGGACGAGGCCATCGAGCCCGAGGCGCGCAGCGAGTCAGAAGAGACACTGGAGGCGCCGACCCGCCTCAACGACCTGCGCATGGCCGCCGTGGTCGAGGCGTTGCGGGCGAGCGGCGCCAAAATTGTCGCCGACCTCGGCTGCGGCGAAGGCAGGCTGCTGCAGCTCCTGGTCCGCGAGCGCTGGGTCGACAGGCTGATCGGGCTCGATCCCGCCGTCCGCGAGCTGGAGCGCGCGGCCAAGCGGCTGAAGCTGGGCGCGCCCGGCGCGCCGCCCGAGGGTCGCGTCATGCTGTTGCACGGTTCGCTCACCTATCGCGATGCGCGCTGGGCCGAGGCCGACGCGGCGGCACTGGTCGAGGTGATCGAGCACCTCGATCCCGACCGGCTGCCGATGCTCGAGCGCGTGGTGTTCGGCGCAGCGCGGCCGCGCGCGGTGATCGTGACCACGCCGAACGCCGAATACAACGCACTGTTTCCGAGCCTGCCCGCCGGGCAGTTCCGCCACCGCGACCATCGCTTCGAATGGTCGCGCGCCGAGTTTGCCGACTGGGCGCAGCGGATCTGCGCAACCTTCAACTATCAGGCCGCCTTCTCCGGCATCGGCCATCACGACGAGAGCCATGGCGCGCCGACGCAAATGGCCGTCTTCACCCGCTGAGCAATTCCATGAACATCGACATCCCCGATTTCGCGCTGATCGTGCTGATCGGCTCGACCGGCTCCGGCAAGTCGACCTTTGCTGCGAAGCATTTCCTGCCGACCGAGGTGATCTCCTCGGATCATTGCCGCGCGCTCGTCGCCGACGACGAGACCGACCAGGGCGTCTCCGCCGACGCGTTCGACATCGTCCGCGAAATCGCGGGCAAGCGATTGAAGCACCGCAGGCTCGCCGTCATCGACGCCACCAATGTGCGCCCCGCCGACCGCAAGGGCTGGGTCGAGCTGGCGCGCAAATGGCATGCGCTGCCGGTCGCGATCGTGTTCGATCCCGGCATCGACGTCTGCATCGACAGAAACAGGACACGTCCCGAGCGCGCCTTCGGCGGCCCGGTCGTGCAGCGCATGGTCTCGGAGATCCGCCGTGGCTTCGGTGGCCTGCAGCGCGAGGGCTTTCGTCAGGTCTGGAAGCTCGACAGCGTCGCGCGCATCGAGGCCGCCACCATCGCGCGGCAGCCGCTGTGGACGGACAAGCGGCACGATCGCGGGCCGTTCGACATCATCGGTGACGTCCATGGCTGCGCGGCCGAATTGCAGGCGCTGCTGGCGAAGCTCGGCTATCAGGTCACATGGATCGACGCCGGGGGCGATCGCGCGGTCACCGTGACGCCACCGGCGGGCCGCAAGCTCGTCTTCGTCGGCGACCTCGTCGACCGCGGCCCGCAATCGCCCGACGTGCTGCGCATCGTCATGAGCATGGTCGCGGCCGGCACCGCCTATGCCGTGCAGGGCAATCACGACCGCAAATTCCAGCGCTGGCTGGCGGGCCGCAAGGTCACGATCGCGCACGGCCTGCAGGCCACGATCGATCAGCTCGCCAGCGAGGAGCGAAGCTTCCGCGACACTCTGCCGGGCTTTCTCGACGGGCTGCGCAGCCATGTCTGGCTCGACGGCGGCCGGCTCGCGGTGGCGCATGCCGGGCTGAAGGAGGAGATGATCGGCCGCGGCTCCGGCGCAGTGCGCGAATTCGCGCTGTATGGCGAAACCACCGGCGAGATCGACGAATTCGGCCTGCCCTTGCGCGCCGACTGGGCCGCGAACTACCGCGGACCGACCACCGTGGTCTACGGTCACACGCCGGTGCGATCAGCCGAATGGGTCAACAACACCATGTGCATCGACACCGGCTGCGTGTTCGGCGGCCGGCTGACAGCGCTGCGCTGGCCGGAGCGTGAGCTCGTCGAGGTCGAGGCCGAGCGCGTCTGGTGCGAGCCGGTCCGTCCGCTCGCGCCTCGCGCCGGCAGCGCCTCCGCGCAGGCCGAGGCCGATCAGCTGCTCGATATCGATGATGTGAGCGGCCGCCGCTGGATCGACACCACGCTGCGCGGCCGCATGGTCGTGGCCGAGGAGAACGCGGCCGCCGCGCTGGAGGTGATGAGCCGCTTCGCGCTGCCGCCGCAATGGCTGGTCTATCTGCCGCCGACCATGTCGCCATCGGAGACGAGCGCGCGCGAGGGTTGGCTGGAACGGCCCGAGGAGGCGTTCGCGCATTTCCGCGCCCGCAACGTTGCCGAGGTCGTGTGCGAGGAGAAGCACATGGGCTCGCGCGCCGTCATTGCGCTATGCAACAGCGCCGATGTTGCCAGGGCCCGCTTCGGCATCGCAGGCGACGAGAGCGGCGCGATCTGGACCCGCACCGGCCGCGCCTTCTTCAACGATGCCGCGATGACCGAGGCGCTGCTGGCACGGCTGCGTGACGCTGTCGACAGCGCCGGCCTGTGGCAGGAGCTGCAATCCGACTGGCTGCTGCTCGACGCCGAGATCATGCCCTGGTCGGCCAAGGCCGGCAGCCTGATCGAGAGCCAGTACGCGCCGGTCGCGGCGTCATCGGTCGCCGGCCTCGAAGCAGCAGCCGACGCAGTGGCGCGCGCCGCCGCGCGTGGCCTCGATGTCGCCGCGCTCGGCGACCATTTCCGCGATCGTGTCGCGCGCGCCAAGCGCTATGGCGCTGCCTGGGCGCCTTACGTCTGGCCGGTCGGCGGCATCGACGATCTCAAGGTCGCGCCGTTTCATCTGCTCGCCAGCGAGGGCCGGGTCTGGTTCGATCAGGACCACGTCTGGCACATGACGCTCGCCGATCGGCTGGCCGCCGCATCAGCATCCGTCGTCACTCGCACGCAATGGCGCACTGTTGTGCTGGCCGACGACACGGCCGTCGCCGACGCCATCGCGTGGTGGGAGCAGCTCACGGGAAGCGGCGGCGAAGGCATGGTGGTGAAGCCGAAAAACTTCTTCGCGCGCGGACCGAAGGGCCTCATTCAGCCGGCGCTCAAGGTGCGCGGGCCGGAATATCTGCGCATCATCTACGGCCCGGAATATGATGCGCCGGAGCACATCGTCCGGCTGCGCCAGCGCAAGCTCGAGGGCAAGCGCAACCTGGCCCTGCGCGAGTTCGCGCTCGGCCACGAGGCGCTGACCCGCTTCGTCTCCCGCGAGCCGCTGCGCCGCGTGCACGAATGCGTGTTCGCAGTTCTGGCACTGGAGAGCGAGCCGATCGATCCGCGGCTGTGAGCCGCTCAACAACCAACCACGGCGATCTTCTGCGATGTACAAGCCGGTCTTGCGCGATTGGATCTGGGCTGACGGACGCGGACCAGAGCTGCGACGAGCGCACTTTTTCGGCCACGGATTGAACTTGATCGCCCTCGACTATCTGAACCCGGACTGGGCTTCCGAGGACGATATGCGACACTTGATCCTTCACAAGACTCAAGTGCATCAAGTCACCCCAGAGGAAGTCCATGACTAATCCCGTGAAACCGTCGATTGGGGGCCCGCGATCGATCAAGCCGCCGTGGTGGACCTGGGACGATCAGCCTGGCTGATGAGCTTCTCCCAGCGGCATCTTGCCCGCTGCCGACATTTTCGCATCATGTTCTATGACGAATATGTCGACGTCATCTGCGAGAGTATCACAGCCGCCCATGGTGCCTACGCTCCGTAGTTGTGGCGCCCAGTGACGGGCGCTCTCGAGCCAAACGTGACTTTGGGCAGCCGAACTGCGGAAGGGAGCCATGGGATCGTTCATCACCAACCTCCACGTTCGCGACGCCGCACCTCGCAACGCGGTCCGTAAGAAAGCGATCGAGGCCTATCCGATGATTGCCGCCAAGATGCCGAATCCGCCGAGCCTCGAGCAATATCTCGCCGACATCGAAAAGCGCATGGCTACAAGGCCTGCCGCAATCGTCGCCACGCCGTCCCCAGCCAGGCCGTTCATGTTTGCCGAAGACAGGTTGACGGGCCTCGCTGAGCTTCTCGGCATTCCCAGCGGACATGCACTTGATAGCTATCACTACCTCTCCGGTGGCGAGGGCACGCCCGGAGTGCTGACGCTCATCGGGCCGGACGGCGAAACCGAGATCAGCTTGTCTTGAGTGCGCGGACCGGCTTCTGAGACCCGTCTAGTCATCGCAGCGCGCAGCCGCAGGGGCGTGCGAGCGAGCCGATCGAGCGGCGGGGTGAGCGTAGGACGGTGGCCTCAGGTCGACGGGGGTGAGCTTCCGCAGGGCCGCTGACATCGTCACCGATGTGCCGGCTGCCTTCGAGGAGATCGAAGCCATCGCGGTCATGCTGCTGACGCAGCAGGTATTGGTACTGCCTCTCGATGTCGGCGATATCATCATCGTGGAGCAGCTTCCTGGCAGTCACGCCGTCTCGTCCAGGTACGATTCCCGGAACGCGACGCCGTTCCTCCGGCGCGATCCCCTTCGGCTTGATCCTGCGCAACGAACGGACGCAGGACACACGCTACCTCGCTACCGTGCCTACACCACTCCCCAAGGAGGCTTGAATGAGGACGTCCTTGCAACTCGCCATCGTCATCGCCGCCACCGCGGCCATGCCCGCTTTCGCTCAGGGAACCGGGCCGGTGGCAACGCAATGCGCCGCTGACATCCAGAGCTTCTGCTCCGGCAAGCAGCACGGCGCAGGCCAGGTTCGCGCCTGCCTCGAGACCAACCGCGAGAAAGTCTCAGCGGATTGCCGCCAGGCTCTCGACACGACGGGACCCGGCCGAGGCAAAGGCCAAAGACGCTGAGCATGCGCATCGGCTGGCCTGGCCCGGTTCCGGGCGCAGGCCAGCCGGCAACTTCCACGGCGATCCGGCCGCGCCCGGGCGAGATCGCCTGCGCCCAGACGAAGCCGATCTTCGGCGCCAAACACCAGCCTTTCCAATGCGATCGGGGTTCGCATGCCGCGTCCACGAAAATTTCGCTTTCGTTTTTCCGAATTCTATGAAATACTCCGCCTGTCCCGCCTCGCCATGAGGGGCGCTTCGCGATCGTCACGAACGTGGAGGCGGTGATGCGACGGGCGCAGGCTGCCGCAGCATGGTTCTCCGTGCGGACGAACGGCAGAAGGCGCCGGCGAAATCGTGTGGTCCTGGCCTCCCGATGCTGAGGTCAAGCCGGCCGAGATGATGACCGGCTGGCGACGGGGGCAACCAAGCCGGTCCCCGGGGAGAGCACGTATAAGCCGTCCAACCGTTGCGCAGGGAAGGCCGGAGTCGTCCGGCTGAGCCTGTGGTTCCTGCCCCGTGCACTTCTTCACGCACGGGGGCCGCGGGTATCAGCGGATACCCGGTCTTCCCTGCGCCCTCTCCTCTCGAGAGGGACATCGTCCTGATATCACCCGGGCGCGCAACGCGCCGCGGGATCGCGACCGCATATCCGGCTGTTTGACATTCACATCAGAACAATCCGTTCAGCGAGATGGGCGCGAGCTCTCACTTGCCATCGTCGAGATGGACCAGCACCGCCGCATTGGCGATGATGATGGCGTCGCTGCCGGCCTCGGCCGGAATCTCCAGCCCGCCCTTCACGGCGGTGACGGTGACCGTGCCATAGGGCAGCTCCTTGGCGACGGCCGCGGTGTCCACCGCCTCGGGGTTCGGCACGCCGATGGTGACGTCGACGAACATGTCCTGCGGCGTCTTGCCGACCATGCGGAAGAAGCCCAGGCTGGAATGACGGATCGCATCGGACACCGCCCGCCTGGCCGCCTTGGTGGCGTCGCGGCCGTGGACGTCGACGCCCATTCCCATCTCGGTGATACAGCGGATGCGCGCCATGACGTGTTCCCTCGTCTCGCTTTGCCGGCCTGGCACGACCATAGCCAACGACGCAGCCGGCGCAAGCCGGTGCAGATCGACGACGATCTCCGCATCAAAACGGTCATCCATTGCGGGCGTATATCGTACATGATGACGCTCAGAACTGACGCTGAGAAAGCCCGTGAGATCGTCTCGGGCCGCGGGCATCGGGCTTGCGCGCCTGCCGCAACTGCCGCCGCCGAGATGACCCGTCATGATGCCGGCGAACCGCGCAACGTCACACCGCGCAGTAGCGATCCTGGATGTCCTTGTCGGCCAGCAGCGCCGCGGCGCTGCTCTCATGCACGACCTCGCCCTGGTCAATGATGACGGCGCGATCGGCGAGCCGCAGCGCCCATTCGACATTCTGCTCCACCAGCAGCAAGGTCTTGCCCTGGTCGCGCAGCCGGCGAAACAGCACGCCCATCTCCTCGACGAGCACCGGCATGATGCCTTCGGAGGGCTCGTCGAGCAGCACCATGCGCGGCCGCGCGATCAAGGCGCGCGCGATCGCCAGCATCTGCTGCTCGCCGCCCGACAGCGTGACGCCCTCCTGGTCCAGCCGCTCGTTCAATCGCGGAAAGGTCTCGGCGATCTCGGCGAATGCCACGCGCTCGTCGATGTCGGCCTTGGCGGCGACCAGCCCAAGCCGCAGATTCTCGCGCACGGACAGGCCCGGCACGATGCGACGCTCCTCCGGCACATAGGCAAGGCCGAGATGGAAGCGCTTGTGCGCGGCCAGCGGCAGCAGGTCCTGGCCGGCGAAGCGCACGCTGCCCGAGGCCTTCGGCATCAGCCCCATGACGGTACGCAAGGTCGTGGTCTTGCCGGCGCCGTTGCGGCCGACCAGCGCCACCACCTCACCCTCGTTCACGCGCAGCGAGATGCCGTGCAGCACGTGGCTGGCGCCGTACCAGGCCTGGACATTGTCGAGCTCGAGCAACGCGGTCTCAGCCATAGCCCTCACTCTGTCCCAGATAGACCCGGCGCACGTCCGGATTGGATCGGATGTCCTCAGGACGACCATCGGCGAGCAGCCGGCCGTGATGCAGCACCAGCACCCGCTGGCTCAAGCCGAGCACCATCTTCATCTTGTGCTCGACCAGCAGCACCGTGCGCTTCTCCGCGAGCCGCTCCAGCAGCGCCACCATCTCCTTGGTCTCTTCCGGCCCCATGCCCGCGGTCGGCTCGTCGAGCAGCAGAAGCTCCGGCTCGGAGACCAGCGCAATCGCGATCTCCAGCGCGCGCTGCTGGCCATGGGCGAGATACTTGGCGAGCTCGCAGCGCCGGCCGATCAGGCCGACCGCCATCAAGGCTGCATCGGCGCGTTCGCCGAGTTCGGCAAGATCGGCGCGCTTGCGCCAGATGTCGTAGCTCACGCGCATGGCCTGCGCGGCGACCCGGACATTCTCGTGGACCGACAAATCGGGAAAGATGTTGGTGATCTGGTACGAGCGCGAGATGCCCTGATGCACGAAGCGATGCTGCGGCAGGCCGTTCAGCTCGCGGCCCTTGAACCGCAACGTGCCGCTGCTCGGCGACAGCGTGCCGGAGAGAATGTTGAAGAAGGTGCTCTTGCCGGCCCCGTTCGGGCCGATGATCGAGGTCAGCTCGCCGGCCGCGAACGCGACCGAGATGCCTTCCAGCGCGACGAAGGCGCCGAAACGACGGCCGATCCCGTCGGCGCGCAGCAGCTCGGTGCTCATCGGCGTTGCCTCGCGATCGGCAGCACATCGAGGAACGTGCCCCAGATGCCCTTGGGCAGGAACAGCACGAACACGACGAAGATGGCGCCGACGACGATCTGCCAATGCGGCGTCCACAGCGAGACGACGTCCTCCAGGATCAGGAAGGTGGCGGCGCCGACGAACGGCCCGAAGAAGCTGCGTGCGCCACCGAGCAGCACCATCATCACGATCATGCCGGAGGTCTGGTAGTGCAGGATGTCGAGCGGAACGATGGACAGATGCAGCGCCGACATGCAGCCGCCGACGGCGGAGATCGCGCCCGACAGCATGAACACGATCAGCTTGCAGCGCTCGACGTCGTAGCCGCAGGCCCGCGCGCGCTGCTCGTTCTCCCTGATCGCTTCGATCACGGCGCCGAACGGCGAGTTGAGGATCCGCGACTGCACCCAGATCGCGATCGCCGCGAGCACCATCAGCACGTAATATTTGTTCACGGGGTCGAGGAAATTGATCTGCGCGCCGAACAGACCGATGTGCTCGATCGTGAAGCCGCGCAGCCCGTTCTCGCCGCCGGTGAAGGAGGAGGCCTGCAGCGCGACGTAGTAGACGAGTTGCGCCAGCGCGAGCGTGACCATGGAGAAATAGATGCCGCGGGTGCGCGTCGAGATCGTGCCGATCAACGCGGCGAGCAAGGTGCTCGCGGCGATCGCCAGCGGCACCGCGACGAACCATGGCAGGCCCCAGCGGCCGATGGCGATGCCGGTCAGATACGCGCCGGTGCCGAAGAATGCGGCGTGGCCGAACGACAGCAGCCCGGTGTAGCCGAACAGCAGATTGTAGCCCATCACCACGACGCCGTAGATCAGGACGTTCACGGCGAGCGCCTTCGACGGCAGCAGCCAGGGCAGCAGCGCCAGCGCAATGAGCGAGACCAGCACGCGGTGATCCGCGAGAACCGCGACGAGACGCTGCGCCTGAGGAAGCGGCGGTGCTTCGCCGGTCGACTGCACCGTCATCACGCTCTCCCCTTGAGGCCGAACAGACCCTGCGGCCGCACCAGCAGCACGGCCGCCATCAGCGCGAACATCACGATCGTCGCCATCTCGGGCGCGAACAGCGCGACCATGCTGATGCAGATCCCCACCATCAGCCCGGCGACGACAGCACCGACGATCGAGCCAAGGCCGCCGATCACGGTGACGACGAAGGCTTCCGCCAGCACCAGCGTTCCCATCTCCGGATTGACGCTGCGCATGGGTCCCGCCAGCACGCCGCCGAGCGCGGCGAGACCGACGCCAAGGCCGAAGATCGCGAGCCACACCTTGCCGATGTCGACCCCGAGCACCCGCATGATCAGCGGATCACGCGCGCCGGCCCGGACGATCAGACCGACCCGGGTCTTCTCCAGCATCAGCCAGAGCACCAGCAGCACGACGGCCACCAGCGCGATCACGAACAGACGATATTTGGGAAAGAAGCCGACACCGAGATCGACGACGCCGACCAACTGCGACGGGGTCGGGAACGGAATGCCATCGCTGCCGAATACGATGCGCACGCCCTCGACCAGGATGTAGCTGAGACCGAAAGTGAGCAGCAGGGGATCATCGATCGAGCGGCCATACAGGCGACGGACCAGGACGTATTCGATCAGCATGCCGAATGCGCCGACCAGAATTGGCGCGAGCAGCAAGCCCCACCAGAAGCTGCCGGTCAGCGACGCCACATACAGGCCGGCATAGGCCCCGATCATGAACAACGCGCCGTGGGCGAAATTGACGACACCCAGCATGCCGAACACGATGGTGAGACCGAGCGCAGTGATGACCAGCACCGCCCCAAGGGCGATGCCGGAAAACAGCTGCATGATGATCAGCGAGAGGTCCATGCGATCGGGATCAGGTGGGATGACCCAGTTCGCTGCAGCTTCGCAGCATCTCGTCCGCCCCGGGATCGCTGGCTACGATCGCGAACAGGTCGTTCTCGTTGGCCATCGCCGACTTCTTCTTGGACTCCAGCACCAGCACCGACTGCACCGACTGGTGGTCGCATTTGCGGTAGTGCTGCGGGCCCTTGGTCAGGTCGTATTGCAGTCCTTCCAGTGCCGCGACGACCTTGTCGGTGTCGGTGCCGCCGGCGGCCTGCATCGCCTGCAGCAGCGAGCCGACGCCCGAGTAGCCATAGGCGCCGTAATCGGTCGGGATCGCGCCGCCATTGGCGGCCCGGAACGCCTTGTTGAACTCGGCCGCGGTCTTGTTCTGGGTCTCGAGACCCCAATAATAGTTGGCGCCTCCGACCACGCCCTCGAACACGTCAGGCCCGACGGCGAGACGCTGGTTGTGCAGGATCACCGGCACCACGATCTTCATCTGCTGCTTGATGCCGAAGTCGACCGCCTGCTTGATCGCGTTGGCCTGGTCGCGGCCGAAATTGCTGATGCACAGCACGTCCGGCCGCAGCGACATCAGCCGCGGCATGAAGGTCGAATAGTCGGCCGCACCGAACGGATGCAGGATCTCGCCGACGCTCTCGGCGCCAACAGCGGTCTGCGCCCGCTTGAAGCCGCGCAGCATCTCATGGCCGTAGGCATAGTCGGCCACGAGATGCGCGACCTTCATGCCCTTCTTGATGGTCTGGCGGGCCACGGCCGCCGTGGTCATGTGCGGGTTCAGCGCCTCATGGAAGGTGTACTTGCTGAAATCCTTGGCCTCGTTGATGGTGTCGGACTGGCTGATCGACACGTAGATCACGCCGCGGGCGCGCGTCACCTCGTTGACGGCGAGCTGGACGGCGCTGGAGAGCGCGCCGACGACGGCGTGCACCTTGTCCTTCTCGATCAGCTCCAGCGTCCGCGTCGCGGCCTCGCCGGCGTTGAGCTTGTCATCGCGCACCAGGAGCTCGACCTTGCGGCCGGCGATGCCCCCCTTGTCGTTGACCAGCTTCACGGCGAGCTCGGCGCACTTGACCTGGTCACGGGCCTCGGCGGCGAACGGGCCGGTCAGCGGCGTCGGAAAGCCGATGCGGATGGTGTCATCGGCGGCGCGTCCCAGGCGCGGCATCGCGAGCGTGGCGACACCGGCCGACATTCCCATCAACGCCGTGCGGCGGGATATTCCTGGGCGTCGCAGCCTCGTCTCGTAGCTTGGCATGATCTCCTCCCTCATTCGTTTTTCTTAGAACCGGTTGAGCGCCTTGAGCACGCGCGCGGGCGTGATCGGGATGGTGTTGATGGTCGCGCCGAAGGGCATCAGCGCATCATTGACCGCATTCAGCACGCAGGCCGAGGCAGCGGCCGTGCCGGCCTCGCCGCAGCCCTTTGCGCCGAGAATGGTGTCCGCCGTCGGCGTCTCGACGTGATCGATGGTGATGTCCGGCATCTCCATCGCCATCGGCACCAGATAGTCGGCCAGCGATCCGTTGAGCAATTGGCCGGTCTCACCGTAACGGCATTCCTCGAACAGCGCCGCGCCCAGACCCTGAACGACACCGCCGCGCAACTGCTCGTCGACCAGCATCGGATTGATGATGCGGCCGCAGTCCTCGACGACATAGTGCTTCAGCAGCCTGATGAAGCCGGTCTCGACATCGACTTCGAGATAGCAGCCTTGAATGCCGTTGGTGAAGGCGAAGGGGTAGCCCTGCGGCGCGAAATGATGGCTGACCGTCAGTTGCGCCTGGGTGCCCGGCGGCAAGGTGTCGGAGCGGAAATAGGCGATGCGCGCGATCTCGGCGACCGGCAGACGCGGCTGCCCCGTCGCGGCACTGACGATCTGGCCATCGACGACGTCGAGCGCGGCGGGCTGCTCCTGCAGCACCAGCGCGGCAATCTCCAGAATGTTTGCCTTGAGCTTCCGCGCGGCCTGCAGTGCCGTCTCGCCACCGATGCCCGCGCCGCGGCAGGCCCAGGTCGCACCACCATGCGGCGTGACCTCGGTATCGCCGGTGATGATCTTGACGTGCTCCTGGGCGAGGCCGAGCTGCTCGGCGACGATCTGGCTGATGATCGCCTCGGTGCCCTGCCCCTGCTCCGTCACGGAGATCGCGCAGCGCACCTCGCCCGACGGCGTCAGGCTGACGGTCGCGCCATCCTGCGACGAGATGCGCGCGCCGCCGACGCCGTAGAAGGCCGGACTGGGGTTCGTAATCTCGACGAAGGTCGCGATGCCGATGCCGCGATGGATACCGCGCCGGCGCAGCTCGGCCTGCTCGGCCCGTAGCGCGTCATAGTCCATGATCTCGCGCAGCCGCCGCAGGCAGACTTCGTGCGACAGCGCCTCGAACCTGTAGCCGGTCGGCGAAGCCGTCGGATAGGCATTGTCGGCAATCACGTTCCTGGCGCGCATCGCGAATGGATCGAGCCCGACGCGGGCAGCGGCGAGATCCACCATGCGCTCGGTGACCGCGCAGGCGATGGGATGTCCGACCGCGCGATACTGGCTGGTCTGCACCTTGTTCTGGAATACGACCTCGAGCGCGGCGCGATAGGACTTGAAATAATAGGGCGCACCGATCAGGCGGATGACCTGGTTGCCTTCGACGACGCTGGTGCGCGGATAGGTCGAGAACGCGCCGATCGCCGTGGCATCGTGGACATCCATGGCGAGGATCTTGCCGTCGGTACCAACGGCCATGCGCGCGTGGACATGGTGATCGCGGGCATGAATATCCGAGACGAAGGACTCGATGCGATCGGCGACGTATTTGACCGGGCGCCCGAGCAGGATCGACAATCCGACGACCGCCATGTCCTCGTGATAGACATGCAGCTTCATGCCGAACGAGCCGCCGATATCCGGCGCGATCACGCGCACGCTGGCTTCCGGGATGCCGTAATGGCGGGAGTACAGATCCTGGAACTGATAAGGCGTCTGCGTCGCATGGTGCACCGTCAGCGCACCGCCCTCGGGATCATAGTCCGCGACGATGGCGCGCGGCTCGAGCGTCACCGGCGTATGACGGCCGAAGCTGAATTCCTGCTCGATCACGTGCGCGGCTGCCGCGAAGGCCTCGTCGACGCCGCCGCTGTCGAGCTGCGTGCGGAAGCAGACGTTGGACGCGGAAGCCGGATTGACCCGCGGTGTCCCCGGCTGGCGCGCGGCGTCGAGATCGACCACCGCCGGCAGCTCCTCGTAACCGACCGAGATCAGCTCCAGCGCATCCTCCGCGATCGCCCTGCTCTCGGCAACCACGGCAATCACGGCCTGGCCGGCCCAGACGACGCGATCGGGCGGCAACGGCAGCTGCGGCTCGGACGTCATGCCCTTGAAATGATCGAGTGTTCCGGTCCATGGCGTACAGATCTTCGCGAGATCAGCGCCGGTCGCGACCAGATGAACGCCCGCAAACGCCCGCGCCGCATCGACCTCGATGCCGGTGATGCGTGCATGAGCATAAGGGCTGCGCAGGAAGGCGGCGTACAGCATGCGCGGCAGGCGAATGTCGGTGACATAGTGCCCGCGTCCGGCGAGCAGCCGCTTCGCATTCGGACGCGGCACGGAGCGGCCGATATAGGAATTCGGACGGTCGAGCGAGGTCAGCGGCGCGGTCATGGCGACGAGCCCTCCGCGCCCTGCGATGCCGTTGCCGCCCGTGCCTCGGCGACCGCGGCAATGGCGTCAACGATCGCTTCATATCCGGTGCAGCGGCAGAAATTGCCCGAAAGCGCGTCGCGGATGCTCTCGCGACTCGGCTGTGCCGAATGGGTCAACAGCTCATGAGCGGTGATCAGCATGCCCGGCGTGCAGAACCCGCATTGCAGCGCATTGCGCCGATGAAACTCGGCTTGCAGGTCGGCGATCACGCCGCTCTCCGAGAGCCCCTCGATGGTCTCGATGCGCGCACCATCGGCCTGCACGGCAAACATCAGGCAACCATGCACGGCAGCGCCGTCGAGCTGAACCAGACAGGCGCCGCAGGCGCCCATCTCGCAACCGGCATGCGTGCCGGTCAATTCGAGCTGCTGGCGAAGACAATCCACCAGCGTGTCGCGGGGCGCGACGTCACACGCGACCTTGCGGCCGTTGACGATGAGGCGAATACGGACCTGCTCCTCGGTCTCGACGTCGACCGGCGCGTTCATGCGGCTTCTCCGATCCGTCCCAGCAGCCGGCCGAGCAGAACGCGCGCCAGATGCAGGCGCATCGCCGCCGGAACATCGTCGATGTCAGCAGGCGCGAGATCGTCGTCGAGCGCGGCCTGCGCGGCCGCAATCCGTGCCGCATCGATCCGGCTGCCCGTGAGGACTGCCTCCGCCCGTCTCGCACGGGTCGGGATATTGCCGACCGAGAAGAACGCGATGCGGAGGCGCTCGATCAGATCGCCCCGGCAGGTCGCGAGCAAACCGCAACCGACCAGTGCATAGTCGCCGCGCCGGCGGGCCAGCTCATCGAACGCGATGCGCTGACCGGCTTTGAAGAGAGGAACATGAACCGCAACGAGGAGCTCGCCGGGCGCGATCGCAGTCTCAAAAAGGTCGGTGAAGAAGTCGTCGGCCTTGACGCGGCGCAGGCCGGACGCGCCGGCAATCTCGATTTCGGCGTCGAGCGCCAGCACCATCGCCGGAAATTCGGAGGCCGGGTCGGCCAGCGCGACGCTGCCGCCAAAGGTCCCGCGATTGCGGATGGCAGGATGCGCGACGAACGGCGCCGCGGCACGCAACAGCGGGGCAAACTCGGCAATCAAGGGATCGGTCAGCATCTCGCAGTGTCGGGTCAAGGCGCCGATCCGCAACCATTCGCCGTCCCGCGTGATGCCGCGCAGCTCTGCAATGTGGTTGATATCGATCAGAGTTCGCGGGGCCTGGAGACGCAACGCCAGCGCCGGAACCAGGCTCTGGCCACCGGCAATGAATCGCGCATCGTCGCCGGCGCTCGCATGAGCTTCGAGCGCCTCGCCGATCGTGTGTGCACGAAAATAGCTGAAAGCCCTCGCTTTCATCCGTTTCCTCGCCGCCAGGGCTCGCCAGCCCGAAATTCCAGATTTGTAACCATCTGGTCTCAAAAGAATTGCACGCGGCGGCAGTGCGGTCAACCAGAAACGAACGATTGGTCACAAATCTGCTTTCGGGTATCAGACAGGCTTGTCGCCACAATCGATTGAGACCATGGCCAGGACTCCGAAGACAGCGAGCGTTGAGACGAAGGGCCGCATTGGTGGACGCCCGCGCAAAACCGACGGCCGCCCACAGGCGAGGCGCCGCAACATGCGCGCTGCCGACCGCGAGCGCCTGATCGTGGATGAAGCGATCCGCTTTTTCGCCGAGCGCGGCTTCGAAGGCCAGACGCGGGAACTCGCCAAGCGCATGGACATCGCGCATTCGGTGATCTACCGGCACTTCCCCAGCAAGGAAGCCCTCATCGAACGCGTCTATCAGGAGGTCTATCTGAGCCGCTGGTCGCAGGACTGGGGCCCGCTGATCCGCGATCGCAGCCATCCGCTCAAGGCGCGACTGACCGGCTTCTATCTCGACTACGTGGCGCGCGTGTTCGAATACAACTGGGTGCGGATCTTCGTGTTCTCCGGCATGAAGTCGTTCGGCATCACCGGCCGCTATCTCGACCTCGTCCGGCGCGAGATCATCGAGCCTGCCGCGATCGAGCTGCGGCATGAACTGCAGCTTCCGGACACCGCGACCCACCCCCTCGGCAGCCGCGAGGCGGAGATGTTCTGGGGACTGCACGGACGCATCTTCTATCTCGCGATCCGAAAGTTCATCTACGAAACACCCGTTCCATCCGATCTCGAGCAGACCGTCCGTGATGCGATCGACCTCTTCATGGACGGCGCCAGACTGGCACTCCCGCGACTGCTGCACGACGATCAGGCCGGACCATTACGATGATCCGGCCCATCGTCGATGACCGTCACGCCGTCCGGCCGCGCCCGCCCTTGATCTTCGCGGCGACGAGATACGATAGCGGCATGGCGACGACGAATCCGACCAGCGCCGCCAACGGCAGGTCTTTCATCGGACTCGCGACCAGCCCCTGCACCGTCAACAATGCCGTCACCGCGCTGCCGGCCAGCACCGTGCCCAGCATGACCCAGATGAGAATTGCGACCTTGAACATCTGTCCTTCTCCGCCAGTAGGAAAGCTTTCGATCCCTTGACGCGAGAATGCTCTGCCTGCGGCCTCCAGGCGGCATTGATTTGGAACAACCGGACTCAGCAATCGAGGGAGGAGCGACCGCTCCTCCCTCGATCAGTCCCGATGAGCCGACGGACTGTCGGCGATGCCTCGCGGTCGGCGATCGAACGACACTGCTCTATCGTGTCGCTGGAACGAAGTGATCGCGTTTGCTGACCGACGTCCCGGTCGCCGGATCCGTGATCTTGATCTCGATGTCCACCGGCGCGGAGGGAAGGTCGGCCCCCTTGGCCTCGATCGACATGCGGATCTCGCGGGTCTGATCCTGACCGACATCGATCACCATGCGACCGTCCTGCTCGCGCGTCTCCCCGGCCACCGTCACCTTCGCGTTCGGAAGCCCCACGACGTCCAGCACGAAGTCGCGCGGCCCGCGCTTGTTGAGCAGACGGACCGTGTAGTCGTTACGGACGCCGCCATCCGACAACTGCACGAACAGCGGGTTACGTTCATGCAGCACGTTGATGCCCATCGTGCCGCGCGTCGCCAGCGAGTACAGCATGATCCCGCCGACGATCGCGATGAAGCTCGCATAGATGATCGTGCGCGGCCGGATGATCCGGTAGATCTCGGGCTTGCCTTCCTTGCGGCGCTGGACGTTGATGTCGGTGTCGTACCCGATCAGGCCGGTCGGACGGCCGATCTGGGTCATCACGCTGTCGCAGGCATCGATGCACAGGCTGCACTGGATGCAGCCGAGCTGGATGCCGTGGCGGATGTCGACGCCGGTCGGGCAGACGTTGACGCATTGGTGGCAGTCGATGCAGTCCCCGGCGGGTGCGCCCTGCAGCCGTGCGGCTTCCGCCTTCTTGACCGACATGCGCGGTTCGCCGCGGTCGCCCTTGTAGGTGACGTTGAGCGCCCATTCGTCGGTCAGCGCCGCCTGGATGCGCGGCCACGGGCACATATAGATGCAGACCTGCTCGCGGGCGTGACCGGCGAACACGTAGGTCGTCGCCGTCAGGATGCCGATCCAGAGATAGGCGGTGAACGGCGCCTGGAAGGTGGCAAGGTCCTTCACCAGGGTCGGCGCATCGTCGAAATACAGCACCCAGGCGCCGCCGGTCCACCAGCCGATCATGATCCAGAGGAAGTGCTTGAGCGCAACCTGGCGGATATGGGTGAAGGTCCAGCCGCGCTTGTCGCTGAGCATGCGCTCACGGCGGTCGCCCTCGGCCCAGCGCTCGACGGCGTAGAACAGGTCGGTCCACACCGTCTGCGGACAGAGATAGCCGCACCACAGCCGGCCGGCGACCGCGTTCATCAGGAACAGGGCGACCGCCGCAATGATGAGCAGGCCGGTGAAGTAGTAGACCTCCTGCGGCCACAGCTCGATGAAGAAGAAGTAGAACCGGCGGTGCGGGAAATCGACCAGCACCGCCTGGTTCGGCATGCCGGGTCCGCGATCCCAGCGGACGAAGGGCAGCAGGTAGTAGATGCCGAGCGTGATGCACAGGATCGTCCACTTGATGCGCCGGAAGCGGCCGTGCACGGCCGCCGGATAGACCTTGTCGCGCGCCTTGTAGAGCGGCCCGACAATATAGGTGTCGTCCGAGTCAGCCATGATATCCCCGCTTCATCTTGCCGTCCTTCCGATCGGTTCAGGAGAACGCGTTGCCGCTCTTGAGCCCCAGCTTCTTGAAGACGATCGCTGCCGGGCAGAAGCCCGTGAACGAGGCCTGGATCATGTTCACGCCAGCAAAGGCCGCCAGCAAGAACCAGTAGGGACTGACGTACCAACCCAGCGCCAGACTGAGCAGGACGACGATCCCTGCGAAGGTGAGAACCGCTTTGTCGACGTTCATGACATATTCCTTCATGGTTGCATTTGAGCGTAATCAAGCAAGTGATTGCCCGGCGGTACGGCTATTGCCGCAGGCCGGACAGTGCCCAGGCGACGATTCGTTGCGAGTCCATCGCACCCGAGATCCGCGCCAGCTCCCGCCCCTGCTGCAACAGCAGCATGGTCGGAATTCCGGAGATGCCGAACCGTGCCGACACCTCCGGCGCCTCGTCCGAGTTCAGCTTCAAGAGTTGAACACGCGGCTCCAGCTCCTGGGCCGCGCGCGCGAACATCGGCGCCATCGCACGGCATGGACCGCACCACGGCGCCCAGACGTCGATGAGCAGCGGCAAACTGCTATGCGCGACATGACGTTCGAACGCGGCCTGGTCGACCTCGATCGGATGGCCGCCGAACAGCGGCGTATGACACTTGCCGCATTTCCCCTGCGTCGGCGCCCGGTCCGCGGGCAGACGGTTGATCTGCCCGCAATGGCCGCACACGATCTGCAAACCGTTGCTCATGTCCCGGTCCTGACCTCCTTGATCTTGGCGATGTTGAGCCGGTCGAGCAGGAACTTCTCGTAGAACGGCTCGGGCGTCCCGCGCCTCATCTTGCGCAGGAAGTACTTCTCGAAGGCGACCTTGGCGTAATGCACCCACTCTCCCTTCGACGACCAGTTGACGTTGCGCGGCGGGATCTGCGGCTGGGCCAGAAACGCGACGCCGGAATCACCGAAATCGGCAAGACAGATCGCGTTCCAGGTCGGCTCGGCTTTTGGCTCCTGGCCGCGCAGCAGCGCCCCGATGTTCAAGGCCGTCGCCGTCACCATCGATTCGATCATGAAGCCGGTCTTGGGCACGCCGACCGGCACCGGCGTCGGCCCGATCGGCGGGATCGCAACGCAGACGCCGATGGCAAACACGTTGGGGAAGGTCGGATTACGCTGATGCTTGTCGACGACGACGAAGCCGCGGGGATTGGTGAGCTTGTCGATGCCGCGGACGGCTCCCACGCCGCGAAAGGCGGGCAGCATCATCGAATAGGCAAACGGCAGCTCGTGCGTCTTACGGACGGTGCCGTCGTCGGCGACCTCCTCCACGAACATGCGGCCATCCTCGACCTTGGTGACGCGCGCGCTGGTAATCCACTTGATGTGCTTTTCGCGCATCTCGCTTTCCAGCAGGCCCTTGGTGTCGCCGACGCCGTCGAGGCCGAGATGGCCGATATAGGGCTCGGAGGTCACGAAGGTCATCGGCACCTGGTCGCGCATCTTGCGCCGGCGCAGCTCGGTTTCCAGGATGAAGAGGAATTCGTAAGCGGGGCCGAAGCAGGAGGCGCCCTGTACCGCACCGACAATCACCGGCCCGGGCTTCTCGGCGAGCCTGTCGAAGGCGGCCTTGGCATGAGCGGCGTGGTCGACATGGCACACGGATTGCGTATGCCCATCGGGTCCAAGTCCCGGGATTTCGTCGAAGGCGAGTTCGGGACCGGTGGCGACGACGAGATAATCGTATGCCACCATGCCGCCATCCGTCAGCTCGACCTGGTTCTCGGCTGGATGCACGCGCTTGGCGCCCTGCGTCAGCAGCCGGATGCCCTTGCGCTGCATGACGTCGACCAGATCGATCTCGATCTCGTCGCGCTTGCGCCAGCCCACGGCCACCCATGGGTTGGATGGCACGAAATGATAGGAGGATCCCTGCGAGACAACGGTCACGCGATCCTCCCTCCTCAGTTGCGGCAACATTTCATAAGCCATCAGCGAGCCGCTCAGCCCCGCCCCGATCACCACGATTTCCGCCATTGGGATCCTCCATCCGCACTTGATTCATTCTTGCTTCATGTCACCGCGGCGCCGCCGCCGGCCTTGACTATATATTCGAATATCTGTATATACGCAACTATGAAAATTGATGCTGACATCATGGAAGCGGCGGCGGACCAGGCCAGCGACCTCCTGAAGGCGCTGTCGAACCGCCATCGCCTCCTGATCATCTGCCAGCTGGTCGACGACGAGCGGTCGGTTGGAGAACTGGCCGAGTTTCTCGGCCTGCGCGATTCGACCGTGTCGCAGCACCTGGCGCTCCTGCGCAAGGACGGCCTGGTCACCGCCAGGCGCGAGGGGCAGACGATCTACTATTCGATCACAAGCGATCCGGCCCGCGAGGTCCTCAAGACGCTCTATCAGGTGTACTGCGGGCCGAGACCGCGACCGAGACTATGAGGATGCCGGACCGGCATCTTGACCAATATCAAACGGGAACCCCCATCCAGGTGAGATGTCTGCAGCCGACCGCGGACGGCTCGCCCAATCTCACAATTCGAATCAAACCAGACAGGAATAGGCTGATGCGCAGATTATCGGTCCTGAGCTTGATCGCCGCGATGGCGTGGCAGGCAGCGCCGGCCCTTGCGGAGACGCTGACGGTGGCGCCGCGGCAGGTCGCCGACGAGAAGGCGGTGTTCGCGACGGTGGAGAGCATCAGCGTGGTCCCTGCCCGCGGCCGCATCGGCGGCACCATCGTGCAGCTTTCGGTGCGCGAAGGCGACCCGGTCAAGCGCGGCCAGCCCATCGCCTTGATCGGCGACGACAAACTGGCCCTGCAGATCAAATCGCTCGACGCCCAGATCGAAGCGCTGCAGGCCCAGGCCAATCAGGCGCAGATCGACTTCACCCGCACCGAGGGGCTCGTCGAGCGTGGCACCCTGCCCCGGGTCAAGCTCGACGAGACGCGCACCGCGCTGAACGTCGCCGAGAATTCGCTGCGGGCCAAGACCGCCGAGCGCGCCGTGGTCAACCAGCAGATGAGCGAAGGCCAGGTGCTGGCGCCCGATGACGGCCGCGTGTTGAAGAAGCTGGTTGCCGTCGGGTCGGTGGTGCTGCCCGGCGATCCCGTGGTCACGGTGGCGCAGCAGAACTTCAAGCTGCGACTGCGCGTGCCCGAGCGCCACGCTCTCTTTCTCAAGGCCGGCGACAAGGTCCGGGTCGACGGCGCCGAGTTCGGCGACAGCTCCGACAAATGGGGCGTGATCGACCTCGTCTATCCGCAGATCGAGGAAGGCCGGGTCGTGGCGGACGCGATCGTCTCGGGTCTCGGCCAGTATTTCGTCGGCGACCGGCTGCGGGTCTGGATCTCCGGCGGCCAGCGCGACGCCTTCGTGATTCCGTCCCGCTACGTTACGACACGGTTCGGCATCGACTATGTCCAGTTACAGCAAGGGACGCAGAAGGTGAGCGTTCCGGTGCAGCGCGGACGCGCTCTGCCGAGCGCCGATCTCCCCGATGGACTTGAAATCCTGTCCGGCCTGCGCGCCGGCGACCAGTTGGTGCAGCCGTGAAACTCGGACTCTCAGGCAAGCTTACCCAGGCGACCATCGCCTCGCCGCTGACGCCGCTGTTTCTGCTCGCGGCGCTCGTGGTCGGCCTCATCGCCGTCGTCGTGATTCCGCGCGAGGAAGAGCCGCAGATCAGCGTGCCGATGGTCGACATCCGTGTCAACGCCGACGGCCTGCGTGCGCCCGACGGCGTCGAGCTCGTGACCAAGCCGCTGGAGACCATCGTCAAGGCGATCGATGGCGTCGAACACGTCTACAGCCAGACCGAGGACGACCGTGTCATGGTCACCGCGCGGTTCCTGGTGGGGACCAAGTTCGAGGACGCGATCCTGCGCGTCCACGAGAAGCTGCGCGCCAACCTCGACCGCATCCCCGTCGGCATTCCCGAGCCGCTGATCGTCGGCCGCGGCATCAACGACGTCGCCGTCACCGTGCTGACGCTGTCGCCGAAGCCGGAGGCCGCCGGGCGCTGGTCCGACAAGGACCTCTACGAGCTCGCCGACAAGCTGCGGGCGGAGCTGACCAAGGTCGACAATATCGGCCTGACCTATATCTCCGGCGGCGGCGCCCAGCAGATCCGGGTCGAGCCCGATCCGGAAAAGCTGTCGCTGTTCGGCGTGACCCTGCAGCAGCTCGTCGCCAAGGTGAAGGACGCGAACCGCTCGTTCCTGGCCGGAGACGTTCGCGACGGCGGCATCGTGCGCAATGTCGCCGCGGGCCAGACGCTCACGGGCATCCCGGATATCGGCCTGCTCCTGATCTCGACGCGCGATGGTCGTCCCGTCTATGTGCGCGACGTCGCCACCGTGGTCATCGGCCCCAATCTCGCCGAGCACCGCGTCTGGGACGACGCCCGCAACGACAAGGGCGACTGGCACCGGGTGCCGGCGGTAAGTCTTGCGCTCGCCAAGCGCGCCGGCGCCAATGCCGTGGTGGTGTCGCACGACATCGCGCAGCGCCTCGAAGGGCTGAAGGCCAGTCTCATTCCGAGCGACGTCGCCGTCACGGTGACGCGCGACTACGGCGAGACCGCCAATGAGAAGGCCAACGAGCTGCTGTTCCATCTTGGCCTCGCCACGATCTCGATCGTCGTGCTGATTGCGGTCGCCATCGGCTGGCGCGAGGCCCTCGTCACTTTCGTGGTGATTCCGACCACGATCCTGCTGACGATGTTCGCCGCCAATCTGATGGGCTACACGATCAACCGGGTCAGCCTGTTTGCGCTGATCTTCTCGATCGGCATCCTAGTCGACGACGCCATCGTCGTGGTCGAGAACATCGCGCGCCATTGGGGCATGCATGACGGCCGGCCGCGCCTGCAGGCCACCATCGAGGCCGTCGCCGAAGTCGGCAATCCGACCGTTGTCGCGACCCTGACCGTGGTCGCCGCCCTGCTGCCGATGCTGTTCGTGTCGGGACTGATGGGTCCCTACATGGCGCCGATCCCGGCCAACGCCTCGGCGGCGATGCTGTTCTCGTTCTTCGTCGCCATGGTGGTGGCGCCGTGGCTGATGCTGCGGCTGGCGCCGAGGTCGACCAGCGCCTCTGCGGACTCTCATGACGCGCATGGCGAAGGCCGTCTCGGACGCATCTATCGCAGCGTCGCGCGCCCGATCGTCGCCAGCAAGCGCTCCGCCTGGATCTTCCTGCTCGGCGTCGGCATCGCCACACTGCTGTCGATGACGCTGTTCGCGACCAAGTCCGTCACCGTCAAGCTGCTGCCGTTCGACAACAAGTCGGAGATCGCGGTGATGGTCGATCTCCCCGAGGGCGCGAGCCTGGAGGATACCGAGCGCACGCTGTTCGCGGCCGCCGATATCGCGCATGGGCTGCCCGAGATAACGAATGTGCAGAGCTATGCCGGTACGGCGGCGCCGTTCAACTTCAACGGCCTCGTCCGGCACTATTATCTGCGCGAACGGCCCGAGCTCGGCGAGCTCCAGGTCAATCTCGCCGCGCGCGGCGACCGCAAGCGCGCGAGCCACGACATCGCGCTCGAGTTGCGGCAGCGGCTGAAGAGCATCCCTGTGCCTGCCGGCACCAGCATCAAGGTGGTCGAAGTGCCGCCCGGGCCGCCGGTGCTCGCGACCCTGCTCGCCGAGATCTACGGTCCGGACGCGGCGACCCGGCGCGCCGTCACCACCGAACTCAAGAAGGTCTTCGCCGACGTTCCCTTCATCGTCGATATCGACGATTCCATCGGCCAGCGCCGGCCGCGGCTGCGGCTGTCGATCGACCAGGACAGTCTCGAGTTCTTCGGTGTCGAGCAGCGAGACGTCTACGACACGATCCAGACGCTGTTCGGCGGCGTCTCGGTCGGCTACTCGCATCGCGGCGAAGACCGCAATCCGATCGAGATCGCCGTGCGTCTGCCGAAGCACGACAAGAGCTGGAGTCAGGCCCTGGCATCGACGCCGGTGCCCGCCAACACGTTGCCCGGCAGCAAGACTGTCGTCGAACTCGGCCAGGTGGTGAAGGCCACCATGGAAGAGGGGTCGCCGATGATCTTCCGCCGCGACGGCCGCTTTGCCGACATGGTGATGGCAGAACTCGCCGGCCGCTTCGAGGCGCCGCTCTACGGAATGCTCGCGGTCGCCGACCGGATCGACGCCCATGACTGGGGCAAGCTGCCGAAGCCGGTGATCGGCTTCCACGGCCAGCCGGCGGACGAGTCCCGTCCGACGCTGCTGTGGGATGGCGAATGGGAGATCACCTACGTGACCTTCCGCGACATGGGCGCCGCATTCGGCGCGGCCATCCTCGGCATCTACGTTCTGGTCGTGGCGCAGTTCAAGAGCTTCCGGCTCCCGCTGGTGATCCTGACGCCGATCCCGCTGACACTGATCGGCATCCTGCTCGGCCACTGGTTGCTGGGCGCGCCGTTCACCGCGACGTCGATGATCGGCTTCATTGCGCTGGCCGGCATCATCGTCCGCAACTCGATCCTGCTGGTCGACTTCATCCGCCACAGCGGCGGCGAGGGCAAGACCCTGCGCGACGTCGTGTTGGAGGCCGGCGCCGTGCGCTTCAAGCCGATCCTGCTGACGGCGCTGGCGGCGATGATCGGTGCTGCGACGATCCTGCTCGATCCGATCTTCCAGGGTCTGGCGATCTCGCTGCTGTTCGGTCTGGCCTCCTCCACCCTGCTCACCGTGCTCGTGATCCCCGCGATCTACATCGCGCTGCGCGAGCCCGGCAAACCCACCACGAAGATGTCGTAGGAGCTATCATGACCAAACTGTACAGCGAGATCTGCAAGGACATCTCGGGTAACCTGAAGACGCTGCGCAAGGACATTCCGGACGTGATGCAGGGCTTCTCTGCATTGGCGAGGGCCGCCGCCGCTGATGGCGCGCTCGACAAGAAGACCAAAGAGCTGATCGCGCTGGCGATCGGGGTCGCCGTCCGGTGCGACGGCTGCATCGGCTTCCACGCGGAGGCGCTCGTCCGTCTCGGTGCAAGCCGGCAGGAGGTCGAGGAGACGCTCGGCATGGCGATCTACATGGGCGGCGGACCGTCGTTGATGTATGCCGCCGATGCGATTGCGGCGTTCGAGCAATTCCAGCAACAGGCAGCCGCCGCCTGAGCGCAGGTTCAGTCGCAGATATCGAGAATGGCCAGCATGTAGATGCGGATCATGTCGAGATAGTCGGGAATGTCGACGCGCTCGTCCGGCATCGTGTTGTAGCGGCCGCCCGGCCCGCAGACGATGCCCTCCATGCCGCCATACGTATAGAGATGGCCGGCATCGGTGCCGTAGAAGCAGCTCGGCGCCACCGGGCCGGTCGGCTGGGAGGCGCCACGCACGACGCGATAGGCATTGTTGACGGCACGGACGATCGGGCTGTCCGGCGCGACCTCGAACGGCGGCATGGTCGGCACGCCGGCGCGGTCCTCCGACATCAGATGGGCCTTCAGGCCGGGAAAACGCCCCTCCAGCGCATCGAGCTCGCGCCGCATGTCCGCGAGCGCGCCCTGCTCGGTCTGCCCTGGAGCGTAACGGCCGGAGCCCTTGATGCGGACGAAATCCGCGACCTGCGGCGTGCGCCATTCGTGCAACTCACGACCGAGCGCGCCGTGCACGACGCCGACATGGACGCGGTTGATGGCCTCATGTGCCGGCGAACGCGCGCCGGAGAACCGCATCGCGTTGAGACGCGGAATGAGATCGCAGACGGCGGTGATCGCGTCCACCGCCTCCTCGCGCTTCGACAGATGCCGCGTGTTGCCGACGAGCTCGATGATGAACATGAAGGCCGCGGCATGCATCGTCATCGCCTTGAGGTCGGTCGGCTCCGAATTGATGAAATAGTCGGCGCGCAGCCCCTGCTCCAGCAGCGAATAGGTGCCGACTCCACCCTGCAGCTCGCCGACCACATAGGTCAGGATGACATCGCCCCGCAGCTTCACGCCGGCCTCGATCAGCGTCTTGACCGCGCAGAAATAGGCGGCGTCGCCGGCCTTCATATTTGACACGCCGATGCCGTAGATGAAGTCGTCGTCGACCTTCCCCGCCCAGGGATCGACGGTCCAGCCCTCGGTCACCGGATTTGTATCGACATGGCCGTTGAAGAGCAGGCTCTTGCCGCCGCCGGTGCCGTGCCAGCGGCCGACCGCGTTGACCCGGCCCTCGGCCCCGAACGGAGCGAGGGCGGCATCCAGGCCGATCGCGCTCATCTGTTCGGCCATGAAGGCCGCGAGCTGCTTCTCGCCCTCGGTCTTCGAATAGCTCTTGTGCTGTACCATGCGCGACAGCAGCGCGAGCGAGGCGGGAATATCGATGCGGGCGAGCAGGTCGTTGCGGTCCATCGGGTCAATCCTTGCGGTCAGCCAACCGGCGCTGGCGAGGCCGCCATCAGCTCGCGGGTGTAAGGGTGAACGTCTTCGGCGCCGAAAGCATCAACGGCGCGGCTGTCGACGAGCTGGCCATGACGCATCACGACGATGCGGTGCGCGATCTGCCGGATCAGATTGAGGTCGTGGGTAATGAACAGATAGGCCGCGCCGGTCTCGGCGCGCAACGCCAGCAGCAGCTCGATGATCCGGGCCTGGACGGAGACGTCGAGCGGCGCCGTGATCTCGTCGCAGATCACGAGCCGCGGCCGTGCCGCAAACGCGCGCGCGATCGCGACGCGCTGCTTCTCGCCACCGGAGAGCTGGTGCGGCCAGCGCATCGCATAGGAGGCCGGCAGTCGCACCTGCTCCAGGAGCCGCGGCACGGCGGCGACGTCGCCGCCATAGAGTTTCAGGGGACGCGACAGGATCTCACCGATCCGATGGCGCGGATTGAGCGAGGAATCCGGGTGCTGGAACACGATCTGAACATCGCGACGATAGGCCCGGTCCATGTCGCCAGCCCCGCGCAGCGTCCGGCCGTCGAAGCTGATCGTGCCGTCGAAGCGGGCGAGCCCGGTGAGGGCGCGAGCGACTGACGACTTTCCCGAACCGGATTCACCGACGAGGCCGACGATTTCGCCGGCGCGGACGTGGACGTCGACGGCCTTGGTCGCCGGCGGCGGCGCCGCACGGAACAGCCCGCCTCGGCCGTAGTGAACCTCAATGCCGCGTGCGTCGAGCACCAGGGCCGCGCCCGGCTGATCGTTCACGAGCCGCCGTTCCGGACGCGGCACCGCGGCGATGAGCGCCTTGGTGTAGTCGTGCCGCGGCGTGCGGAAGATATCGGACGCGGGCGCCTGCTCGACGATGCGGCCGTGTTGGATGACTGCGACGCGATCGGCGACGCGGGTCATCATCGCGAGATCGTGCGAGATGTAGAGCGCAGCGACACCGGTCTCCGCCCGCAACCGCGCAAACAGCTCGATGATGCGGGCGCCGGTGATGACGTCGAGCGCCGTCGTGGGCTCATCGAACAGGATGACATCGGGCCGGCAGCCGAAGGCCGTCGCGATGATCACACGCTGCTTCTCTCCGCCCGAGATCTCGTGCGGATAGCGCCGCAGCAACGCCGCGGGATTGCGGAGCTCGACATGGCCGAGCAGATCGATCGCGAGATCCCTGGCGGCCCGCGCATTCAAATCGCGATGACGCATCAGCGCCTCGGTGATCTGACGGCCGATGGTCAAGGTCGGATTGAGCGCTGTCGACGGGTCTTGGAACACCATGCCGATGCGGCGGCCACGGACCGCGGTCAGTCGCTTCGGGCTGAGGGACCGCAGGTCGAGGTCGCCCAGACGCAGCGAACCCGAGACTTCCAGGGCATTGGCCGGCAGATGCCGCATCAACGCCCAGGCCAGCGAGCTCTTGCCGGAGCCGGATTCGCCGACGAGGCCGAGCACCTCGCCGGGCGCGATCTCGAGTGACACGTCGCGCAGCACCTCGACGGCGCCCGCCGAGGTGACATAGTCCAGCCCGTAGTCGGTGATGGCGAGCGCCGGCCTCATCGATCGTCCCGCGGATTCAGCGCGTCGCGCAGGGCATCGCCGACGAGATTGAAGGCGATCGCCGACAGCGCGATCGCGGCCGAGGGCGCGATCAGGAGCCATGGCGCCCGGTGCATGTATTGGCGCGCATCGGCGACCATGAGCCCCCATTCCGACGCCGGCGGCTGCGCACCCAGGCCAAGGAAGCTGAGCGTCGCGAACAGCATCACCGCGAATGACACGCGGATGGTGGCCTCGATGATGATCGGGCCCATCACGTTCGGAAGCATCTCGCGGAAGATGATCTGCGAGGCCGCCTCGCCGCGCGCGATGGCAGCCTTGACGTAGTCCTGATTGCGTACCGCAAGCGCCACGGAGCGCGTGACCCGCGCCATGCCCGGCGCAAACGCAAAGGCAATCGCGATCACCGCGTTGATAGCCCCATTGCCCAGCGTGCTGACCAGCAGCAGCGCCATCAGAAGACCCGGAATGGCCATCACCGCATCGTTGGTGCGCATGATGAATTCGTCGGCCTTGCCGCCGAGATAGGCCGATGCGACGCCGATCACGGCGCCCATCGCACTGCCGGCGAGCGTCGCCGCCAGCGCCATCGGAACGGTGGCGCGCGCTCCGGACAACAGGCGGCTCAGCACGTCGCGGCCGAACTGGTCGGCCCCCAGCCAGTTCTGCCATCCCGGTGCGCGGAAGCGGCCGAGAAAATCCATCTTCTCCGCCCCATAGGGCGCGAGCCACGGGCCGAGAATGCAGACGACGGCGAGCGCAACGAGCAGCGTCACGCTGATCGCGCCCTGCGGCTTCCGGATCATGCGGCCGAGCAGCTCAGTCATAGCTGATCCGCCTGTCGAGCAGCGCGTAGACGACGTCCGCCAGCGTGTTGGTGATGGCATAGGTGACCGCCATGATCATCGCGCCGGCCTGGATCGACGGCAGATCGCGGGTGGTGATGGCGATCATCAATGCGCGGCCGATGCCGGGAATGGCGAAGATCTCCTCGATGACGATGATGCCGCCCAAGAGATAGCCGACGTCGAGCGCGACGATGGTGATGACCGGCAGCAGCGCGTTGCGCATCACGTGCCGCACCAGCACCGTCCGCTCGGGCAGGCCCTTCAGCCGCGCCGCGCGGACGTAGTCGGACTGCAGCACGTCCAGCGTCTCCGACCGCATCATGCGCATCACATGCGCGACGAGAATGACCGACACCGTCAGGACCGGAAGGATCAGGTGGCGGAGCGCCAGCCCGGTATCCTCCAGCGGCGACACGTAGCCGGTCGCCGGCAGCCATGGCAGGATGTCGGTCAGCAGCAGCGCGAGCACGGTTGCGGTGACGAACTCCGGCAGGGAGACCCCGAGATAGGCGACCACGCTGGCGGCCGTATCCGCCGGCCGCCCCCTGCGGAGCGCCGCGAAGATTCCGAGCGGGACCGCGATCAGAAGGGTGACGACGAGTGCGCCGGCTGCCAGCAGCAGCGAGCGAGACAGCGCCGTCAGCATCTCCGGCGCGACCGGCAGGCCGGTGCGCATGGAGACGCCGAAATTGCCGATGGCCGCGTGCGCGACCCAATGCGCGAATTGCAGCCAGACCGGGTCGTCGAGCCCGAGCCGGCCGCGAACGGCGGCCAGCGCCTCCGGCGAGGCGTTCTCGCCAAGCAGCGTCTGCGCGGCATCAGCCGGCAGCGCCTGCGTGATGGCGAACACCAGCACGCTGACGATGACGACCGTGTAGGCCATCAGGAGCACCCGCCGCAGCAGCCAGGCGAATGACACCGCTCGGATCCCGCCTCAGCTGCGCTTGGGCGCGCCTGCGCCGAGCGAGACGAGATCGAGCCGGAACACCGACCCGCGCGGATGCAGCTGGTATCCTTCCACATAGGCGCGCTGCGCCGCCAGGATGTCGAAGAAGACCGGAATCACCGACGGCACCTCCTCGCTCATCATCGTCTGGGCCCGCGCATAGAGCGCGGCGCGATTGGCATCGTCGGTCTCGCTGCGCGCCGCATTGACGATCTCGTCGAAGCGCGCATTGTTCCAGCGCGTCTCATTCCAGGCCGCATCCGAAGTGTAGAGCAGCTTGAAGATCGCGTCGGCGGTCGACTGCATGTTGTAGAAGCCGACGTAGAAATTGCCCTTCTTCCAGACCTGGTCGAGATAAGTTGCGTGCGGCATCGTCTGAACGTTGATACGGAAGCCCGCGGGCGCCGCCATCTCACGGATCGCAACACCGAGCTGCGTGCGCGTGTCCGGCTTGTCGGACGCCACCATCGTCAGGTCGATCCCGGAGGGATAGCCGGCATCGGCGAGCAGTTGCTTGGCCTTGGCGATGTCGGGCTTCTTCAGTTTGCTGTCCTGATAGAAGCGGTAGGCGGGGCTCAGCGGCGTATCGTTGCCGGGCGTGCCATAGCCGCCGGCCACGAAGCCGGCCATGGCCTCGCGATCGATAGTCAGCGCCAGCGCCTGGCGCACGCGAACGTCGTTGAAGGGCTTCTGGTCGCAGCCCATGTTGACGTTCAGAAACTGCCCCGAGGGAATCCGCACCGCCTTGACGCCACTGGCCTTGCCGAGCCGGTCATATTCGCCGGGCGTGGTCGACAACATGAGATCGATGTCGCCCGAAATCAGAGCCGACGCCTCAGCCGTACGGTCGGGATAGACGAGGATCTCGACGCGATCGAGTGAGGGTCGCGCGGGATCGTAATAGGCCGGGTTGCGCTCGACGACGATCTTGCGGTCCGGCTCGTAGGACACGAGCTTGAACGGCCCCGAACCATTCGCCTTGGTGGCAAGGCTGGCGAGATCAGCGGCAACGACCTTCGCAGGCACGATGCGCGCATTGTTGTAGGCGAGCGCGACCGGAAAATCGGCGAAGGCAACCGACAGTGTGAACCGAACGGTCGACGGATCGACGGCGACGACGTCCTTGATCGGGCCGACATTGGTGCGCGCCGGTGACGCGGTCTTCGGATCGAGGATTGCCTTGAAGGTCGAAACGACATCCTCCGCCGTCAGCGGCGAGCCGTCGTGGAAGCTGAGATTGGGCCGCAGCTTGAACGTCCACTCGGTGAGCCCCGCGCCGGCCTGCCAGGACAAGGCGAGGTCCGGCTCGACCGACATGTCCGGCTTCAACCGGGTCAGGTTGGAATAGAGCAGCTCGGTGATGAGGTATTCCGGATTGACACGCGCGAGCAGCGGATGAATGACCGCCGCGCCCTGATCGACCGAGATCCGCAACACGCCGCCGCGCTTCGGCGCCTCGGCGGAGAGAGAGACTTGCGGCAGAGCACCAAGCACGAGCGCGGAGCCGGCAAGAAAATGGCGACGGGTCACGGACGGCATCAGGCGAAGTCCTTTTCAGGCGTGATGGCTTCGGGAGAGAGCTCGGGACGGAACTCGGCTGCAAGATAGGCGAGCACCGACTTTGCCAATGCGACGATGTCGGCGAGCGTCGTGGATTCGCCCGGCGCATGAATGCGGCTATCGGGCTTTCCCAGGCCCGTGAGCAGCACCTCCTGCACGCCCGTGGCCTGCTGCACCCAGCCGAAATCGGAGCAACCGGACGCCCCCCAGCGCGCGAAGTCTTCCGCCGCGTAGCCGAAGCCGGCCGACAGCGCCTGCTGCCAGCGCGGCCAATGCGGCCCGCCGGGATCGGATGTCGGCATCAGATGGCCGGTGAGGATGATCTCGACGTCGAGGACATCGGCGGCCCGCTGGATTGCCGCCTCGATCTCGCGGCGTGCGGTGGCGAAGTCCTCCTCGGGCGCATAGCGGCGGCACACGAGAATCTCGACCAGCGAAGGGATCTGTCCACCGCATTGGCCACCATGAATGGCTGAGATGTCCAGGCTCCCCGCGAGAGGTCCGGCTGCCTGCGGCGGTGGCGGCAATGCCGACGTCCGCTGCGCGATGACCGGTTTGAGGGCCGCGAGCGCATTGAGGATCGGCAGCGCCGCCTCGATCGCGTTGGCGCCGGAGCGGCGCTGCTCGCCGGCATGCGCCGGCTTGCCGTGAACCCGCACCGTGAGCGTGAACAGGCCGAAGCAGCCGGCCCAGATCCGCGGCATGGCGCTGCCGTTGAAGTTGAGGATGTGACCTTCGAGACGGCCCTGCTCGGCAAGGTAACGCACGCCGGGATAAAGCCCTGCCTCCTCGTCGGTGCACAGCAACAACATCGGATCATAGGCCAGCGGCAATCCGGTCTGCTGCGCGCCGCGGAGCGCGAGCAGCGCCGCCGCGATCGATCCCTTCATGTCGGCTGCGCCGAGTCCGATCAGACGATCACCGTCACGGCCCAGTTGCAGCGGATCGGTGGCCCAGCCTGGCGCAGGCGGCACCGTATCGACGTGGAAATAGAGCCCGAGCACCGGTTTGCCGGAGCGACGCCGTGCGACCAGATTGGTGCGCGATCCGTGCGAACCCGGTGCGCGCCACAGCTCCTCCGGAACGATCACGCGCTCGCAATTCAGCGCCAGCGGCGAAGCAAGCTGTTCCATCACGTCGGCAAAGGCATCGTAGCCGGCCCCCGGCGGAAAGCTGGTGTCGACCGCCACCATCTTCCGCAGGTCCTCGACCGCCGTCTCGGCCATGGCGTCGATCGCGGCAAAAGCGCCGGCGAGACTGCGCGCGCCCCGGTCCGCTGGAATGCCCTCAGAAATCATTTGCGGTCTGCTCAATCCTATATTCTATATAGAAATAGAATTCACGACGCGGCATTTGTCAATTCCATGAAAAAGGCAGCTGTGGCCAGCAAAGCGGCAGACGGGGTCGGTGCGGGTCCCGGCGCGCTGCCGGTGCCGCTCTACGAGCATGTCAAGCGCCAGATCGCCGAGGCGATCCTGATCGGCGACATGCCGCCCGGCACGGTGCTGCCCGGCGAGGTCGCGCTCGCCAATCAATATTGCGTCGCCGTCGGCACCATCCGCCGCGCGCTGGCCGATCTCACCGCGGGCGGCATGCTGATGCGCCGGCGCAAGACCGGCACGGTGGTGACGGGCCGCGCGTCGCAGCATGGGCTCAGCTTCTTCTTCCAGTACTTCCGCCTGCTCGGCGCGGACGGTAGCCTGCTGCACTCGGAGGCCGAGGTGCTGTCGGTGACGACACGCGCCGCCGAACGGGACGAAGCGGCGCTGTTCGCGGTGGCCGATGGCGAGCCGCTGCTGCATCTTCATCGCATCCGCCGCGTCGCCGGCGCGCCGGTGCTGCATTCGCGGATCTCGATGGTCGGGAGCCGCGTGCCGGGATTTGCGCGCGAGCCGAAGAAGGTCCCTGCCCTGATCTACCGCCATCTGCTCGAGGCCTATGGCATCCGGATCGCCGCCGTGCGCGAGAAGGTGACGGCCGAGGTCGCCACCAAGGAGGACCGCAAGCTGCTCGGCCTACCCTCTCCGAGCGCCGTGCTCGTGATCGACGAGGAAGCCTACGACCAGACCGGCGCGCTGGCGATCCTCAGCCAGCACCGCGCCACGACGGCGCAGCACTACTACTCGAACGAGATCCGCTGAGCACGCATCGCGTCAGCAGCCCCAGCGCAGCGCCGCGGTGTGCACCGGCGCGTCCCACAGCGCCAGCGACGCATCATCGAGCGCGGTCACGGTGAGCGAGCAGCCGGCCATGTCGAGCGACGTGACGTAGGAACCGACCAGCCCGCGCGCGATGGCGAGCCCGCGCCCTTCCAGGATGCGCCGCGCCGCATGGGCCATCACGTACAACTCCATCGCCGGCGTGGCCCCGAAGCCGTTGACCAGCAGCAGGCACGGCGTTCCCGGCTTCGCTGCGAGATCGGTTAGGATCGCGCCCATCATCTCCTCGGCGATGGCGTCCGCGGAGGCCAGCTTGACCCGGCGGCGGCCGGGCTCGCCATGGATGCCGACGCCCATCTCCATCTCGTCCTCGCCGAGCGTGAAGGTCGGCCTGCCGGCGGCCGGCACCGTGCAGGACGTCAGCGCCACGCCCATCGATCGGGTGCGCCTGTTGACGTCGTCACCGAGCGCCTTCAGCGCGTCGAGATGGCGGCCCTGCTCGGCCGCGGCGCCGAGCATCTTCTCCACGACCAGCGTACCGGCAACGCCGCGGCGGCCGGTCGAATAGGTCGAGGTCTCGACCGCGACGTCGTCGTCGGTGATCACGGTCGCGACCTTGCCCTCCATCATCTCCGCGGCCATCGCGAAATTCATCACGTCGCCTTCGTAGTTCTTGACGATGAACAGCGCGCCCGCGCCGGTGTCCACGGCCTGCGCGGCCGCGAGCATCTGGTCCGGTGTCGGCGAGGTGAAGACCTGGCCTGGACAGGCGGCATCGAGCATGCCCGGCCCGACGAAGCCGGCATGCAGCGGCTCGTGGCCGGAGCCGCCGCCGGAGATCAATGCAACCTTGCCCGGCTTGAGGCTCTTGCGGCGTACGAACTTGTTTTCCTCACCAAGCGTGACGATGTCGCCATGCACCGCGGCAAATCCCTGCAGGCTCTCGGTCAGCACGTCGTCGACGGCGTTGATCAGCTTCTTCATGGCTTCCCTCCCGGCTCGGATTCGTCCTGGTTTTCGTTGGCTGAGATCAGCGCGGTGATGCCGCGCGCGACGCCGGTGATGATGCGGTCGGCATGGGCGTTGAGCGCGGGGTCGCCAAAGTCCGGCAGCTCGACCACCAGACGCCGCATCGGCCGCTGCGCCTCGGCCTCGTCCAGCCGGCCCGGATGCGCGGCGCGGTAGGCGGTCAGAAACGCCTGCTGCTCATGTGGCGAGAAGTGACAGATGTGGAAGATGGTCTCGAGATGCTGCAGCGGGATCGGCGTCGCATAGGCCGGATTGACGATCTGCGAGATGAAGCTGCGGTTCTTGCCGATTGCCTCCGCCAGCCGCTGCCGCGTGCCGGAGGGACGGCTGTCGATGACCGCGCGCAGGATCGCCTTGTACTCGGCAAGCGGGCTTGCGGCCCCCGATGCATCCGGCTCGCTCATGCGCCCTCTACTGACTTGGCGAGATCGAGTTCGCGGATCGCGGCCTTCACCAGCGGCAGCAGGCCAGGCGACACCGACAGCGCGCGGATACCGACCTCGAGCAAGGCGGGAATCGCCCTGACATCACCGGCGGCGTCGCCGCAGATCGAGACGTCCACGCCTCGTGCGCGACCAGCGCGCGCGACATGGGCGATCATCGCCAGCACCCCGGGATGCAGCACGTCGGCATAGTCGGCGACCTCGGCGCCGTCGCGCGAGGCAGCGGTCGCATATTGGGTCAGGTCATTGGTGCCGATCGAGAAGAAGTCCGCAGCGAAGTCGTGCGCTGCCAGCGCAGCGGCCGGGACCTCGACCATCATTCCGAAGGCCGGCGCGGCGAACGCAACGTTGCCGCCGGCCAATTCGGCGAGCACGGCGCGGAGATGGTCACGGGCCACGTCCAGTTCCGCTGCATTGGTCACCATCGGCAACATCACCTTGAGCGGTCCGAGCGCAGCGGCGCGGGCCAGCGCGCGCAATTGGACGCGGAAGATCTCGGGATGACGCAAGGACAGGCGGAGGCCACGCAGACCAAGAAACGGGTTGCTTTCGCCATCGATCGTGTAGCCCGGAATCGGCTTGTCGCCGCCGGCATCGAGCGTGCGGATCGTGACCGGCCGGCCTTCGGCCCAGCGCACGAGCTCGGCATAGGCGTGATATTGCGCCTCCTCGTCGTGAAGCAGGTTGCCGGTGAGAAACTCGGTGCGTGCCAGACCGATGCCGTCGCAGGCTGCCGCCGGAAGCAGCGTCATGTCGGCGGGGCCGGAGATGTTGACGAGGACGGAGACGCGGGTGCCGTCGCGCGTCAGTGCCGGTTCGTGCTGCCGCGCCCTTGCCTCCGCCCTGCGGCGCGAGACCGTCTCGTCCTCCGCCCGCGCGGCGGCGACAATGTGCGCGCCGGGATCGACGATGACGACACCGCGACCGCCATCGACCAGCAGATCCCCTGCCAGCGTCTCCCAATCGCCGCCGAGCCCGACCACCATCGGCACGCCGCGGCCGCGCGCCAGCATCGCGACGTGACTGGTCGGGCTGCCATCGCCGAGCGCGACGCCGCCGCCCCCGGTCCAGTCGATGGCGAGAAACGCCGATGGCGCCAGATCATGCGCGACGACGATCGCTCCTTTCGGCACTTCGCCGTTCTGCGGCAGGCCAAACAAGTGCCGCAGTACGCGGTCCCGGATGTCGCCGAGGTCGCTGGCGCGAGCACGAAAATACTCGTCGTCAGCGGACTCGTAGCCCGCGATCTCCTCCGCCATCGCCGCGCGCCAGGCCTCATCCGCAGCGACACCGCCCTCGATCTGAACGTAAGCCGCCTCCGTCAGCGCATCGTCTTCGAGCAGCGCGAGCTGAAAGCCGATTAGCTCGGCCGCGTCTCCCTCGAGCCTGCCGATCAGCTCGGCCACGGCCTCGCGTGCATGCGCGACCGCTGTGGCGAGCGCTGCATGCTCCTCGGCGATCGCCCCTTTCCTCCGGCTCGCACCCTCCAGCGCACGCAGGATCGCGGCCGGCCCAATGGCCAACCCGTCCGATGCCCCACGCCCGAAAACGCGCCGCTCCATCATCACTCCTCGTCGAACTTGCGGTCGACCAGATCAACGAGCGCCGCGATGGCCGCCTCGGCATCGGTTCCGTTGGCGCGAAGGAACAGCGTCTCACCCTTGGCCGCCTTGACGCGCATGATCTTCACCGGGCTCTTGGCGTCGGTCCAGGGCCCGTCGGCCGCGATCGCGACTTCGATGCTCGACGCAAAGCGCTTGGCGAGCTGGGTCAGCTTGACCGAGGGCCGCGCATGCAGCCCGACCTCGTTGGTCAGCAGCGCATGCGCCTTCGCTTCCTGCATGCCGATCTCTCCACCGTCAGCCATCGTCGTTCCTGCTCATCCGCCCATCAGCTCTTCGGCGGTCGCGCGCACCGCATCGAGCGGCGAGCCGCCGGAGGCCTCCGTCGCCGCCATCACGGCGCCTTCGACCAGCGGCGCATTGCAGATCACGATGCGCTCGCGCCGCTCCTCCGGCATCATCTCCACCGCCATCTCGCTGTTGGTCTCGGCGCCGCCAAGATCGACCAGGATCGCAACGCCCGACTCCGACCACGCCCTGTCGATCGCGCCCATGATGGCGCCGACATCGGTGCCGAGCCCGCCATCGGCATTGCCGCCGACCGCTGCGAGCGGCACGCTGTCGCCGACCATCTGCCGGACCATGTCGGCCGCGCCCTCCGCCACCTTGGCGGAATGCGACACGATGACGATGCCGACATTCTTCTGCTCATTCATGCTCGGGCCTCATTGAAGACGCTGCAGATCGCCTGCACCAGCAGGCTGGACGAGCGCGCGCCGGGATCCATGTGCCCGATCGAACGCTCGCCGAGAAACGAGGCGCGGCCGCGGATCGCCAGCATCGGCACCGTCGCATCGGCAGCTTCAGCGGCGATCGCGGGCAGCCGGGAACCGAGATCGTCGCCACCGGCCGCAAAAGCCGCCTGCACGGGGATCAAGACGTCGAGCATGGTCTTCTGACCTGCTTCCGACTTGCCCCGTGCCTTGACGTCCGCGATGGCGCGACCGAGCGCCGCCGCCGCGTCGGCGGCAGAGGGCTCTGATGGCAGCGCCTTGCCAAGTCCCATCGCCAGCGTGCCGTAGAGCGGACCGGACGCGCCGCCGACCTTCATCACCAGCGCCATGCCGACCGCCTTCAGGGCCTCCGGAAGGGGCTTGGCGGAAATGTTGTCCGCATCGGCGAGCACGGCCTCGAAGCCACGCTTCATATTGAGGCCGTGATCGCCGTCGCCGATCGCCGAATCCAGCGCGGTCAGCTCCTCGGCATGGGCGATCATGGCATCCGCCATCGCCACGATCAGCTTACGCTTGAACGCCTGGTCCATTGTCTATCTCACCCGCTGGCCCGCCCGGTCGAACAGCAGCGGCCGGGTGAACTCGATAGCGACGGAGTCGCCGACTTTCAATTCCGTATCCGGCTCCACCAGGCTGACGATGGTCTGGTCCTGCAGCGTGATATGCAGATGATTCTGATCGCCGAGATGCTCGATCCATTTCACCCGCGCGTCTGCACGGGTCTCGGCGCGCCGGACCGTCATGTGCTCGGTGCGCGCGCCGATCGTCGCGACGTCGCCCGGCATTGCGAGATCCGGGAACAGCCGACGCGGCAGAAGATTGATGCCGGGGCTGCCGAGCCGGGTCGCCACATAGGTATTGTCCGGATCCTCATAGACCTCCCGCGGGCTGCCGACCTGCACCAGACGGCCCTGGTCGATCACGCCGATGCGGTTGGCGAGCGTCATCGCCTCGATCTGGTCGTGGGTGACGTAGAGCATGGTGGCGCCGAGATCCTGCTGGATGCGCTTGAGCTCGATACGCAGCTCCGAACGCAGCTTGGCGTCGAGCGAGGACAGCGGCTCGTCGAGCAATGCAATCGCAGGCCGGCGCACCAGGGCACGGCCGATCGCCACGCGCTGCATCTGGCCGCCCGAGAGCTGAGTGGCGCGATTGCCGAGCTTGTCCTCGATCCGCAGCATCCCCGCGACGTCACGGACGATGCGCTTGATCTCGGCCTCCGCAATCTTGCGCACCGGCGAGCGCAGTGGAAAAGCCAGATTGTCGTACACCGACAGATGCGGATAGAGCGAATATTGCTGGAACACGAAGGTGACGTCGCGCGCGGCCGGCGTCGCCTTGGTCTGGTCGACGCCACCGATGGTGATGCTGCCGCGATCCGGCTGCTCGAGGCCCGCTACCAGGCGCAGCGTCGTGGTCTTGCCGGCACCGGTCGGCCCGAGCAGCACCACGAGCTCGCCATCACGGATGGTCAGCGACAAATCCCGCACCGCCGGCTTTGGGCCGAACGACTTGCTGACGGCGTTGAGCCGCGTCTCAGCCATGATGTCGTCCTCCTCTCACCGGCTGTTCATACAGCGCCGTGCGGACCGCACGGCCCGTGGCGGCGTCGAACAGCGACAGCCGGTCGGCGCGGAAGCTGAGCCCGACCGGCTCCGCACGCGCCACGCGGAGCGCCGCGGGCGCGCGTGCCTTGACGGTGCCGTGCGCCGTCGTGACGGTGATGATCTGGGTGGTGCCGAGATATTCGGTGCCAAACACCTCGCCGCGCAGCCCGCCTTCGGCGCTGAGCGTCACCTGCTCCGGCCGCACGCCGAGAACCAGCTCGTCGCTCCCGGCATCCTCGCGCAGCTCGGGCACGCCGATCTCGGCACCGTCGATGCGCACGCAGTTCGTGCCGGCGCCAAGTCGGCCCGCGAAGCGGATGAAGTTCATCGCCGGCGAGCCGATGAAGTCCGCAACGAACATGGTGGCGGGACGGTCATAGATCTCCTGCGGCGTTCCGAGCTGCTCCACGACGCCGCGATTCATCACGGCGATCGTGTCGGCCATCGACATCGCCTCGAGCTGGTCGTGCGTGACGAACACGGTGGTGGCCTTGAGCCGGTCGTGCAAGGCGCGCAGCTCGCCGCACATGATGTGCCGGAACTCCGCATCGAGCGCGCCGAGCGGCTCGTCCATCAGGAACGCCTTGGGCTCGCGGACGATGGCGCGGCCGAGCGCGACGCGCTGGCGATCGCCGCTCGACAACCCGCTGACCGGACGGTCGATCAGATGGTCGATGCGCAGGATGCGCGCGGCTTCCTCGACCCGCCGCCGGATCTCCGCCTTGGGCACGCCCATCGAGACCAAGGGAAAGGCGATGTTGCTGCGCACGTTCATATGCGGGTAGAGCGCGAACAGCTGGAACACCATGGCGATGTCGCGTTCACGCGCACGGCGGAAGGTGACGTCCTCGCCGCCAAGCCTGATCGTGCCCGAGGTCGGCAGCTCCAGGCCTGCGATCATGCGCAAGGTGGTGGTCTTGCCGCAGCCAGACGGACCGAGCAGGCAGAAGAACTCACCATCGGCGATCGTGAAGCTGGTGCCACGCACGGCGGCGAAGCCGCCGAACTCCTTGAACAGATTCTCGATCCGGATCTCGGCCATGGCGTCAGTCCGGAAACTTGGAGACGATGGTGAACATCACGACACCGGCGAGCGTGGTGATGAAGGAATAGGTGTAGAGCACCAACGCGAACGGCTGCAGCAGCATCAGCACGCCGGCAGCAATCAGGATCGTCGCCAACGTCTCCATCGGGCCGCGCCGAAGCGCCCGTGGCCAGCGCGTAGCCGCGACATCGGCAGGCCTATTTCGTATCGACCGGCTCATTTGCGCACCGCTCCGAAGGTGATGCCGCGCAACAGGTGCTTCCTCAGCAGCACCGTGAACACGACGATCGGGATCAGGAACAGTGTGGTGCCGGCAGCGACCGCCGGCCAGTCCTGGCCGCCCTCGCCGATGATGATCGGAATGAAGGGCGGCGCGGTCTGCGCCGTGCCCGAGGTCAGAAGCACCGCGAAGGCATATTCGTTCCAGGCGAAGATCAGGCAGAAGATCGCGGTGGCGACGATGCCGGTGGTGGCCTGTGGCAGCACGACCTTGAAGAAGGCTTGCAGGCGGGTGTAGCCGTCGACCATCGCCGCCTCCTCGTATTCGCGCGGGATCTCGTCCATGAATCCCTTGAGCAGCCAGACCGCGAGCGAGATGTTGACGGACGTATAGAGCAGGATCATGCCGAGCCGCGTGTCGGACAGGCCGAGCTCGCGATACATCAGGTAGATCGGGATCGCGACCGCGATCGGCGGCATCATCCTTGTCGACAGGATGAAGAACAGGAGATCATCCTTCAGCGGCACCTTGAAGCGCGAGAACGCATAGGCCGCGAGCGTGCCGAGCACGACCGACAGCGCGGTCGAGCCGAATGCGATCACCAGCGAGTTGACGTAGCGCGGGATGTAGTTCGACGGACCCGCGACCACCATGTTGCGGCCGCGCGAGATGCGGTCGCACAGATCGGCCGCCGGCGGCAGCTTGGCCATGTATTCCGGGGTCTGCCGCGTCCGGGTCGTGAACAGGTTGCAATAGCCCTCCAGGCTCGGCTCGGCGACGAGCTTCGGCGGATAGGCGATCGCATCCGATGGAGACTTGAACCCGGTCATGAAGATCCACAGCAGCGGCACCAGGGTGATCAGCGCATAGGCGATCACCACGGTCGCCGCGATCCGCTTGGTCAGCGGCGAGGGATCGACAACGGAATGGGCGGTTGCGAGACCGGTCATCGGCTTTTCACCCGGTTGAGCGCCTTGACGTAGATGTTGGCGAGGCCGAACACGGTGACGAACAGGATGATCGCGAAGGCCGAGGAATAGCCGGTACGCCACTTCTCGAACGCCTCCCGCTTGAGCGTGATCGAGGCGACCTCGGTGGTCGAGCCGGGTCCGCCGCCGGTCAGGAGGTTGACCATGTCGAACATCTTGAAGTTCTCGATGCCGCGGAACAGCACCGCGAGCATGATGAAGGGCAGCGCCATCGGCAAGGTGATCGACCAGAACTGCCGCCACGGCGAGGCGCGATCGACCTCGGCCGCCTCGTAGATGTAGTCGGGAATCGAGCGCAGACCGGCAAGGCAGATCAGCATCACGTAGGGCGTCCACATCCAGGTGTCGACGATGACGATGGCCCACGGCGCGAGCGGCACTTGCGCCAGCATCTGGAAAGACGATGCCGGCGCGCCGGTCGCGGCGGAGATGACGTAGTTGAAGAGCCCGATCTGCGGCTGGTACAGGAACGTCCAGAAATTGCCGACCACGGCCGGCGACAGCATCATCGGCAGCAGGATCAAGGTGGTCCACAGGCCGTGGCCACGGAATTTCTTGTCGATCAGCCAGGCCAGCGTGAAACCGAGCACGGTCTGGATCAGGATGGTCCAGAATACGAAGCGCGCGGTCACCGTCATCGCCGCCCAGACGTCCGGATCGGTCAGGATCGACTGGTAGTTGGCGAGCCCGACATCGAGCACCGTCGCATTGGGCCGGTTGGCGCGATAGTTGGTGAACGACAGCCGGATGGTCCAGATCAGCGGGAAGATGTTGATCGCGAGCAGCAGCAGCATGGTCGGCGTGATGAACAGCCAGGCGATGGCACGCTCGGAGAGGCCGCGCACGCGCCCCGCCACGGCGGGCGGCGTCACCAGGGCGGCGCGGTCGACGAGGCTGCTCAGTCCGGTCTGGTCGGTCATGCGAGGGGCTGCTTCACTGGCTGCTTCTGGCTGGCGGTGAGACTGGCTGGTCCGCCCGGCAAGCCGAAGCTCGCCGGAGGGATCGTCGTGACGCATCCCGCTTGCACGCGAGATGCCGCTTCCATCAGAGCTTGCCGTCCTCCTTGAACACCTTGGTCCAGTCGGCGATCAGGCCGTCGAGCGCGCCCTTGGCGGTGCCCTGGTCGGCGACGACATAGTCGTGGACGCGCTTCTGCATCGCGAGCAGGAGCTGGGCGTAGGACGGCTCGGCCCAGAAATCGACCACCTGGTCCATCGCCACCAGGAAGTCGGCGGCGAACGGCGCGGTATTCTTGAAGTTGGGATCGTTCAGCACGCCCTTGTGGCAGCTGTAGCCGCCGAGCGCCCACCACTTCTTCTGGGTATCCAGCGAGGCGAACCACTTGATGTAGGCCAGCGCCTCGGCGCGGTTCGGCGAATAGGCCACCACCGAGATGCCCTGCCCGCCGAGCTGCGAGCCCTTCTCCTTCTGCGCGGGGTTGACGAAGAAACCGATCTTGTCGCCGCCGACATTGGGGTCCTTGTAGAGGCCCGGGAAGAAGGCGAACCAGTTCATCTGCAGCGCGACCTGGCCGGACTTGAAGGCATCCAGGCCCTCCTGCATGTAGCCGTTGGAATAGCCGGGCGGCGTGCAGCATTTGTACAGCGCCTTGTAGAATTCGAGGCCCTTCACCGCGTCGTCGGAATTGACGAAGCCCTGCATGTCATACGGCTTCTTCGGGTTCTGATACTTGAAGCCGAACGGATAGAGCGCGTTGGTGACGCCCATGGTGATGCCTTCCGAGCCGCGCTCGGTGAAGATCGCCGCACCGTAGACGGTCTTGCCGTCGATCACCCGCTTCTGGAAGAACTCGGCGATGTCCTTCAGCTCTTCCTGCGTCTTCGGCACCTCGAGCTCACGGCCGAACTTCTTCTTGAACTCCTCGCGGATCTCCGGCCGCGCGAACCAGTCCTTGCGATAGGTCCAGCCGTTGGCGTCGCCCATCGCCGGCAGCGCCCAGTAGTTCGGCGAGCCCTTTGGCCACTCGGCGTAGCCGGCGACGGTGGCGGGCATGAAGTCGGAGATCTTGATGCCTTCCTTGTCGAAGAACTCGTTCAGCTTGACGTATTGGCCGTTCTCGGCGGCGCCGCCGATCCACTGGGAGTCGCCGATCATCAGATCGCACAGCTTGCCCTTGGAATTGAGCTCGTTGAGCATGCGGTCGGCGAAGTTCGGCCACGGCACGAACTCGAACTTCATGTTGACGCCGGTCTTGGCGGTGAAGTCCTTGGACAGCTCGACCAGCGCGTTGGCCGGATCCCAGGCGGCCCAGCACAAGGTGATCGTCTTTCCCTCGGCGCGTGCCGGCGCGGACGCGCCGAGCACTGTCGCGGCGGCGACCGTCGCCGTCAGTGCAAATGTCTGCAGCAACTTCATCTGGCACTCCCTCCCTGTTGGCGCCGCCCCTGCCTTTGCGCTGATGACGGCGGTGTTGGCCCGCGGCGAGAGGCGCCGTCACAACGACAGCGCGAGCCGCAAGCGTTTCCTCATGGTCCCGGATCGACTGTCCGAGTTAAGTATTTTGTTTAGTAAATTGCGAATGACTAAACATGTCAAGCGCATTTCCCCGCAATTCGCAGCGCATCATGTTTAGCGACTGCGGTAAGCAGCTCATCGGATGAAGATTTCCTGAGATCGCGCCCCCACAGCTTTCCGGCGCAGCGGCAACAAGAACGGCCCGCCCCAACCCCAGGCTGCGTTCGGGCCATCAGCGCTGCGCGAGCGTCACGCCGCAGCTCACCCGGCCGTCAGCGACGCGGAAACGTCCGGCGAGACGAGCAACCGCGGCCGGCCAGTCCTCTTTCATGACACGTGCCTCGAACGTGCCCGCCGGCCATGCGATCGCGAGCTCGACATCCTGGAAATCCAGGAAGCCGCGCGTGAGCGGGTACTGGCATTTGTAGTAGGCTTCCTTGGCGCTGAAGATCACGATCGGCAGCATCGGCTGCAGCGCATCGGGCTGGCCGCGAAGCCATCGCCGCTCGGCCGGCGTGAGCACGAGATCGCGCATCGACGGATCGAGCTCGCTCAGGTCCTCGACATCCAGTCCAAGCGACGGGACATCCCTGCTTCGGGCCACGGCAACAGCGCAGTAGTCGGCGCAATGCGAGATGCTTCCCACATAGCCCGGCGGCCACACCGGCGCGCGATCCGGCGTCGGGACGAGCGCGACCGGCGAAGCTCCGAGCGACGCCAGCGCCCTGCGCGCCAGGATCCGCGCGGTCGCGAACTCGGCGCGCCGCTTGGCGACCGCGGCCTGGATATGCGCGCGCTCTTCGGGAAACAGCTCATCCTCCGCCAGCGAGAGGCTCGATGCCGCAACCACGACCGGACCGTCAAACAGCTCTGCAATCGCCTTCATCGCCAACTCTGCACGCGCGCTGCCTCTCTTGCGGACCGGCCCTGACCAACACGGATCGGCTGGCCGCCACTCTACACGACGCGGCTGCTCCGAAACCGATCTCGAACGATTCCACATGACATCGCGATCTCGCGGCGTGTTTCGCCCGAGCTTTGCTTCCGTTCGTCCTCCTCTCCAGCGAGAAGAGGCGCAAGGAAGGCCGGGAGCCTGCCGCCCCCATGGCCCCCGTGCGGAAAGAATGCACGGGGCAGGAACCACAGGTTCGGCTGGGACATCCCGGCCTTCCCTGCGCGATGGTTTGACGGCTTATACGTGATCTCCCCGGGGACCGGCTTGATTGCCCCCGTCGCCGACGGATCATCATGACCGCCGACTTGGCGCCAGCTTCGGGGCGCCAGGACCACACGATTTCGCCGTCGCATCGTTCCGTTCGTCCGCGCAATCGAGATCACGCTGCGGACCGACACGCCCATCGCATCCCCGGCTCGACGTTCGTGACGATCGCGAAACGTCCCTCTTCAGCGAGCCGGGATGCGCGGAAATGTGGAGGTGATTTGCCCGACGGTGCAAGGGATAAGTGCGCGACAAACTGGCACGACGGGCAGTTTGGACATGACACGCATGCGGCAACGGCCCGTCGGGTGCAGGACCTTGATCGCCGAGGCAGCGGCGCGCCGCGCGGGCCCCGACTCGGATCAGGCCGGCCGCCGGCCGCCGCCCAGCAGGAACAGCACCGGCAGCATCAGCACGGGGCTGAGAATGGCCGACAGAAACACGCAGCCCCAGAAGCCCATGCGGGAGTCGCGGCCGAAATAGCCGCTCAACAGGCACAGCAGCACATAGATGATGATGACGAAGGCAGACATCAGGCGATGCTCCTCATGCTGGCGAAAACGGTGGGCGGCGCGGAGCTAGCGGGCATTCTGCACCGGAGCCGCCGGAATGGGGGATCCCTGCCGTACCGGCGCCGGCGGCGACCCGAGGGGAGTCATGCGGGCCTGTCCTGGCAGATCGACGCCGCTCGGATTCTCCAAGACGTCCCGCGGCGGCTGCTGGATCTTGGGGAAGCTGAGCTTGGTGCTGTCGAAGTCCATGATCGAGGGGTTCGGCGCTGTGGCGCTGCCTGACGAGATATCCGAGCCCAGGATGAGCGGCATCTGATTGGCGCCGCCGCCGACCACGACGACCTTGCTGTTGTTGGAGCGGGCGAGGTCCAGCGTTGCCTGGATACCGGTCCAGGTCAGCACGTCCTTCGACAGCGACCGCGACACCGTCGCATAGTAGTTCTCCAGGCCGATGGCCTCGATGCGCTGGCGCTCGGCCTCCGAGCGGGCCCGTGCAAGGATGAACTCATAGGATGCGGCGTACTGCTCCTGCGTCAGCTTGTCCTCGATCGCCTTTCGCATCCCGTCGGGAAGCATCACCCGGGTCACGACCATGTCGTCATAGAGCAGGATCGTGCTCTTGGGCTCGCCGCGCAGGGCATCCAGCATCTGGCCGGTCAGGAGCTCGCTGTCGAGCGTGTAGAGGCGATGGCTGTCGAACTTGCCGATCACGCGCCTGATGACGCCGAGTGCCACCGGCATGACCAGGCGATTGACGTAGTCGGTGCCGACCTCCTTCAGGAGCCGGGGCGCGGAGTTGGCATCGACGTGGAAGATGAGGTTGGCCTTGACGTCGACGCGCAGGCCTTCGAGGCTGAGCGCCTCGACGTCGAGCGCCAGCGACTGGACGCGCGTCTCGAACAGATACATCCTGTTCCAGGGCAGCTTGAGCGCCAGCCCCTCGCGATAGACGTCGTTGATGACGGTGCCGCCGCCGAGCAGGCTGTAAAGCACACCGACATGGCCTGCGGGAACCACGACGATCACGGTCCGCCACAGCAACAGGACCAGCAGGCCGGCGAAGGCGATGGTGCCGACGACATAGGCTTCGATGCGATCGCGCAGTCTGCCGCGCGTCGGCCTGAGCGGAGACGGCGAGTTGCGAAGGCTGCGATCGGGATAGGCCACGCTCATGTCAAAGCCTCGGCTTGCTCGAGCCGGCCGTCCCGCATCGTGAGAACGCGATCGCCCATCGAGAAATAGCGATCATCGTGGCTGATGACGATAACGGCCTTGCCGCGAGCCCGCAAGTCGGGAAGGATTTCGGTATAGAAGCGGTGCCGGAACGACGGATCCTGATCGGCGCCGACCTCGTCCAACAGGTAGATCGGCCGGTCCTCGAGCAAGGCGACGATCAGCGCCAGCCGCTTGCGCTGTCCGGTCGACAGATCGAGCTGGGTGAAGCCGCCGTCGCGAAACGCCGTCTTCTCGGCCAGTCCGAAATCGGCCACCATGGCATTCACCTTGGCCGGATCGATCGTGCGCGCGCCGTAGAAGCGATCGAACAAATGGAAGTCGGCGAAGACACAGGAGAACAACTGGCGATATTTGCCGCGCAGGGCATGGTCCACCGGCTCGCCGTCCCACAGGATGACACCGCCCGCGGGGTCATAGAGGCCGGTGAGCAGGCGCATCAGGGTCGACTTGCCGCTGCCATTGCCGCCGATCAGGTAGGTGATCTGCCCGGGTCGAACGACGAGGTCGCACGGCCCGAGCGTGAAGCTGGGCTTGCCGTCGCGGCCGGTGTGCGAATAGGTGATCGCGCGCAGCTCGACCCGCTCGAACACCTGATGCGCGGCATCGGGTGACGGCTCGGGCTCGCGCGCGGCGGCCAGCAGCCGCTTCTCCATGTCGAGCAGATGCTCCATCGACAGGTTGGCGCGTGCCAGCACCGCGGCCGAGCGCAGGACGTTGTCGAGCGACGACAGCATGAACAGCACGGTGTAGAGAACCTGGAGAACCGTGCGGTGCTCCTTGATGTAGCCCGGCAGGATGAAGACCACCGCGGCGAGCAGGCTGTAGAAGCCGATATAGGAGATGCTCATGCCGGAGGCGATGTGGTCCATCGCGACCGTATTCTTGACGTCGATCTGCTCCGAGGCCGGCAGCAGATGATCCTGCTCCAGGTCGTAACCGCGCGCGGCGTTCTGACGCACCTCTTTGAAGCCGTGCAGCAGATGGCCCATCAGGTCGAGGAACCGCGTCTCCTGCGCGCTCGCGGCGACCAGGGCCGCCCGCGAGCCACGCTGGCTGTAGCGGTAGAAATACACGGTCACGACGAAGGCGAACACCAGCAGCGTGATCGCGAACAGCGACAGGTAGGCGATGTAGGCGCCGAGCAGCAGGAAAGTCATCGCCGAGATGATCCCGGTGACGATCTGCGGCGCGGCGTCGGAGATCAGGATGGTCTCGCGCGCGACCACGTCATAGATCCGGTCGACGCCGGTGTGCTCCAGCGCCTCGAGCTCGATCCGCCGGACCAGCAGCACGTAGTTGTCACGGATCTGGCGCAGGATGGCCTCGCTGAGGGCCGTGACCATGCGCATGGAGTAGCGGTGCGAGCCGATCACGAGCGCCGCCAGGACCAGGAACAGCAGCACCATCTCCAGCGCCGGCCCGTCGCTCGACTCCGGCGCGGTGGCCGTGTTGGTGACGACCATCAGCGCGCCCATGGCGAAGCTGGTCAGCACCATGCCTGCGATCAGGCGAAAGCGGATGGGACCCGCGGATGCGAGGACGAAGCGTATCAGGTCCAAGGTTCAAACCGCCTTCTGTCCACGCTGAAATCCCTCAACGCCCCGATGCCGACGGCGGGCGCAGCACTCCGCCACAAAACAGCGCCGGCGATCACGACGAAGCTCGTCCGGCACATCGGGCAACATCGAATCCTGCTGCAACGTGTTTGATCACAACCAGCGTCCAGGGCAAAGAGGGCACGGCAAGGCTGACAAATAAACCAATCGGACAACATGCAACCTGATCGAACCGCGCCTCAGGACGGCGCGGCGACGAAGCGGTCGGCCAGCAGCTCCGACAGCACCGCCTCAGGACGATCGGACAAATAGAAGTGCCCGCCCGGAAAATCGCAGCGGCGAACGGGCCGGAGTGAGACACGATCCCATCCTGCGATCCGCTCATCCGCCGTCTGCGGGTCATCGCGTCCGCGCATGACGGTGAGATCGATGTCGAGCGGATCGGGCGATGGAATGCGATAGCCGAGCACGGACGCGAAATCGGCGCGCAGCGCCGGCGCGATCAGCTCGCGCAATTCCGCGACCTCCATCACGGCCGGCGGAATGCCGCCGTAGCGGCGATCGACGGCGATCAGAAACTCATCATCGGCCAGCGTCATGAAACCGGTATCTTGCATTGCAAGATCGGGGGATTCCCGGCCGGAGACCGCCAGACGGAGCTCGGGCGCATATTCCGCACGGCGAAGTCCCCGAGCCGCTTCGAGCGCCAGCAGCGCGCCCATGCTGTGGCCGAACAGCACGGTCGGCAGATCCGGCCTGGCGAGCAGCGCGCGGACGACTTCCTCGGCGGACTCCACGATGTCGCGACGCGGCTCCTCGCCAAGGCGCGTCTCCCGACCTGGAAGCTGGACCGCCAGCACCTCGACATCGGGCGGCGCCAGATCGGGCCAACGCCGATAGAATGACGCGCCGCCTCCTGCCGGCCCGAAGCAGACCAGCCGGCGGCGGGCCGCAGGTCTCGGCTTGAAACAAAGAAGCCACTCATCAGCAAACGAATGCTGCCAGCGATCAGGCATCGATCAACCCACTTCAAATTTGTCGCATATTATCATGACAGGCCGATGCTGCCGCACCTCCAGATGCGGCCGCGCCGACGATGCTCACAGGACAATCGAGGGGATTCCCATGAATCCGCACCTCATTGTGCATTGCCCGCACCTCTCAGCCGCCTGCGGCGTTGCTACGTCCTGATAAGTCTAAGCTTCTTTTGATCGGTCTCTCGACATCCGTATCAATCACCTGGGCATTATCTGGTGACAGTCCGCGAGAAGCGAGCGGACGGCCCTTCCAAGGGAGGTGGAAGGATGGTACCTTTCAACTAATAATTGGGAATCAATCATCATGACAAATTTGGCTGCTAGCGACCAAGCTGTTTCCCCCGCCCCCGTGTCCCCCGAGCATCACAAGCAGGCGCTGGCGATCGTCAAGCGCAACGCCGGGTTTGGTGCCATCACCGGACTCATCCCTTTGCCTTTGCTCGATGTTTTCGCGCTGACAGGTATTCAGATCAAGATGATCAGCGAGCTCGCCGAGGTCTATGAAATTCCGTTCAACGAGAACGCCGTGAAGTCGTACGTGGCCGCCTTGATTGGCGGCATCGTGCCGGTCAGCCCGCTGTCCGGCGTCGCGATCCGCGCGGCCCGCTACGTTCCGTTCATCGGTCCACTGCTCGGCATCGCCGTCGTGCCGGCATTCGCCTCGGCGCTCACCTGGGCCATCGGCCGGGTCTTCGTCAATCATTTCGAAAAGGGCGGAGATCTGTTGTCGGTCGATCTCGATACGATGAAGGAGCAGGTCAAGCGCGGGTTGACCCGCAAGGGTACGACCGCCGAGACGGCGACCGCTTAAGCCGCTTGCACACGGCCGCCCGCTGCGGCCGCTGATCTGCATGACCCGTACCGCGCGGTTCAGGGAACGCCGTTCTATGCCCTTGGTGTCGACATGGTGAATGTATTCGACGACGAGAACACCGTCTTCGTCGTGCTGGTCAACGACGAGGAGCAGTATTCGCTCTGGCCGCAATTCAAGGACATCCCGGCTGGATGGCGGCAGACCGGACCGACGGGCGGCAAAGCGGAATGCCTCGCGTTCATCGAGGGTGCCTGGACCGACATGCGGCCGCTCAGTCTCCGCCGCCAGCGAGATGCCGCCGACCCGTCTGCAGCGTGACGCATCGTGAACGATCGATGGGATCCATCCCGCGCAGAATCGGAGCGCCTGCCGGCTGAGGACAGCCCGATCGAGACTCCGGCCGCCGGCAACGGCGACGAACTCCAGCGCAAGCGGCAACTCGCGGCCGAGCTGTTGCGCCGACGCGGGACCGAGGCGGCTCATCATCCCCTGTCGTATGGGCAGCAGGCGCTGTGGTTCCTGCATCAGCTGGATGCCACCAGCACCGCCTATCACGTCGCATTTCCCATTCGGCTTCGCGGTGCGGTCGATGTCGCAGCGCTGCGGCAGGCCATGCAGGATGTGATCGAGCGCCACCCTGCCCTGCGCGCCACCTTCGCCTGGCGTGGCGGGACGCCGATCCAGACCGTCTCGCCGCGCGCGGCCGAGCTGCGCCACGTGCAGGTCGCAGACCCGGCTGAGCTCGATCGGGCGGTGCAGGACGCCTACGAAGAACCGTTCGACTTCGAGCGCGGCCCGCTGTTCCGGGCGGTGCTCATCAGCCGCGGACACGAGGATCACGTCCTGCTGCCGCTGGCTCATCACATCGTCATCGATGGCCAGTCGATCGTCATCCTGCTCGACGAAATCGGACGCAGCTATCAGGCGCGGGCCCGCGGCGAGGTCCCTCAGCTCCCTCGCGTGGAGCGCAGCTATGCGGATTTCGTGCGCTGGCAGCGCACGATGCTCAGCGGGGCGCGCGGCGAGCAGCTGTGGTCGTACTGGCAGTGGCTGCTGTCCGGCGAGCTTCCCGTGCTCGACCTGCCGCTCGATCATCCGCGGCCGGCGCAGCGCCGCCAGCGCGGCGAGCAGATCGACCTCGCCATCGCGCCGGAGCTGCTTGTACGGCTCAAGGCGCTGGCGCGACGCCACGAGACCACGCTGTCCGTCGTGCTGCTCGCCGCCTACAGCCTGCTGCTGCACCGGTTGAGCGGGCAGGACGACATTCTGCTGGGCGCGGTGGTGGCCGGGCGCACCCAGCCGGCCTTCGATCCGACGGTGGGCTATTTCGTCAACACGGTCGTGCATCGCACCCGCCTGGTGGACGGCCAGAGCCTCGCCGCCTTTCTCGACGCCACGAGACGGGCGGCCGCCGAAGCGGCGGAGCATCAGGACTACCCATTCGCGGTGCTCGCTCAGCGGCTGCAGACGCAGCGCGATCCGGCGCGGACCCCTGTCTACGAGGCTTGCTTCAACTTCCTGCAGTTGCGCGGACAGCATGCCGTCCAGGGGCTCATCGCGCCGCTGGCGGATGACGGCTGGAGCACGTGGGGCGGGCTGGCAGCGCGCGTCTACCAGTTTCCGCAGCAGCTCGGGCAGTTCGATTTCGCGCTCGAGCTGTATGAGGCGAACGAGGCGCTGTTCGGCAATTTCAAGTTCAATCCGGATCTGTTTGCCCGGACGACGGTTGCGCATTGGGCCGGCGCGTTCGAGATGCTGCTGCGCGGGCTCGCCGATGCCCCCGCAATCCCGGCGGCACGGCTGGCGCTGGCCGCCCCCGATCTGGCGCGCGCCGATGATCCCGGCGCGCCCCCCTGTCTCACGGCGGTCGCGCCGCGCGAAACGCTTGCCACGCGGTTCGCGGCCGAGGTCCGCCGCATCCCCGACGCGATTGCCATTCGCACCGACGACCATACGCTCACCTATCGCGATCTCGACCGCCGCGCCAACGCGCTCGCGCACGACCTGATCGCGGCCGGGGTCCGGCCGCAGGACCCGATCGCGCTGCTGTTCGCCTGCTCATCCGAATTCGTCATTGCCGTGCTGGCGGTGCTGAAGGCCGGCGCGACCTATGTTCCGCTGGAGCCGGGCCAGCCCAGGGATCGGCGCGATTTCATCCTGCGCGAGACCGGCGCCCGCTTTGCCCTGGCCGCGCCCGCGCTCGTGGCCGAGCTTGCCGGCCATGGCGGCCTCGGCATTCTTTCACCTCGTCCCGACGCCTTCGATGATCGGGATCCCGGCGTCGCCGGCGCGGCCGATGATCTTGCCTATGTCATGTTCACGTCGGGCTCGACCGGCCATCCCAAAGGCGTCGGCATCAGCCATCGCAACATCCTCTCGCTCGCGGACGACCCGGTCTGGCACGACGACGGACCGCAGACGATCCTGCTGCATTCCAATCCCGCCTTCGATGCCAGCACCTTCGAGCTGTTCGTGCCGCTACTCCACGGCCACACGATCGCGATCGGACCAACCGGCGCATTCGACGCGCGCCGGCTGGCCACGGCCATCCGTCAGCATGGCGTCACGCGCCTGTTCCTGACCTATCAACTGTTCGCAGCGATCGCGGAGGAGCATCCCGACTGCTTCGACGGGGCGAGTGAGGTGCTGACGGGTGGCGAGACCGTGTCGCCGGATGTGGTGCGCCGCGTGCTCGAATACAGCCGCACGGTGGTCTCCAACGCGTATGGTCCGACGGAGACCACGACCTTCGTCACGCGGCATGCTCTGTCTGACGTGGCCGCGATCACGTCACCCCTTCCGCTCGGGCGCACTCTTGCCAATCGCTCCGTCGTCATTCTCGATGACGCCCTCAATCCGCTGCCGCCGGGCGTCGTGGGCGAAGTCTATGTCACGGGCGCGGGCTTGGCACGGGGCTACATCAATCGTCCCGGATTGACGGCGGAGCGCTTCATCGCCGATCCATTCGGACCGCCGGGCACCCGGCTGTATCGCACCGGCGATCGCGCCCGCTGGCGCGCCGACGGCACGCTCGAGTTCCTGGGACGCGCCGACCATCAGGTCAAGATCCGCGGCTTCCGCATCGAGGCCGGCGAGGTCGAGAGCGCGCTGCGCCGTCACGACGGCGTCGCTGCTACCGCCGTGGTGCCGCAGGAGCATCCGCAAGGGCGGCGCCTCGTCGCCTACGTCGTCGGCCGCGACGGCGTTGCGCCGTCCATCGCAGAGCTGCGCAGCCATCTCGGCAGCCTGCTGCCGGACTACATGGTGCCGGCGTTGTTCGTCACGCTCGATGCGCTGCCGCTCACCCCCAACGGCAAGCTCGACCGCAAGGCGCTGCCCGAGCCCGATCTCGCTGCTGCGTCCGAGACACCCCATCGCGCGCCACGCTCCGCCACCGAGCAGGCGCTTGCCGCGATCTGGGCCGAGCTGCTCGGCCACGACGAGATCGGCATCGACGACAATTTCTTCGCGCTCGGCGGCCACTCGCTGCTCGCCACCCGCCTCGTCTCCCGCCTGCGCAGCCAGTTCGGCCGCGAGCTGCCGCTGCGCCGGCTGTTCGAGCAGCCGACCATTGCCCGCCTCGCCGCCTGCCTCGACGGCGAGACCGGCGATCAGGCCACCGCCTTCGTCGCCGTGCCGCGGCCGGCCGACTTGCCGCTGTCCGCCGCCCAGACCCGGCTCTGGTTCCTGGATCAGCTCGAAGGCGGCTCGGCCGCCTATCTCATTCCCTTCGCGCTCGACCTCGATGGTCTGCTCGATCCACGAGCGCTCGATCGCGCGCTGACGGCGCTGGTCGCACGCCATGAGAGCCTGCGCAGCACGGTCGAGCTCAAGGCCGATCGTCCGGTCCAGATCATCCGCCCGGCCGGCGCCTTTCGCCTGCTGCACGACGACCTCTCCGATCTCGCGCCCGCCGACCGTGACGCCGCGCTGGCTGCGCGGCTCGACGGCCTGGTGCAGCACCGCTTCGACCTGTCGCGCGACCTGCCGCTGCATGCGGTGCTGGTGCGGCTCGCTCCCGAGCGCCACGTGCTCGCGGTCGTCATCCATCACATCGCCTTCGACGGCTGGTCGTCTGGCATCTTCTTCGGCGAGCTCGCCCGTCTGTATGCGGCCGCCTGCAACGGCACGGTCGCGAGCCTGCCCGAACTGCCGGTGCACTATGCCGACTACGCGCTGTGGCACCGCCAGCTGCTCGCCGATCCCAACGGTCCGATTCCGCGCGAGCTCGCCTACTGGCGCACGGCGCTCGCCGATGCGCCGGCGCGGCTCGAACTGCCACTCGACCTGCCGCGGCCGGCGACGCCGCGCCATCCCGCGGGCTTCGTGCATCTGCGCCACGAGGCCGGCGAGGTCGCGGCCTGGGAAGCCTTGGCGCGCCGCCATGGCGTCACCCTGTTCATGGTGCTGCACGCCGCCTTCGCCACCGTCCTGGCGCGCTGGAGCGGCAGCGACGACATCAGCATCGGCACCCCGATCGCCAACCGCACCCGCCGCGAGTTCGAGGGCCTGATCGGCTTCTTCGTCAACACCTTGGTGCTGCGGCTGCGCCTCAGTGATGATCCGACATTGGCCGAGCTGCTCGCGCGCGTGCGCGAGACCGATCTCGCCACCTTCGCGCATCAGACCCTGCCGTTCGAGCAACTGGTCGAGGAGCTGCAGCCGCAGCGCCAGCTCGGCATCAGCCCGCTGTTCCAGGCGATGCTGGCGCTACAGAACGCCGCCGCCTTCCGCGCCCCCGACATGCCCGGCCTCACGACGCGGATGCATCCGCCGGAGCCCGGTGTCGCCAAGTTCGCGCTGACCCTGTCGCTGCAGCCGACCGCCGACGGCGGCCTCGAAGGCATCCTGGAATACGACGCCGAGATGTTTGCCCCCGCCAGCATGGCGCGGCTGGCCGGCCATGTCTCGACCCTGCTTCGCGCGATGGCGAGAGCCGATGGTGCGGCGAGGCTCAGCAGCCTCGCGATGCTCGGCGCCGACGAACGGCGCCAGCTACAAACGTGGAATGCGACGGCTGCGCCGCGTGTTGTCGACGAGACCATTCTCGATCTGCTCGATGCGGCCGCGCGTGACCATGCCGACCGGCCTGCGATCATCCACGCCGGCGGCGAGATCAGCTATGCCGAGCTGCACCGCCGCGCCGATCATCTCGCGGGACACCTCGCCGCTCGCATTCCCACGACCAACGCACTGATCGGCATCGCGCTGAACCGCGGGCCGGAGCTGATCGTCGCGATCCTCGCCGTGCTCAAGGCGGGACACGCCTATGTGCCGCTCGATCCGGCCTATCCGGCCGAGCGGCTGCGCGTCATGGCTGGGGACGCCCGGCTGCAACTGGTGCTGACCGACGGCAGCACCGCCGCATTGCCCGACGATCTCGCGCAGCTCCGGCTCGACGATCCCGCGCTGCTGCAACCGCCGCCGGCGTGGCCGCGGCATCGTCCGCTGCCCGACGACCTCGCCTACGTCATCTTCACCTCCGGCTCCACCGGCCGCCCCAAGGGCGTCGCCATCCCCCAGCGTGGTCTCGTCAATCTCGTGCGCTGGAGCTTTGCCGCTGTTGGCACCGACGTGCTGGCGGCGACCTTCGCCTCGTCCTCGATCAATTTCGACATGTCGGTGCTGGAGATGTTCTCGCCGCTGAGCTGCGGTGGGTGCATCGAGGTCGCATCCGACCTGCTCGCCATCGCCCATCGCGGCCGCTCCGGCATGCGGCTGTTGAGTGGCGTACCGTCGGTGTTGCGCGCGCTGCTCGACATGTCGGCGCTGCCGACCGACGCGCGCGCGCTGATCCTTGCCGGCGAGGCGCTGCCCGAGGAGCTGGTGCACCGGACGCGCGCCGTGCTGCCGGACTGCCGGATCTGGAATCTGTATGGGCCGACGGAAGCGAGCGTCTATTCCACCGCCTGGTTCTCCGACGGTCCGCACGACGCGCCGCCGACGATCGGCCGTCCCGTCCACAACATGCAGGTGCACCTGCTCGACGAGCGGCTCGCGCTGGTCCCGATCGGCGTCGTCGGCGAGGTCTATGTCGCGGGCGCGGGTCTCGCGCGCGGCTATATCAACCGTCCCGGGTTGACGGCGGAGCGCTTCATCGCCGATCCGTTCGGACCGCCGGGCACCCGGCTGTACCGCACCGGTGATCGCGCGCGCAGGCAGGCCGACGGCACGCTGGAGTTCCTGGGACGCGCCGACCATCAGGTCAAGATCCGCGGCTTCCGCATCGAGCCCGGCGAGGTCGAGAGCGCGCTGCGCCGTCACGACGGCGTCGCTGCTGCCGTCGTGGTGCCGCAGGAGCATCCGCACGGGCGGCGCCTCGTCGCCTATGTGGTCGGCCGCGACGGCGTTGCGCCGTCCATCGCAGAGCTGCGCAGCCATCTCGGCAGCCTGCTGCCAGATTACATGGTGCCTTCGCTGTTCGTCACGCTCGATGCGCTGCCGCTCACCCCCAACGGCAAGCTCGACCGCAAGGCCCTGCCCGAGCCGGACCTCGCCGTGGCCTCCGAGGCGCCCCATCGCGCACCGCGCTCCGCCACCGAGCAGGCGCTTGCCGCGATCTGGGCCGAGCTGCTCGGCCACGACGAGATCGGCATCGACGACAATTTCTTCGCCCTCGGCGGTCATTCGCTGCTTGCCACCCGCCTCGTCTCCCGCCTGCGCAGCCAGTTCGGCCGCGAGCTGCCGCTGCGCCGGCTGTTCGAGCAGCCGACCATTGCCCGCCTCGCCGCCTGCCTCGACGGCGAGACCGGCGATCAGGCCACCGCCTTCGTCGCCGTGCCCCGTCCGGTCGACCTGCCGTTGTCCGCCGCCCAGACCCGGCTCTGGTTCCTGGATCAGCTCGAAGGCGGCTCGGCCGCCTATCTCATTCCGTTCGCGCTCGATCTCGACGGCGCGCTCGATGCCCAGGCGCTCGATCGCGCGCTGACGGCGCTGGTCGCACGCCATGAGAGCCTGCGCAGCACGGTCGAGCTCAAGGCCGATGCGCCGGTGCAGATCATCCGCCCGGCCGGCGCCTTCCGCCTGCTGCACGACGACCTCTCCGATCTCTCGCCCGCCGACCGCGACGCTGCGCTGGCCGCAAGACTCGACGGCCTGGTGCAGCACCGCTTCGACCTGTCGCGCGACCTGCCGCTGCATGCGCTGCTGGTGCGGCTCGCTCCCGAGCGCCACGTGCTCGCGGTGGTCATCCATCACATCGCCTTCGACGGCTGGTCGTCCGGCATCTTCTTCGGCGAGCTCGCGCGGCTGTATGCGGCCGCCCGCAACGGCACGGTTGCGAGCCTGCCCGAGCTGTCGGTGCACTATGCCGACTACGCACTGTGGCATCGCCAGCTGCTCGCCGATCCCAACGGTCCGATTCCGCGCGAGCTCGCCTACTGGCGCACGGCGCTCGCCGATGCGCCGGCGCGGCTCGAACTGCCGCTCGACCTGCCGCGGCCGGCGACGCCGCGCCATCCCGCGGGCTTCGTGCATCTGCGCCACGAGGCCGGCGAAGTCGCGGCCTGGGAAGCCTTGGCGCGCCGCCATGGCGTCACCCTGTTCATGGTGCTGCACGCCGCCTTCGCCACCGTGCTGGCGCGCTGGAGCGGCAGCGACGACATCAGCATCGGCACCCCGATCGCCAACCGCACCCGCCGCGAGTTCGAGGGCCTGATCGGCTTCTTCGTCAACACCTTGGTGCTGCGGCTGCGCCTCAGTGATGATCCGACATTGGCCGAGCTGCTCGCGCGCGTGCGCGAGACCGATCTCGCCGCCTTCGCGCATCAGACCCTGCCGTTCGAGCAGCTGGTCGAGGAGCTGCAGCCGCAGCGCCAGCTCGGCATCAGCCCGCTGTTCCAGGCGATGCTGGCGCTGCAGAACGCAGCCGCCTTCCGCGCCCCCGACATGCCCGGCCTCACCACCCGGATGCATCCGCCGGAGCCCGGTGTCGCCAAGTTCGCGCTGACCCTGTCGCTGCAGCCGACCGCCGACGGCGGCCTCGAAGGCATCCTGGAATACGACGCCGAGATGTTCGCCCCCGCCAGCATGGCGCGGCTGGCCGGCCATGTCGCGACCCTGCTCGGCGCGATGGCAAGCGCCGATGGTGCGGCGCGGCTCAGCAGCCTCGCGATGCTCGGCGCCGACGAACGGCGCCAGCTACAAACGTGGAACGCGACGGCTGCGCCGCGTGCTGCCGACGAGACCATCCTCGATCTGCTCGATGCGGCCGCGCGTGACCATGCCGACCGGCCTGCGATCATCCACGCCGGCGGCGAGATCAGCTATGCCGAGCTGCACCGCCGCGCCGATCATCTCGCCGCGCATCTGACTACACGCATTCCCACGACCAACGCGCTGATCGGCATTGCGCTCAACCGCGGGCCGGAGCTGATCGTCGCGATCCTCGCCGTGCTCAAGGCCGGCCACGCCTATGTGCCGCTCGATCCGGCCTATCCGGCCGAGCGGCTGTGCGTCATGGCCGGGGATGCCCGGCTGAAACTGGTGCTGACCGACGGCAGCACCGCCGCATTGCCCGACGATCTCGCGCAGCTCCGGCTCGACGATCCCGCGCTGCTGCAACCGCCGCCGGCGCGGCCGCACCATCGTCCGCTGCCCGACGACCTCGCTTACGTCATCTTCACCTCCGGCTCCACCGGCCGCCCCAAGGGCGTCGCCATCCCACAGCGCGGCCTCGTCAATCTCGTCCATGCCCAGACGGTCGCGTTCGAGATCGGAGCCGGCGACCGCGTCCTGCAGTTCGCCTCGCCGAGCTTCGACGCGTCGGTCTCCGAGATCGCCACGGCGCTCTCGAAGGGCGCCGCGATCGTCACCGGCGACGCCGACACGCTGCGCCCCGGACCGTCCCTGGCGACGCTCGTCCAATCCTGCGCGGTGACCCATGCGACGCTGCCGCCGACAGCGCTCCGCGTGATGGAGCCGGACGATCTCGCCGGCTGCCGCGTCCTCGTCGTCGCCGGCGAAGCCTGCCCCGGCGACCTCGTCGCGCTGTGGTCGCCGCATCGCCGGATGCTGAACGCGTACGGGCCGACCGAAGTCTCGGTCTGCGCCAGCATCAGCGCGCCGTTATCGGGCGACGCGCCGCCGCCGATGGGCGCACCGATCGAGAACGCGCGCATTCACCTGCTCGACGCCCAGCTCAACGAGGTACCGATCGGGGTTGCAGGCGAGGTGTATGTCGCCGGCGCGGGGCTTGCGCAGGGCTATCTCAACCGTCCGGATCTGACGGCGGAGCGCTTCATCGCCGATCCGTTCGGACCGCCGGGCACCCGGCTGTACCGCACCGGCGATCGCGCGCGCAGGCAGGCCGACGGCACGTTGGAGTTCCTGGGTCGCGCCGACCAACAGGTGAAGATCCGCGGCTTCCGCATCGAGCCCGGCGAGATCGAGACGGCGCTGCGACGGCACGACGGCGTCGCCGCTGCCGCGGTGGTGCCGCAGGAGCATCCGCACGGGCGGCGCCTCGTCGCCTATGTGGTCGGACGCGACGGCGTTGCGCCGTCCGTCACAGAGTTGCGCAGCCATCTCGGCAGCCTGTTGCCGGACTACATGGTGCCGGCGTTGTTCGTCAGCCTCGATGCGCTGCCGCTCACCCCGAACGGCAAGCTCGACCGCAAGGCGCTGCCTGAGCCCGATCTCGCTGCTGCGTCCGAGGCACCCCACCGCGCGCCGCGCTCACCGTCTGAGCAGGTGCTCGCCGCGATCTGGGCCGAGCTGCTCGGCCACGACACGATCGGCATCGACGACAATTTCTTCGCGCTCGGCGGCGATTCCATCACCAGCATCCAGATGGTGACGCGCGCGCGACGCGCCGGGCTCGTGATCACGCCGCGCGACGTGTTCCAGCAGGGCACGATCGCGAAGCTCGCGAGCGTTGCAACCGCGGCCCAGCAGGTCACCGCCGACGATCGCGCGGACGGCGGCCCCATTCCGCTGACGCCGATCATGCGCTGGCTGCTCGAGCGCGGCAGGAATGTCGACCGCTTCAGCCAGAGCATGACCGTGCGGCTGCCGCGCGGCCTGACGTCGCAGCAACTGATCGCCCTGCTCGATGCCACGTTGTCGCGCCATGCCATGCTGCGGTCCCGCCTCGCATTCGATCCGATCGATGGCAGGCCGTCGCTGCACATCGCGCCCTCCGACACAGCGCTGGCGCGGCGCCGGCTGCGCCAGATCGATGTCGCCGCGTTGACGCCGGAGCAGCGCGCGCAGCGGATCAGCCAGGAGATCGGCGCTGCCGAGGCGCGTCTCGATCCCGCAGGCGGCGTGATGCTGCAGGCGGTTCAATTCACGGCCAGCGTAGCTGATAACGACGCGCTGCTGCTCGTACTGCATCATCTCGCCGTCGACGGCGTGTCGTGGCGGATCCTGATCGAGGAGCTCGCCGCGTCGTGGCACGCTACGACGGCCGGCCAGCCGGCTCAGTTGCCTGCGCTCGGCACCAGCTTCGGGCAGTGGTCGCGGCTGCTTCAAGCGCGGTCGCGACATTCCTCCGTGCAGGCAGAGCTGCCGCATTGGCAGCGAACATTGGCGGCAAGCGCCGCTCCCCTGCGGCTGACGCCGCCCCGCCAGCCCGTTGCGAACAGCGTCAAGCATCTGACGCTGACATTGCCGGCAGCGGTGACTGCGCGCGTGATGAGCGAGGCGCCGCGACGGCTCGGCGCGCGGGTGCTCGACATCCTGCTTGCGGCTTTCGTCACGACGCTCGCCGATGGCGATGCGGCAGCGCAGACCATCGTGATCGACCTCGAAGGCCACGGCCGCAACGAATTCGACCCTGCCATCGACCTGTCGCGCACCGTGGGCTGGTTCACGAGCCTCTATCCCGTTCGCTTCGACCTTCCCGCCGGAGATTCCACGACCACCGCCGGCGACGCCGAACGCCTGCTCGGCGCGCTGCACGCCGTGCAGTCCGGTCTCGCCGACGTCCCTGACGACGGGCTCGGCTTCGGCCTGCTGCGCTACCTGGACGAGGACGCGGCGCGGACGCTCGCCCGCCTGCCGACGCCGCAGGCGGGCTTCAACTATCTCGGCCGTTTCTCGACCGATCATGTTGCGGATTGGAGCATCATCCCGACGGCACTGCCCGGCGACCTCGTCGAGCAGGCCGAGTTGCGTCCGGCCCATGCGATCGAATTGAACACGGTGGTGATCGGCCAGGGCGCCGACGCCCGCCTCAGCGCCACCTGGTCCAGCGACCGAAGCCTCGTCGATGACGACGTCGTGCAGGTGCTCGCGACGCGCTGGTTCGCCCTGCTCGAGCGCCTTGCCGAACTGACGCCGGCCGCGCCGCATCCGGCCGCAAAGCCGTCGGTCCGTCAGCTCCGGCTGTCGCCATTGCAGCGCGGCCTGCTCTACGAGAACCTGTCCGATCCCGTCCGTGCCGACGTCTATGTCGTCCAGCTCGAAGTGGAGTTTGCAGGTGAGCTCGATCGCGACCGGCTGCGCGGCGCGATCGCCGCGCTGATCGCGCGGCACGACAATCTGCGCGCGGCGTTCCGGGCCGACGACAGCAGCGGCTTCACCCAGAGCGTCGTGCCCGCGGTCGATCTGCCCTGGCGTGAACTGGCGGTCGACGCCGGCACGGATTTGCAGGCGGTTCTCGATCGGGCCCGCCGCGACGACTTGACGTACCGCTTTGACTTGGCGGCTGCGCCGTTGCTGCGCAGCAGCCTGGTCGGCGCCGGCACGACCAACGTGCTGATCCTGACGCTGCATCACATTTTGATCGACGGCTGGTCGATGCCGATCGTGCTGCGCGAGCTGATGCAGCTCTATCACGGGACGGCCGAGCTGCAGCCGGCGGTGCCGTTCAGCCGCTATCTCGACTGGCTCGACCGTCAGGATCGCGCCGCGGCGCTGGCGGCCTGGCGCGCGGCCTTCGACGGCTGGAGCGGACCGCTGCTGGTCGCGCCGAACCTGCCGGGCCAGACCACGGCAACGCAAACCGACGTCGCGCTCGACGAGCACGAGACCCAGCGGCTGGTCGCGGCCGCGCGCTCGCTCGGGATCACGCTGGCCACCTTGATGCAAGGCGCCTGGGCGCTGTGGCTCGCGGCGCGCACCCATCGCGACGACGTCGTGTTCGGCATCACCGTCGCTGGGCGTGACGCCGCGCTCGACGGCGCCGACCAGATCGTCGGCCTGCTTGCCAACACCGTCCCGTTGCGCGCACGCGTGTCGCCCGCGCGCACGATCAAGGCATTCCTCGGCGAGTTGCAGGATCGCCAGGCAGCGCTGATCGCCCATCAGCATCTCAGCCTCGGCGAGATCCAGCAGATGCTCGGCACCGACGCGTTGTTCGATACGCTGCTGGCGTTCGAGAACTATCCGGTTTCGGCTGATGCCATCGACAATGCCGAAGCGTTGCGCATCACCCGGGTGCAGGGGCGCGACGCCAACCACTATCCGCTGAGCCTTGCGGTGCTGCCCGGACCGCGGCTGACGCTGCGGCTTCACGTCCGGCCCGGTCTGTTCGACGGCGCGCCGGCGGCGGAGTTGATCGCGGAACTGCGCCGGCTGCTCATGGCTCTCGCTGACGATGGCGACGCGCCGATCGGCCGCGTGCTAGGAGCCCACGCGAGCCGCGATCCGCGGATTGCGGCCTGGAATATGACCGCGCAGCCGGAGCCGGCGGGCCACCTCCTGGATGGCTTCCTGCGGCAGGCCCGCATCGCGCCGTCCGCACCCGGCCTGATCTGGCGCAACGAGACGTTCGACTATGCGCGGCTGGATGCGATGTCCGGCCGGCTCGCCGGCCAGCTTGCGGCGCGCGGCGTCGGCGCCGACGATCTCGTCGCGCTGCATCTGCCGCGCTCCCCCGCGCTGCTGATCGCGATCCTCGCGGTGCTGCGGGCCGGTGCGGCCTACCTGCCGATCGATCCCTCGCTGCCGCGCGATCGCATCGGCTACATGCTGGATGACGCCCGGCCCGCGCTTGCCATCACTGCCGACGCGTCGGCGGATCTGCCAGCCCCGGTGCCAGTCCTCGCGATCGATCTCGGCGCTGCGGCTGCCGCGCCCGCCTTGCATCAGGCGAATCCGCTCCAGGCCGCCTACCTGCTCTACACATCCGGCACGACCGGCCGGCCCAAGGGCGTGACCGTCACCTATCGCGGCTTGGGCAACCTGCTGGCGGCCGTACAGTCGGAGCTCAAGCTCACGCCCGACGATCGCTTCGCCGCCACCACCACGGCGGCGTTCGACATCTCGATCGTGGAATTGCTGCTGCCGCTCGTCACCGGCGGCTGCGTCGTGCTGGCGGCCGAGGACGAGGCCACCGCTCCCGACCGGCTGGCGGCGCTGATCGCCGCGGCCGGCGTCACCGCGATGCAGGCGACGCCGACGGTCTGGAACATGCTGACCACCGCAGCGCCCGGCGCACTCGCCGGGCTGAGGGTCGTGAGTGCTGGCGAAGCGCTGACCGAGGCGACATTGCGCCGTCTCGCCACCTGCCGCGTTGCCAGCGTTCATAACTACTACGGCCCGACCGAGACCACGATCTATTCGACCATGATGCGGTTCTCGGCCAACGACGGCGGGCGGCCGCCGATCGGCACGCCGATCGCCAACACCGTCATCCGCATCCTCGACGACTGGCTGGCGGACGTCCCGGCCGGCGTCGAAGGCGAGATCTACATCGGCGGCGTCGGGCTCGCGCGCGGCTATTGCAACCGGCCCGGTCTCACGGCCGAACGCTTCATCGCCGATCCCGGCGGCCCGCCCGGCGCGCGGCTCTATCGCACCGGCGACCGCGGCCGCTGGCGCGACGACGGCGTGCTCGAATGCTTCGGCCGCGTCGATCACCAGATCAAGATCCGCGGCCTTCGGATCGAGCCCGGCGAAATCGAGCACGCGTTGCAGCGTCATCCGGAGATCGCCGACACCTGCGTGATGGTGCGCGAAGCCCGCGGCAATCCGCAGCTCGTCGCCTATGTGGTGCCGCGACACGGCGACTGCCCTTCGCTCGACGCGTTGCGCAGCCATCTCACCTCGTTCCTGCCGGACTACATGGTGCCGTCGCGCATCATCGATCTGCCGGCGCTGCCGCGCAGCCGCAGCGGCAAGGTCGACCGCGCCGCGCTGCCCTGGTCCGAAGCGGAAGCGGCCGAGCGCGCGCGCCGTGCGCCGGACACCGTCACCGAGAAACGCCTCGCGGAAATCTGGGCGTCAGTCCTCGATCAGGATCACATCGGGATCGACGAGGATTTCTTTGCGCTCGGCGGCGATTCCATCCTCGCCATCCAGGTGGTGATGCGCGCGCGCCAGGCCGGCCTCGTCTTCAGTGCGCGCGACATCTTCCGGCAGCCGACGGTCGCGCGCCTGGCGGCCCATGTGCAACATCAGGCCGCAGCGGCGCCGGCGGTCCGCACGCCGGATATTTCGTGGCCAGAGACGGAAGAGCTGCAGCTCACACCGTTGCAGCTCGGCCTGCTGCGCCACAGCCTCGATGACGACGCGGCCGGCGCCTATCGCATGCAGACCGCGATGATCATCACGGGCAGCCTCGATGAAGCGGTCCTCCACGCCGCCTGGAAGGCGGTCGTGGCCCGCCATGCCGTGCTGCGGACGACGATCGGCGAGCGTGACGGCCGCTACGTCATGGTTATCAGGCCCGATGCCGAGGCACCATGGCAGACGCGCGATCTCAGCACTGACGACGATCCCGAGCAGACGCTGCGCGATCTCCTGGCGCATGACATGACGACGCCGTTCCGGTTCGACGGCACGCCGCTGCTGCGGCTGATGCTGCTGCGCCTCGCGCCGGATCGCCACGCCCTGGTGATCAGCAATCATCACGTGCTGCTCGATGGCTGGTCATTGTCGCTCGTGCTCGAAGACCTGTTCGTTGCGCGCGCGGCCCTTGCCGCCGGCCGTATCGAGGCGCTGCCGCCGCGCGCGCCGTTTGCCGCGTTCGTCCATTGGCTCGCCCAACGGGATCGCGAGGAGAGCGCGAGCTTCTGGCGCCAGCACCTTGCCAGCGCGACGACGATGGCCCGCATTTCGCTGCCGACGCCGGCCCGAGGCAGCGGCCAGCGCGCCTTGAAGCGGATGCTCGGCGAGGACAGGTCGACCGCGTTGCGCCATGCGGCACGGCGGCACCATGTCAGCGCCAACACGCTGCTCCAGGGCGCCTGGGCGATGATGCTGTCGCGCCTGTGCTCGTCCGAGGATATGGTGTTCGGGACCACGATCGCCTTGCGCCCGCCGGAAGTGGAGGGCATCGCGCGGATGGCGGGGCTGCTGATCAACACGGTCCCGGCGCGGATCAGGCTCACGGAGCAGGCGAGCGCCGGCGAGTGGCTGGCGCGGCTTCATGCCGAGCAGGCGGAACGGATGAGCTACGCATATGCTGGCCTCGGCGACATCATGCGCTGGACCGAGCGCGCGGAGGGCGAGCTGTTCGAGACCCTGATGGTGTTCGAGAACCAGCCGGCCACGTCGATGGACGGGATGCTCGACGATCTCTCCATTCGCGCGCTGCCCGTGGAACAGCATACGCATTATCCCCTGGCTGTCGCCGTCATGCCGGGCGACTCCTATGAGCTCGCGTTCAGCTACGACGCCGGCCGGTTCGCGGCGGAGGATATCGCGCGACTGGCCGACGACTTCATCGCCGTCATCGAGCGCCTGGCCGCGGCGGACCGCGATCTGCCGCTGCATCGCCTGCTCGGTGCCGACGCCAGGGATCTGCAGCAGATCGCTGCCTGGAACGCGACCACGCCGGTGGTCCTTGCCGAGGAGACGCTGACCGAGCTGCTCGACGAAACCGCCCGGGACCATGCCGACGAGCCGGCGCTGATCGGCGATTTCGGCCACCTGACCTATCGTGAGCTGCACGACGCCGCCGATCGCCTGGCCGGCCGGCTGCGCGATGACGGCGCGCGCCCGGGTGAGTTCATCGGCATCGCCTGCGAACGCCGGGCCGGCTTCGTGACCGCCGCGCTGGCAGCTCTCAAGGCCGGACTCGCTTACGTGCCGCTGGATCCGTCCTATCCGCCCGACCGCCTCGGCTTCATCATCACTGACAGCCGCGTGCAGCGCGTGCTGACCGATGGCGCGGCGGCCTGGCTCCCTCCGGCAGTCCGCCGCATCGGCATCGACGAACAGGACGTGCCTGCTGCGACCGGCAATAAGCCGCGCCAGCCGCGGCCCGCGATCTCGGCCGACGACCTTGCCTACGTGATCTACACGTCCGGCTCGACCGGACGGCCGAAGGGCGTCATGGTTCCGCATCGCGGCGCCGCTAACCTGATTCGCGCCCAGCGCGCCGCGTTTGGCGCAGGGCCTGGCGATCGCGTGCTGCAATTTGCCTCGCCCAATTTCGACGCCTCGGTGTGGGAGATCTGCATGGCGCTGGGCAGCGGCGCCGCGCTCGTGGTCGGCTCGCCCGATGACCTGCTGCCGGGAGACGCTCTTGCCGACTTCGCCCGGCGGCACGGCGTCAGCCACGCCACCCTGCCGCAGAGCGCGCTCGGCGTCATGGCACCGCGCGATCTCGACGGTTGCCGCGTGCTGGTGGTTGCCGGCGAGGCCTGCCCGGCCGAGACGGCACGGCTGTGGGCTCCCGGCCGGACCTTCATCAACGGCTACGGCCCGACCGAAACGACAGTGTGCGCCTCGCTCAGCGCTCCGCTCGCCGGCGACCGCACGCCGCCGATCGGCCGCCCGATCCTCGGCCTGCGCTGCCACGTGCTCGACGACAGGCTCACTCCGCTGCCGATCGGTGCCGCAGGCGAACTCTACGTCGCCGGCCGCGGCCTTGCGCGCGGCTATCTCGATCGCCCGGGCCTGACCGCCGAACGCTTCATCGCCGACCCGTTCGGCCGACCGGGCGAGCGGCTGTATCGGACCGGCGACCGCGCTCGCTGGCTTCCCGACGGCACCCTCGAATTCCTCGGCCGCAGCGACGCTCAGATCAAGCTGCGCGGCTTCCGCATCGAGCCGGGCGAGATCGAGGCGGTGTTGCGCCGGCACGCGACGGTGGAGGCTGCGGCCGTCGGTCTCGAGGCCAGCCGCGGCGATCAGCGTCTGGTGTGCTGGTGGTCAGCGAAAAGCGGTGCCGACGCTGCGCCGTCCGAACTTCGCCGCCATCTCGCCGAGCACCTGCCGTCCTACATGCTGCCGGCACAGTTCATCCGACTCGACAGCCTGCCGCTCAACCCGGCCGGAAAGATCGACCGGCGTGCGCTGGCGACGATGCACGGATCGGATGTCTCATCCGATGGTCGCACCATCGCGCCCCGCGACGACATCGAGTTCCGGCTGCAGGCGATCTGGCAGGAGCTGCTGCAGACGCCGTCGATCGACGTCACCACGAGCTTCTTCGAGTTGGGCGGCGACTCGCTGATCCTGATCCAACTGATCGCGCGCTGCCGCAATGAGTTCGGCCTCAAGCTGCGAGCCGGCGACATTGCCGCCGACCCGACCATCGAAGGCATGGCGCGGCTGTTGCGCGGCACGGTCCCGGCGCAACCGGCGAAGGCACTGGTGACGCTGCGCGGCAACGGCGCCGAGCCGCCGCTGTTCTGCATCCATCCGGCGACCGGAACGGTGTTCTGCTATCTCGACATCGTCTCGCGCCTGTCGGTGCCACGCCCGGTCTACGGACTGCAGGATGTCACCGGCCGCAACGCGGGGCCGGCGAGCCTCGTCGAGCAGGCGCAGAGCTATCTCCGGGAGGTCCGCAGCGTTCAGCCGCACGGCCCCTATCATCTCATGGGCTGGTCCTTCGGTGGCGTGGCCGCCTTCGAAATCGCCCGCCAGCTCGCGGCGGAGGGAGAGACGGTGGCGTCGCTGCTGCTGCTCGACGCGCCGGTCAAGCCCGCGGGCGGATGGGAGGTCAGCAAGGCAGAGATCATCGCCGACCTCACGGGCGAGGCCTCCGACGACGCGACGCTCGACTATGCGAGAGCCGCCGCGGTGCTGAGCCGCAGCGGCGAGTTTCCGCCGGACATCACCGCCGCCCAGGTGGAGGAGATCGTCGAGGCTTATGTCCGCTGCGGAAAGCTGCTCGGCACCTATCAGCCCACGCCCACCATGGGACACGCCACCTTCTTCCACGCGCGTGTGCGCGGCAATCCGGCTGCGCCTGCGGGCTGGCGCGAGCTGATCGGCGGAGAGTTCGAGCTGATCGAGCTCGATTGCGATCATGATGGTCTGATGCGCGGCCTTCATGCCGAGCGCGTGGCCCGGCGGGTGGATCAGTCATGACCGAGCATCGTTCCTCACCACTGTCGCATGTGACGCTCGAGGCGCCGATCCTCCAACGCCTGCAGCGCGCCGTGGCCGAGCAGCGCATTCCCGCACCGAGCCCAACCTACGATGAGGCGCGGGCCTGGTTCGCCATCGACACCGGGGCGGATCAGTCGGGCATCGTGGTTCGCGCGGCCCGCGAAACCGATCTCGCCGGCCTTGTCGCACTGGATACGGCCTGCTGGCCGGAGCCGCTGCGCAGCCGGCCGGAACGCCTCCTGCGGCGCATCCACCAGGCTTCTGGCGATCATATCGTGGTGCTGCGGCAGGAGCGCATCATCGGTGCGATCTACACGCAGCGGATCGCAGATGCGCGGGCGTTGCGCGATCTGCCCGCGGAACAGTTCGAGACGCTGCACGCGCCCGACGGCATGGTTGCGCAACTGCTCGGAGTCTGCGTCGATCCTGATCACGCCCAGACCGGCCTCGGCGAGGCGCTGGTGCAGTTGGCGCTGCGGATCGCCCGCGCCGCCGGCGCGACGACGATCGTCGGCGTGACGCTGTGCCGGGACTTCGCGGCCTCTGACGACGACATCATCGCCGCCTATGTCGCCCGCCGCGATGCCAACGGGCTGCCGGTCGACGCGATTCTGCGTTTCCATGCCGCACGCGGCGCTCGCATCGTCGACGTGCTGCCCGGCGCCTTCCCCGGCTACGCCGCAGGCGGCGAGGCCGGCGTGCTGATCGAATACGACGCGGACCGCCTGGATGCGATCACCACGAGCAGCGCCGGCCAGCCCATCGTCAGCGCGCGCGATCTGCCCGAGATCGTCGCCGCTACCTTGCGCGATGTGCTGGGGCCGGCGCGCGCGAAAGATTTCGCGCCTGGACGCACCTTGCATGCGATGGGGCTGGACTCGCTCGACCTGCACAGCCTGAGGGCCGGGCTGAACCGCGCGCTCGGCACCGCGATCGATGCCACCTTCTTCTTCCGTCATCCGACGCCGGAGCAGATCGTCAACGGCCTGATCGCGCCATCCTCTGCGCCGAAACGTGCGGCCGCCCCGCGCGGCAGCGCCTCATCATCGACCGCTCGCCACCAGCAGACAGGCCAGACCGCGGCGCCGGTGGCGATCATCGGGATGGCGTGCCGCTTCCCGGGCAACGTGACCAGCCCGGATGAGTTCTGGACGCTGCTCAGCGAAGGCCGCGATGGCATCACCGATGTCCCGGCCACGCGCTGGAATGCGGACGTTCTCTGCAATCCCGCCGGCGGTCCCGGACGCATCACGACGAGGCGCGGTGGGTTCATCGCCGATGTCGATCAGTTCGATCCCGGATTCTTCGGGCTGTCGCCGCGCGAGGCGGCGGCGATGGATCCGCAGCAGCGCCTGCTGCTCGAATGCAGCTGGGAGGCGCTGGAGCATGGCGGCATCGATCCCACCGCCCTCGCCGGTTCGGACACGCAGGTCCTGATTGGCCTGTTCGGACACGACTATGAGCGCATCGCCGGCGCCGCCGGACGGCTCGACGGCCACTACGGCACCGGCAACGCCGGATCGATCGCCTCGGGGCGCATCGCCTATACGCTGGGGCTGCAGGGCGCGGCGCTGTCGGTCGACACCGCCTGCTCTGCCGGCCTCGTTGCCGTGCATCTCGCGGTCAAGGCGCTGCGCGCCGGCGATTGCCGGATGGCACTGGCAGGCGCCGTCAACCTGATCCTCGGCCCCGAGCTCAGCATCGCCTTCTCGCAGGCCAGCATGCTGGCACCCGACGGACGCTGCAAGCCGTTTTCCGCCGAGGCCAACGGCTATGTGCGCAGCGAGGGCTGCGCCGTGCTCGCGCTCAAGCGGCTCGACGACGCGCTGGTCGATGGCGACCCCGTGCTCGCTGTGATCGAAGGCAGCGCCGTCAACAATGACGGCCCGAGCAACGGCCTCACCGCGCCGAACGGCCTGGCGCAGCAGGCTGTCATCCGCCGCGCGCTCGACGATGCCGGCATCGCCGCGTCCGACATCGACTATGTCGAAGCGCATGGCACCGGCACGCCGCTCGGCGACCCCATCGAGTTCAACGCGCTGGCCGCCGTGCATGGCGGCCGCGAGCATCCGCTGCTGATCGGCTCGGTGAAGAGCAATATCGGCCACACCGAGGCGGCCGCGGGCCTCGCCGGACTGATGAAGGCGGTGCTTGCGCTTCGTCACGGCGCGATCCCGCCGCAACTGCATCTCGGCGCCATCAACCCGCTGCTCGATCTCTCAGCGATCCCGGCCAGCATTCCAATCCAACTGCAAGCCTGGGAGCGGCGCGACGGCCGGCGCCGCCGCGCCGCCGTGAGCTCGTTCGGCTTCTCCGGCACCAACGCGCACGTCGTCCTCGCCGAAGCGCCGCGGCCGGACGACCGTCCCGACGATCCGCGGCAGCACCATCTGCTCGTCCTCTCGGCGCGCTCGCCCGCGGCGCTGCACGAGCTCGCGCGCCGCTACCTCGATCATTTCGCATCCGTCGGCGGCACGCAGGCGCCGGGCGACATCGCCGCGACGGCGGCCGCCGGCCGCAGCGCACAGCCGCATCGGCTCGCGATCGTCGGCAGTGGCCCGGGCGACTGGCAACGCGAGCTGAGCAGCCATCTCGCAGGAGAGCCGTATTCCGACGTGATGGCGGGCACGGCCGGCAACGCGCCCGTGGTCGCCTTCCTGTTCACCGGACAGGGCTCTCAATATCCGGGGATGGCCGAGGAGCTCGCCGGAAGCCATCCGGGTTTTGCTGCCGCATTGCACGAATGCGCTGAGCTGTTTGCGCCGTTCCTCGACAGACCGCTGCTGGAGATCATGAACCCCGCCCCCGGCGAGCCGGACATGATCGCGCAGATGCGCTACGCGCAGCCCGCACTGTTCGCGCTCGAATATGCCCTCGCGCGGCTGTGGATCGACGCCGGCATCACGCCGGCCGTGGTGATGGGTCACAGCCTCGGCGAAGTGACGGCGGCGTGCATCGCCGGGGCGCTCGACCTTGCCGAGGCCGTCGAGCTCGTCGCGATGCGCGGACGGCTGATGCAGGCGACGCCTGACGGCGCGATGGGCGTCGTGTTCGCCGACGCCGCCTTCGTCGAGCGCCGCGTGGCCGGCCAGGAGGTCGTGATCGCGGCCTACAACGGCCCGCAGAATTGCGTGATCTCGGGCGCGCCGGCCGCGGTCGAAGCCGCGCTCGCCGATTTCGCCCGCGAGGGCATCGAGGTCCACCGGCTGCATGTCTCGCGCGCGGGTCACTCGCCGCTGATGGACGGCATGCTGGCGCCGTTCGGCGACACCTGCCGCAAGCTGCATCCGCGGCGGCCGCGGATCAGCATCGTCTCCAACGTCACCGGACGATTGATCGATGACGAGCTGATGGACCCCTTGTACTGGGTGCGCCATGTGCGCCAGCCGGTCCGCTTCCGCGACGGCATCGCGACGGCCGCTGCGCTCGGCGCCAATGTGTTCATCGAGATCGGGCCGCGGCCGGTGCTCACCGGTGTCGCCCGCGATTGCCTTGCCGACAATGCGGTCGCGCTGCTGCCGAGCCTGGTGCCGACGGAGTCCGCGTGGCAGACCCTGTCGCGGGCGGCAGGCGAGCTGTTTGTGCGGGGCGCTGAGATCAATTGGCGCAGCCTCGATTGCCGGCCGCCGCGGCGCGTCGCGCTGCCGACCACGCCGTTCGAGCGCAAGCGCTACTGGATCGACCCGAGCTCGGACGCAGAACCGCAATCATCCCCACGCGTCGAAGTGCCGACACCCGATCCGGCCACCCTGATCGGTCCGATGATCCCGCTCGCGCTGGACGGAGCGGTTCATGCCACCAGGCTCGGCGGCGGCCGGTGGCCGGCCCTGGAGACGCACCGCATCGGCGAGAGCGCGACGCTGTCGGCGGCGGCGATGCTCGCGATGATGATCGAGGCGCATGGCAGCGGCCCCGGCGGAGCCTGCCCGATCAGCCTCGCGCCGCTGCGCCTGTCGTCGCTGGTCTTTCATCGGCCGCTGCATCTGCCGGATCACGGCGTCGACGTGCAGACCGTGCTGCTGCCGCAGGGCGCCGGGACGAGCCGCGTGCGGATCGCAAGCCGTAACGCTGCGGCGAGCTGGACGGTTCATGCCGAAGCCGAGATCGGCGACGTCGTCGTGGACGGGCTTGGCACGGCGACGGCAGAGCTCGACGCGCTCCGGCATGAACTAACAGACGACACGATCGATCGACTCGCCGAACGGCTGCGTGCCCAAGGCTGCGAGCCGGGCATCGCGATCGCGAGTCTCGCGGCTCTTACGACCGGCCGAGGCGAGGCGCTCGGGCAGATCGGCGCCGCCGACGTACCGCCAGCGCTCGCCGGTGCGATACGGCTGGACGCGGCGCTGCTGGCGGCGCAGGCCGTGCTGCCCGTCGCCATTCCTTGCGGCATTCCCGCGGGCTGCGAGCGCATCGACCTGCTCGGGGACATCGCGACGATCGCCTGGTCGCACGCACGACTGCGCGATGCCGCGCCCGACGGCAGCGCCGCCGTGGTCGACCTCGATGCCTCCACGGCCGATGGCGCACCGGTGCTGCGCATCAGCGGCATGACCTTCGTCCGCGCCGTCTCGGCGCGTCCGGCCGAGACGCCCGCGCACAATTTGCACGTGGTCGAATGGATCGACGCGCCGCAGCGCAAGCTCCCGCCGCGTCCTGCCGCGTCGATGGTACGGCCGTGGCTGCTGCTGTCCGATCACGCCGCGCAGGCTCTACTGCTCGCGACATCGCTCGGCCGCCGCGGCGTCCGCTGCATCGTCGCGACCGACGATGTCGACGGCTTCCGCCATCTCGACGACGGCGTCGAGGCCGTGATCGATATGCGGGCGTCGTCCGCCGAATTCACGGCCGAAAGCACGCCGGCCGAGCGGCTGACGACGATGGGACCACGCCTGCTCGCATTGTTGCAGCGGCTGACCCGGCTCGCGCGACCGCCGAGGCGGCTGTTCTCGCTCAGCCGAAGCGCCATGGCGGCCAGCGCAGAGGACCGGGCCGACGTCGCGCTCGCCGCTTTGCAGGGCCTCCCTCTCGTGCTCGGCCGTGAGCAGACCTGGCTCGGCATGCGGCTGATCGACATCGACGCCTCGGCCCTGAGCGACGCCGCCTTTGCCGACTGGCTGATCGGCGACCTCACCGACAGCGCGCCGGCGGAATGGCTGATGGCATGGCGCAACGGCCGCGCGCGCGTGCCGCGGCTCCGCGCGTCCGGCGCAACGGCCGCGACGAGGCCACTGGATCTTACCGGGCGAACCCAGCTGATCGCCGGCGGCGGCGCGCTCGGCGCCGCACTCGCCCGCTGGCTCGCCACCAGCGGCGCCACCCACATCGTGATCGCGAGCCGCTCGGCCGAGGCGGCAGCGCGCGCGCTTGCCGATGAGCTGCGGGCGCAGAACGTCACGGTGATGCTGCGCTCGACCGACCTCGGCCGGCGTGACGAGGTCGCCGCATTGCTCGATGCATGCAGCCGCGAACTGCCGCCGCTCGGCGGCGTCTTCCACACCGCCGGCAGCCATGATGACGGCGTGATCGAGACCCAGAGCTGGGATCGCATCAGCGCGGTGCTTGCGGCCAAGCTCGACGGCGCCTGGCATCTGCACGAGCTGACCCGCAGCCAGCCGCTCGATCATTTCGTGCTGTTCTCCTCGGCGTTCGGGCTGCTGGGTGCTCCCGGCCTCGCCGGCTATGTCGCCGCCAATGCCGGACTGGATGCGCTCGCCCAGCATCGGCGCGCGGCGGGGCTGCCGGCGCTCAGCATCAATTGGGGACCGTGGTCCGGCCTCGGCATGGTCGGCGCCGGCGAGCGGGCGACGCGGCGTGAGTGGACCCGGCAGGGCTTGCGCGAGATGCCGGGTGAAATCTGTCTCGCGGCGCTCGGCGAACTCATCAGGACCGATCTGCCGCAGGCCGCGGTGCTGGACGTCGACTGGGCGCAGTTCGCCAGCGCCTGCGCCGACGCGCCGCCTGCCCTGGTCGATGCGTTCGTGGCGCCGCAGCCCAAGGCGGCCGCGACGGCCGGCGCCGTGCCGTTGCGCGTGGTCCGGCCGGAGCCTTCGGCGGACGATCGGTTGCGGATGGAGCTTGCGCGCCTGCCAGCACGCCGCCGCCGTGCTGCGCTCGCCGACCATCTTGCCGGCCTGGTCGCCGCGGTGCTCGGCTTCGCCGGTGCTGCCGAGATCGATCGCACGCGCGGCTTCTTCGCGCTCGGCATGGACTCGCTCGCCACGCTGGACCTGCGCAACCGCATCCGCGCCAGCCTTGGCCACCGCATCGAGCAGACCACGCTGTTCAGGCACGGCTCCGTGGACCAGCTCGCAACCTTCCTCGACGCCGAGCTGTTCGATCGGCCGTCAGAGCTGACCGGAGTGCGGGCATGACGCGACGACGCGCCCCCATTGCCATCATCGGCGCCGGCTGCCGCCTGCCGGGAGGCATTGCCGACCTCGACACCTATTGGGATCTGCTCCGCTCCGGCCGCGATGCCATCGGCGAACTGCCGGCGGGCCGCTGGGACAATGACGCTCTGTTCGATCCCGATCGCCGCGCGCCCGGCCGCACCTATGTGCGGCGCGGCGCCTTTCTCGACGATGTCGACGGCTTCGATCCAGAATTCTTCAACATCAATCCGCGTGAGGCGGCCTCGCTGGACCCGCAGCAGCGGCTGCTGCTGGAGGTCGCATGGGAGGCGATCGAGAATGCCGGCGTGCCCATCGGCACGCTGCGGGGCAGCCGCACCGGCGTGTTCGTCGGCATCGGCCAGCCGCAATATGGACCGCGCGAGCTCTACGGCGCCGATCCCGCGTGCATCGGTCCCTATTCCGGCACGGGCGCCCTGCTCTGCTTCGCGTCGGGACGGCTGTCGCACGAGCTCGGGCTGAACGGACCGAGCCTGTCGCTCGACACCGCCTGCTCCTCCTCGCTGGTGGCGCTGCATCTGGCCTGCCAGAGCCTGGAGAACCGCGAGTGCGACCTCGCACTGGTCGCCGGTGTGCATCTGCATCTGACGCCCCAGGTCACGCTGTTCCTGTCGCGCACCGGCGTGCTCGCGCCGGATGGCCGCAGCAAGGTGTTCTCTGCCGACGCCGACGGCTTCGGCCGCGGCGAGGGCTGCGTCGTGCTCGTGCTGCGCCGGCTGGAGGACGCTGCCGCAGACGACGTGCTCGGCGTGGTGCGCGGCGCCGCGGTCAATCACGACGGACCGGCCAGCGGGCTCACTGTGCCCAACGCAATCGCGCAGGAGCAGGTCATCCGTGACGCCCTGACGGCGGCGGGTGTACCACCGGAGGCGGTCGGCTATGTCGAGACCCACGGCACCGGCACGCGGCTCGGCGACCCGATCGAGCTTGAGTCGCTCGCCGCCGTGTTCGACGCGCCACAGCGCACGACGGAGCTGCCGCTCGGATCAGTCAAGAGCAGCATCGGCCACCTCGAAGCGGCGGCCGGCCTTGCCGGGCTGCTGAAGACGCTGCTGATCCTGAAGCACCAGCAGGTGCCGCCGCAGCCGGGTGTCGGCACGCCGAACCCCGACATTCCCTGGCACGCCCTGCCATTCACGCTGCCATCGCGTCTCGAGGACGCGCGCGACGAGTTGCGCTTTGCCGGCATCAGCTCATTCGGCATGAGCGGCACCAATGCGCATGTCGTCGTGGAGCGTTCAGATCCCAGGTCGGAAGCGGAGCCCGTCTCAGTTGCGCATGCGTCGACGCTGCTGTTGTCGGCGCAAGGACCGCAAGGGCTGACGCTGCTGGCCGGTGCGATGCGCGACCGGCTCCAGGGCGTCAACCAGAATGAATTCGCCGGCATTTGTTCGAGTATGCTTCGGCGCAGGACGCCATTGCGGCACCGGCTCGCCATCGTCACTGATCAGCCTGACCAGGCGCGAGCCGCGCTCGATGCAGCCGTCTCGGGCAGTCGGCATCCGGCGCTGCTGATCGGCGAGGCCAGCCGCCGCAGCGGAGGCGCGGTCGCGTTCCTCTTCACCGGCCAGGGCGCTCAGCGCCCGGCGATGGCGCGCGCGCTGCACGCCTCCGAGCCGGTGTTCCGCGACAGCATCGAACGCTCGATCGCGCTGACCGCGCGCGAGTTCGACGTGCCGCTGCGTGATCTCCTGCTCGGCGACGTCGATCCCGGACAACTGCGCCGCACCGGATGGGCGCAGCCGGCGCTGTTTGCATTTGGACTTGCATTGGCCGAGCTGTGGCGCGCCTGGGGCGTGGTACCGGATGTCGTGCTCGGCCATAGCCTGGGCGAGTACACTGCGGCCTGCGTCGCCGGCGCCTTCAGCCCTGAAGACGGTTTGCGCCTGGTGTGCTGGCGCGCGGCCCTGATGCAGTCGCTGCCCGAGGGCGGCGCCATGGCGGCGGTGCGCGCCGATGCCGGGCGGCTCGGCGCGCTGGTGCAGCGCTATGGCGGCGAGGTCGAGATCACGGCGACGAATGCGCCGCGCAGCGTGACCATCGCGGGCCCGGCGCGGGCGATCGAGGATGTCATCGCGCGCTGCGGCCGCGACGGCGTGGCCGCGCAGCGCCTCGACGTCTCCCACGCCTTCCATTCGCAGGCGATGGAGCCGATCCTTCCGGCGCTGCGGCAAGCAGTGTCCGAGGTCCGGTTCATGACGCCGACCGTCGAGCTGATCAGCAATCTCACCGGCGCCGCCGTGAACGCCGACGACATCGCTGATCCCGAGCGCTGGTGCCGACACACGCGCGAGCGCGTGCGTTTCGAGGACAGCCTGCGGCAGCTCACGGAGCGCGACGTCACGGCCGTCATCGAGATCGGCCCGCAGCCGGCCCTGATCGGACTCGGCCGCCAGACCCTGCCCGATGCGGACATCTTGTGGCTGCCGAGCGTTGCGCCCGGCGCCGCCGATGCCTGGCAGATGCGCCATTCGCTGGCCGCGCTCGCCGTCGACGGATCGGCGGCCGATGTCGCAGCCAGCCAGCCTCCGGCGCCGCGCGTGCCGCTGCCCAATACGCCGTTCAACCGGCGGCCGATCCGCCTGGCGCCGGCCGCCGCGGCGGCCACGCCGGCACCGAACAACACGCGGGTGATCGGCCGCAGGCTCGCGCTGCCGCAGTCGCACGGCGAGGCGCGGTTCGAAACCGAGCTCGCCGGACGTGATCCGTTCCTCATCGAGCACCGCGTGTTCGGCGAGGTCATCGTGCCCGCCGCCTGGCATCTCGCCATGATCTTCACCGGCCTGCGGACGTTGTCCGCGGCCGGCCCGCTGACCCTGCGCGACGTGACGCTGGTGCAGGCCGCGCACCTGCCGCCGCACGGCATCGTCATGCAGCTCGTGCTGACGCCGGAGCCCGGCGGCCATCGCATCCGCCTCATCAGCCGGCGCGCCGATTCCGATCCGTTCGACGACGAGGCCTGGACCACCCACGTCACCGGTCGCGCCGATCTGCCTCTCAGCGCTCCCCGCGATTGGGAGCGGCACGGCGGCGCGCCAGCTCGATCCGGCGCGCTCGATGGTAGAGCATTCTACGACGACCTCGTGGCACAGGGCTTCGACCTCGGACCGTCGTTTCAATGGGCCGATGCGATCCACTGCGATGGCCGCGAGCTGACAGCCGAGCTGCGGCGTCCCGCGCATCTGGTCGATGTCACGGATGCCATCATTCATCCCGGGCTGCTGGACAGCTCGTTCCAACTGCTCAGCCGCTTCTGGGACCGCCGCGACACCGACATCGCGCGTCTGCCCTTCCGCATCGACCAGCTCCGCCTCTGGCCACACCGCATCGAGGCATCGCTTGCATGCGTCGCCTGGCGCGAAGACGGTCCGAACGCTCAGGGAAATTCTCCGGCGGCGAACGTGCAATTGATGATGGGCGACACGCCGCTGCTCGAAGCCAGCGGCTTCGTGTTCCGCGCCGCCAGCCGCCGCGTGCTGACCGGCGATACCGCGGCCGCATCCGGCAGAGCACCAATCAAGGCTGCGTCCCCGACATCAGCGATGATCTCCGTTGCGGGGCGCCATGCCACCGACCGCAGCCGCGCCGCGATCGAGCGGCATCTGCGCGAGCTGCTCGGCCATGTTCTTGGACTGGCCGATGCCGATACGATCGCGCCGCGGACGCGGCTGTTCGATCTCGGCCTGGATTCTCTTGCCGCCCTGGAGCTGCGCGAAGATCTCGGCGAGCGGCTGGGGGCGCCGCTGCATGCCACCCTGCTGTTCGACTATCCGACCATCGAGGCGCTGCTCGACCATCTCGGCGGCCTGTTTGTGGATCCCGCTGCACAGTCCGCACCTGCCATGCCTCAACCGGTCGCGACGGCCGAGATCGACGATCTGTCCGAGGAAGAGGCCGAGCTGTTGCTGCGTCAGGAACTGGAGCGACTGCAATGACGTCATCTCGCCATGATCAGCCGGTGATCGCGACCTATGATGCCGCCGATCTGCCCGCACGCCGGGACGAATTGCTCGAGCGCCGCCAGCCGGCGGTCATCTCCGGCCTGTTCAAGGGACAATTGCTCGGCGAGCTGACCGACGCGCAGAAGGTGCGCGAGGCGCTCGGCGACCTCCAGGTCATGATCGGCGTCAACTACATCGATGCGCATCTCGCCAACATCCGCAACTTCGTGCAGGGCAGCAGCGCCCCGATCGCGATCGACAAGAAGCCGGGCCTGCTGCGCGACTATCTCGATCTGATCGAGCGCGAGCCCACGACGCGCGCGCTCACCAGCGAGCAGCCGACGCCCGAGAGAATCCTGGACGATTGCAATCTCGGTGCGGTCGGAATCGAGAAAGTGCATGGCGGCTACGGCAATCCGCTCGCGCAGCGCAGCGCGAGCGAGGCGCATTCGCTGATGTTCGTCGCCAATGCCGGCAACGCCTCCGATCTCCACACCGACTGGGACGGCCGCGACGTCCTGCTGCATCAGGTGTTCGGCCGCAAGCGCATCGTGCTGTTTCCGCCGAAATCCGGCTTCAAGCTGTTTCCCATCGACATCTTCTCGACCGTCGCGGTCAACGCGATGGACGATGCCGAGCGTGCGGCGCTGATCGCCTATGCCGGCGGCGTCGAGGTCGTGGTCGAGGCCGGCGAGACCATCCTGATGCCGGCGTTCTGGTGGCATCACGTCGGCTATGTCGATGCCGCGATGTCGGTGAGCTTCCGTTTCGGCGGCGTAACCGATCCCGACGCGGTCGCCCTGATCGGCAGCGTGCACCGCGATTGCCACATCCAGAACATCGTCGCCGGCACGTTGGATCCACGCCGTGCGGAGGCGAGCAAGGCCGCCGCGCGGCGGCTGCGCGCGGCTGCGGCCGAACCGGCGCCGAGCGCACGCGAGAAGTACCGTGCGATGCGCATACTCGCCGCCGAATGCTATCGCAGCACGCTGCTTCCGGGCGAGCAGGCACCGGCCGAGCCGGTGATCACCGCCGAGGACTTCCTCGACGGCGCGCTGTGCGCCTTCTACCGGCGCCCGCCCAAGGGCCCGGCTTGGCGCCAGCGCATCTGGCAGAAGCGCGAGGCGTTCAACGAGGCCGTCCGCCGCTTCGGCCGGCGGCTGGCCTATCAGGCCTGACGTAGCGATGGTCATGAGCAGTCCAGAGCCCAAGGACCCGTCCCTCATCAAGCAGGCGCTGCTGACGATCCGCCGCCTCGAGGCGGAGATCGCGCGCCTCAAGACGCCGGCGCCGATCGCGATTGTCGGCATGGCCTGCCGCCTGCCCGGCGCCGGTACGCCCGCGGAGCTGTGGGACAGTCTCGCCAATGGACGTGACGCAGTGACCGAGACGCCCCGGGATCGCTGGGACAACGCCCGCCTCGTCGATCCGGATCCCGCCACGCCGGGGCACATGACCGCGCGCCACGGCGCATTCTGCGCAGGCGTCGATCGCTTCGATGCCGACTTCTTCAACATCGCGCCGCGCGAAGCCCATGCCATGGATCCGCAGCAGCGTGTGCTGCTTGAGGTGAGCTGGGAGGCGCTGGAGCGCGCCAACCAGGATCCGACCGCGCTCTACGGCAGCCCTGCCGGCGTGTTCGTGGGTCTCGGCACTTTCGACTACGCAACGCTGCAGGCGGCGCCCGAGGATCGCGAGAAGGTCGGGCCCTATCACGTCAGCGGCACGGTGCTCAGCGTGGCCGCCGGCCGCCTGTCTTACGTCCTCGGCCTCACCGGCCCGAGCATGACCATCGACACCGCCTGCTCGTCGTCGCTGGTCGCGATCCACCAGGCCTGCCGCAGCCTGCAGCAGAACGAATGCAGCCTTGCGCTCGCCGGCGGCGTCGGGTTGATCCTCAGCCCGGTCCCAAGCATCGCCTTCTCCAAGGCGCACATGCTGTCGCCGCGCGGGCGCTGCCGCACCTTCGACGCCGGCGCCGACGGCTATGTCCGTGGCGAGGGCTGCGGCGTCGTGGTGCTGAAGCGTCTCGCCGATGCCGAGGCCGACGGCGACACCATCCTCGGCATCATCAGAGGCAGCGCCGTCAACCAGGACGGCGCCAGCGGCGGCCTGACCGTGCCGAGCGGAGCCGCGCAGGAAGCCGTCATGCGCGAAGCACTCGGCCGCGCGTGCCTCGCTGCGTCCGACGTTGCCTATGTCGAGGCTCATGGCACCGGCACGCCGCTCGGCGATCCCATCGAGCTGCGGGCGATCGGCCGTGTCTATGCCACCGAGCGCAACGAGCCGCTGCTTGTTGGATCGCTGAAGACCAATTTCGGGCATCTGGAAGCCGCGGCCGGCGTTGCCGGGCTGATGAAGACCCTTCTCAGTCTGCGGAACGGCATCGTGCCGCCGCATCTGCACTTCGAGACACCCAATCCGAACATCGACTGGGATCACTACCGGCTTGCAGTGCCGCGCAAGCCGACGCCCTTGCCGCCGGGCCGACGCGTCGCCGCCGTCAGCGCCTTCGGCTTCTCCGGCACCAACGCCCATCTCGTCATCGAGGTGCCCGTGCCCGCGGATGTGCCGGCCATTCCGGCGCCTTGCGGCGACGAGCTGCTGGTGATCTCGGCAAAGTCCGCCGCGGCGCTGCGCGAGCAGGCCGAGCAGCACGCGGGTCTGCTGGACGCATTGCCGGCGGCCGAGCTCCGCGATTATTGTGCGACCGCCGCGACCTGCCGCGGCGCGTTCGGGCATCGCCTCACGGCTATCGCATCCGAGCCCAGCGAGTTCGCGCGGCAGCTACGCGCCTTTGCACGCGGTGACGCCACCTCGCAGGCCGCTTCCGCGGTCGCTCGCAGCGTGAGTGGCGACGGCGAACGAACAACCGACCGCCACGCCGCCGCTGCGGCGTTTCTCGCTGGCCGCAGCGTCGACTGGTCGATGCTCTGGCCGCGGCAGAGCTGGCGCAAGCGCGATGTCGCCACCACGGCGTTCCAGCGGCAGCGTTATTGGTTCGACCTCGCAAGCGGCGCGCCCCGCTCTTCGATCGGCGCTCTCGTCCGCTCGGCCGCGCTCGACGCGACCTTGTTTCATTTCCGGCTTGGCCCTTCGCTGCAGCCGCTGCTTGACGATCACGAGGTGCAGGGCGCGATCGTTGTCGCCGGCGCCGTATGGATTGCGGCCGCCCGCGAGGCGGCCATGCGCCTCGGCGTCAGCGGCCTCAGCGACATCAGGCTGCCACAGCCCCTCACGCTGCCGCGTGGCGCTGACGTGGAGGTGGAAATCGCCGTCACTGATGGCGATGCCGATGGCGGCCAGCTCAAACTGATGGGCCGTGCCGCTAATGAGTCGGCATGGCGGCGGTGCCTGACAGCGCGCTTGCAGGACGTCAGCGGGGCTGCGCCCGCGAGCGATCTCGCTGCGCTCCGCGGCGCTTGCCCCGACGCGCTCGATGTCGTCGCGCTCTATGCGCGCGCCCGCCGGTTCGGGATCGCGCTCGGCCCGCGCTTTCGCCATCTGCAGCAGGTCTGGCGCGGCCGAGACCAGGCCCTGGCGCGCTGCGCGCCACTCGATCATCTCACCGCGGATGAAGCAGGTCCGCTGCATCCTGGCTTGATCGATGCGGGCTTTCAATTGCTGCTCGCGGCGCTCGGCGACGACTACAATGCGCCGATCGTCCCGGTGCGTTGCGCCGGCCTGCGATGGACGGGTGGTCCGGACCAGGCGACCGGCTGGTGGCACATGCGCCTGACGCGCCGCGATGCCGACAGCGTCACCGCCGACCTGCGCCTGCTCTCGGACACGGGCGATACGCGGCTCGTGATCGAAGGCTTCGAAGCGCGCGCCATGCCGGCCGACTGGCTGGCCCACGCGGATGCCGCGCCCGACGCCTGTTTCATCGCCGAGCATTGGCGCGCGCAGCGGCTGCACCGGCCCGCCGTCCGCAAGATCGCGGCATCGGTTGCCGCGACAGGCGAACGTCTCGCGGCAACGCCGGCCTACGTCGCCTATCGCGACGGCCAACGGCTGCTCGATGAGGTCAGCCTTTGCTATGCCGCCGGCGCGCTCCATGCGCTCGGCTGGCGCCGTCACCTCGCGCTCGACGGCTCGGTGGAGACGATCGCGGTGCGCTTCGGCATTGCTTTGAACCAGCGCGCCCTGCTCGCGCGCATGCTGTCGATGTTGGCGGAGGCCGGCCTCATCGCCACGATATCCACCGGCTTTGTCGATCGGCTCGACCGGCCGCTGCCGCCGCGCGCGCCCGCCAATTTGCCCGACATCTCGATCGCCGCCGAGTGGCGGCTGCTGTCGCGTTGCGGACCCCGGCTGCACGAGGTGCTCACCGGCAAGCTCGATCCGCTCGAATTGCTGTCGCCCGCCGGCGATCCGCGCCAGCTCGCCGAGCTCTATTCTGAGCCGTTGCCGACGCGCTGTATGAACACGCTGCTGAAGCAGGCGCTGGCGTCCTGGGCCGAACAGGCAGCCCCCGGTCAGATCCAGGTCCTGGAGATCGGTGCCGGAACCGGAGCGACCACGGCCGCCGTGCTCGATGCGCTGCCCAGAGATGCCACACGCTACGTGTTCACCGACATCGGCACCGTGTTCCTGACCGATGCACGCGACCGCTTCGGCGAGCAGATCGAGACGAAGCGTCTCGATATCGAAGCGGAGCCAGCGAGCCAGGGTCTCACGCTGCGAAGCTTCGACATCGTGGTCGCCGCCAACGTGCTGCATGCGACGCGAGACCTTGCCGTCACGCTCGCCCACGCGCGCCAGTTGCTGGCGCCTGGCGGTCTGCTGGTGCTCGTCGAAGCGGTGACGCCGCAGCGCTGGCTCGATCTGACCTTCGGCATGACCGACGGCTGGTGGCGCTTCGATGACGACCGGCGCAAGACCGGCCATGCTTTGCTCGACATCGCCGGCTGGGTCCGGATGCTCACACGACACGGCTTCGACGAGATCTCACCGCTGCTTGGCGCAGAGCCGTTCGGTCAGACCGTCATCCTCGCGCGCGCCGGCCATGTCGTTGCCGAAAGCGAATGGCTTCTCGTGGCCGACGAGGGAGGTGAGGCGGCACGGCTGGCGCAGGTGCTGGCCGAAGCCGGCGCGCAATGCAGCCTGCTGCAACCACCCGAGCTGCATCGCCGTGCGGCCGAAGCGACGGGCCGCGTTCACGTTGTCGACTGCACGGCGCTGGATGCGGCCGGCGCTCCCGACGTCGCAGTCGAAACCATGCGCGCGGCGATCCTCGACACGACGGCGCGCAGTCTCGCCACCTTGCAGCTTGCTGCAAGCCTGTCCTCGCCCGCGCGCGTCAGCATCCTGACCCGCGGTGCGATCGCTGCATCACCGGGCGACCAGGTCGATGGTCTGGTCGCAGCCTCGCTGCCGGGGCTGATGAAAGTGGCAGCGCTCGAGCTGCCGAATCTGGCCGCACGACTGATCGATATCGACGCCAGCACGACCAGCGCCGATCTGCTGGCCGCGCTCGATTGCGACGAGGGCGAAACGCTTCAGGCGGTCCGCAACGGGCGCCGTTTCGTGCCGCGGATTGCGCCAGCCCCGCCGAAGCGGACCGAGGGTTCGCCCGCCACACTTTCGTTCGACGGCATCCAGCTGATCACCGGCGGCTATGGCGGTCTTGGCCTGGCGCTCGCGGAAGCGCTGATCGCGAAGGGGGCGCGCAACATCGCGCTGCTTGGTCGCCGCCCGCCCGATGAGACCATTGCGCGGCGTCTCGCAGGCTGGAGCGCCGCGGGAATCCAGATCCATGCGCTGGTGGCCGACGTCGCGAGCGAGCATGCAATGCAGTCGGTGCTCTCTTCATTGCCCGCCGACGTCCCCATCCGCGGCGTGTTTCACGCGGCCGGCGTGCTCGACGATGCGCTGTTGACTGAACAGTCGCCGGGGCGGCTGGCCCTGGCGTTCGATCCCAAAGTGGCCGGCGCGTTGGTGCTGCATCGGCTGTTTGCGCAGCATGACCTCGGCTGCTTCGTACTGTTCTCCTCCGCCGCATCGCTGCTCGGCTCGGCCGGACAGGCCAGCCATGCGGCCGCCAATGCCTGGCTCGATGCGCTGGCCGCCCATCGGCGTGCGCGTGGGCTTGCCGCAATCAGCATCAACTGGGGCGCCTGGTCGGAGACCGGCGTCGTGGCCGAACACGACCATCAAGGCAATCTGCAGCGCCTCGGCATCGGCGGGATCCGCACCGCGCAAGGTCTCGACGCGCTCTGGCGCATCCTGAAAGCCAATCCGGCGCAGATCGGCGTGGTGCCGCTCGACGTCGATCGCTTCCTGGAGCGCCGCCCGGCGGCGCCTCAACTCGCGGAGCTGCGTGCCGGCCGCGAGCGGCACGTTCCAGCAAAGGCTCGGACGGAGATTGCGGAGCCACGTCCTTCGGATGAGACGCTGCTTGCCGGGGTCCTGGCCGATCTCGCCCGGTCGCTCGGGCGTGATGCAGGCGATGGCATCGATCCCGACCGGCGCTTCGCGGAGCTTGGCCTGGACTCCCTGAGCGGCCTCGACCTGCGCAACCGCCTGCAGGGCCGCACCGGCATCCGCCTGCCGGCCACCGTGATCTTCGACCATCCGACACCGCGGCTGCTCGCATCGCATCTCGAAACGATGCGGGCGGATGCGCCTTCCGCCGAGCCCGTTCCGGCAGGCGACACGCCAATCCTGTCCGACGGCGAGCTCGATGCCCTGTCGGAGGACGAACTCGATGCGCTGATCGACATGCTCGCTGCGGAGGGCACCGGCCGTGACTGACAACAATGCCATCAGACTGAGCCCGTCGCGGACCGGGACCGGGATGCCGGATCAGCCTTGCGGACCACAGCTCCATCTGTCCACCCGTGCCGTTCAAGCAACCGCAGAGCGGCAGACTCCGCAGCCCGCGATCCAGCCGGCCTCGACGGTGTTCTTCGACACTGTCGAGACCCTGCACGAAGCCGAGGCCAATCCGTTCGACGTGTTCTTCTATGGCGGCATGGGCACGCCCGCCGTCAGCAGGATCGAGACGGCGGTCGCCCAGCTCGAGCTCGGCGAACGCGCCATCCTGGTGTCGAGCGGCAGCGCCGCGGTGACCGCGGCCCTGATCGCCTTCGCCCGCGCCGGCCAGCATCTCCTCGTCGCCGACACCGTCGCGTCGAGCACCCGCCGGTTCTGCGAGACCGTGCTGCGCGGCCTTGGCGTCGAGATCGAGTTCTACGATCCGGCCGCCGGCGCCGACATCGCCCGGCTGCTGCGGCCGGGGACCTGCGCGGTCTATATGGAATCGCCGGGCTCGCTGTCGCTGGAGATGCAGGACGTACCCGCCATCGCGGCTGCGGCGCGATCGCACGGCGTCATCACCATTCTCGACAACAGCTGGGGCGCGTTCGGCGCGTTCCGGCCGTTCGAGCACGGTGTCGACGTGGTCGTGGTGTCGCTCGGCAAGCAGGCGGCGGGCCATGCCGACCTGATGCTCGGCGCCCTCGTCACCTCGCATCGCCATGCCGCGCGGCTGAAGGACATCGCCGTACAGCTCGGGCACGTACCCGGCGCGCTGGAATCGTATCTGGCGCTGCGCGGCCTGCGCAGCCTGCCATTGCGCGGCGAGCGCCAGCTGCGCACCACGATCGAGCTCGGCCGCTGGTTCGCCGCACGCGCGGACGTGCGCCGCGTGCTGTGCCCGGCACTGCCTGGCGCGCCGGGGCACGAGCTGTGGCGGCGCGACTGCAGGAGCGCAGCCGGACTGCTGACGATCGCCTTCGCCGCCGAGGCCCGCGACGACGTCATCGCCGCCATCAACCGCCTCGCTCTGAGCCGGCTCGGCTTCGGCTGGGGCGGCGCCGAGAGCCTCGTGCTGCCGATCCTGGAGCCGCCGCCGCGGCAGTTCGCCAAACAGCCGGCGGATGAATTCTGGGTGCGGCTCTCGACCGGCCTCGAGGAGGCTGCCGATCTGATCGCCGACTGGTCGCGCGCACTCGATGGAGACGCGTAGCGGTCACGCGCCGAGGTCGGCAAGGCTGCCGCCCTGCTCGAAATGATCGAGGAAGATGCCGCCGAGCACGCGCGTGGTGGTCATCGCCGTCAGCGAGAACACCGCGATCCCGTACAGGTTGGCGCCGGGCACCACACGACTCAGCGCCGCCGTGGTCAGGCCGCCCGCCACCACAGGCGCCGCAGCCGCCATCAGGCTGGCAACGATCGGGCGCGCCTGATCGTATTGGAACGGCACGCTGTACTCCTCGGCGAGCTTCTTCAGCATATGCAGCACGATCAGCCCGACCCCGACGGGGCCGGCGAAGGGAATCGGGATCAGCCCACCCGCGGCGGCATAGGCGGCATAGCGCTCGACGATCAGCTGGCCGCGCTGCCGGTGCGACGGCACGACCGCCGACGACACGCCGGGCACCAGCGCCGGCGCGATCACCTCGTCGACCGCGTCCGAACCGGCATCCGCAGGCGCCGCCTTGGCCTTCACGCTCTTGCCCTCGGCGACCTGCGCGTCGTCGCCATCAGCAGCGCCGGTGCCGCGCATCTCCCCCATGGTCCGGCCGACCGCCTTCGGCAGCTTGCGGCTCATGCCGCGGCCTCGTGGAGGAACAGACGATCGATCTCGTCGGCGATCGCCGCGATGTCCTGCGCCGCGCGCCCCCCCTCGTCGATCAGATCCGGCGTGGCGCCATACAGCGCGGCTTCCGGATAGGCGACGCGGTTCTGCATCTCGCTGTCGAGCAGCGGAAAACCGGCCTTCATGATCTCCACGCGAATGTGCTTGGCGATCACCGACTCCCGCGTCGTCTGCGTCAGCAGGCAGCGGAACAGCGGCCGCCAGCCCTTGATGCCGTTGACCAGGATCGCAAGCGTGTCGAGCATGGCATCGACATCCAGCGGCGACGGCTTCACCGGAACGATCACGAGATCGGCCGCGGCCAAGGCGCCGAGCGTCGAGGGCGTGCGGAACCCCGGCGTGTCGATGATCACCAGCGCCGATTTTGCGAGCTCCTTGGCGGTGCGCCAAACGCCTTCGGTGGCATCCTCGACGACGCGCAGGCCGGCGAGCGCACGCTCCCGCTCGGCGAGCCGCACCACCGATCGCTGCGGATCGGCATCGACCAGCACCACCCTGCGCCCGGCGAGGTGCCAATGCACCGCCAGGCAGGTCGCGACCGTACTCTTGCCGCTCCCACCCTTCAGCGTGGCCAGCGTGATGATCCGATTAGTCATGTCAGCTCACCCCGGGAGCCCATGCGCGTATCAGGATAGGAGCATAATGCGATGCAAGTCGATTCTGCCATAACTCCTCGGCTTGTCCAACGCGCCCCCTGCCGCTGTCCCCGCCCCATGCATCGCCTGGCCGAAATGCGCACCAGCGGGCAGCTTTCGCTTGACGGCGGCGGGCTGCGACGGGACTTATCCAGTCCCTCTGTCCGTCGAAGAAGTGCGTTGCCATGGCCGCCGATCCGCTCTCGATCCTCAAGACCGTGTTCGGCTATGACAGTTTCCGCGGACGGCAGCGCGACATCGTCGAGCACGTGATCGCCGGCCATAACGCCTTCGTGCTGATGCCGACCGGCGGCGGCAAGTCGTTGTGCTACCAGATTCCGGCGCTGGCGCGTCCCGGCCTCGGGCTGATCATCTCGCCGCTGATCGCGCTGATGGAGGACCAGGTCGCGGCGCTCCGGCAGGCCGGCGTGAAGGCCGCGGCGCTCAACTCGCGGCTCTGGGGCGCGGAGAAGGATCTGCTGTGGCAGGACATCGAGCGCGGCGAGCTCGACCTGCTCTACATGGCGCCGGAGACGCTGCTCAAGCCCGAGAACCTCGAGCGCCTCAAAACCGCGCAATTGTCGCTGATCGCGATCGACGAGGCGCATTGCGTTTCGCAATGGGGCCATGACTTCCGGCCCGAATACCGCGCCCTCGACTGCCTCGCCGGGCTGTTCCCCACCATACCGCGCATCGCGCTCACCGCCACGGCCGATGCGCCGACCCGCGCCGAGATCGTCGAGCATCTCGCCATCGGCGACGGCAACAGCTTCATCGCCGGCTTCGACCGGCCGAACATCCGCTATGGCGCGGCCGAGAAGGTCAACAGCATGCAGCAGATGCTGGCCTTCCTCAAATCGCGCGAGGGCGAGAGCGGTATCGTCTATTGTCTGTCGAAGCGCAAGACCGAGGAGGTCGCGGCCTCGCTCAGCGATCACGGCTTCCCGGCGCTGCCCTATCATGCCGGCATGGAGATGAAGGCGCGGGAGAAGAATCAGCGCCGCTTCCAGCTCGAGCAGGGCCTGATCATGGTTGCCACCATCGCCTTCGGCATGGGCATCGACAAGCCCGACGTGCGCTTCGTTGTTCATGCCGACCTGCCCTCCAGCATCGAGGCCTACTATCAGGAGACCGGCCGCGCCGGGCGCGACGGCCTGCCCTCCGAGACTCTGATGCTGTACGGGGCGGAGGACATCGCGCTGCGCCGCCGCTTCATCGACGAGTCCGACGCGCCCGATGCGCGCAAGCGCACCGAGCGCCGCAAGCTCGATGCGCTGCTCGGCTTCGCCGAGACCTGCCAGTGCCGCCGCCAGGTGCTGCTGCGCTATTTCGGCGACGATTGCGCGCCCTGCGGCAATTGCGATATCTGCCTCGATCCGCCTGAGACCTTCGACGGCACCATCGCCGCGCAGAAGCTCCTGTCCTGCATCCACCGCACCGGAGAGCGCTTCGGCCAGGCGCATGTCGTCGCGGTGCTGCTCGGCGAGAGCGACGAGCGCATCGAACGGCTCGGCCACGACAAGCTCTCGACCTTCGGCATCGGCAAGGAGCACGACCGCAACGCCTGGCGCTCGATCGTCCGCCAGCTCGTCGCGCACGGCCTGATCAGCGTCGACGTCGCCGGCCATGGCGGCCTGTCGATCTCGCCCGAAGGCCGCCAGTTCCTGCGCGACAGGCCGCAGCTCAGCCTGCGCGTGCTGAAGAAGGCGAAGCGCGACCGCAAGGCCCGGGAGCGGCAGACTGCCGCGGCGTTTCCCGACCTCGATCGCGACCTGTTCGACAAGCTGCGCGTGCGGCGGATGGAGCTCGCCAAGGCGCAGAACGTCCCGCCCTACGTCATCTTCCACGACAAGACGCTGGCCGAGATGGCGGCCCGCCATCCACGCTCCGTCGCGGAGCTCGCCAGCATCCCCGGCGCCGGCACGGTCAAGCTCGCGCGCTACGGCGAGGCCTTCGTGGCGGTCATCAACGCGCATGATGCGGGCGATTGAGACCGGCGGCACGTTCGCTGGGCGCGCGCAAGGTTCCTCTCTACCAAGTTCACGGCGGCATTCGAGGTTGCGCAGGGATGGTCATGGTCAGATGCGCCGCTGCATCGACGCGGGTTGGAGATCCTGCTCGCAGCGACAGCTCTTCTGCGCCCTCTCCCGCAGGATCTGCGAAACCATCCGCTCCGTCCCGGTCAGGCCAGTCAGGATCGTCGCACCGACCGCCATGCCTGATCTCAATCCGGCGGGCATCGCCGCCCTCGGCAGGCGGATCTTCAGCGCGATCCGGTCTTCGTTGTCCGGCGAGCCGGACGCTGCGCCGATCAGTTCGGCATCCGCAACATGTCCATACAGCCGGAGGGAAGGCAGGCCCGGCACGTCGATCGTGACCGCCTGTCCGATCGCGACATAGGTGATCTCGGAGACCGCGAGGGCAGCGATGATATCGGGCTCGCCCGGCGTGACCACGGCCATCAACGACCGATCTGCCGTCACGACGTCCCCGACATGGAGACCGCCTGCGGCCACGACGCCGGCGACGGGAGCGATGACGTCGTTCAGCGCGACCGTCGCGGCGCGCTCGTCCCGGTGCTCGATCCGTGCCAGAACCTGTCCCGCAACGATCTCCTGATTGTCGGTCACGAGCAGGTCCCTGACCCGGCCGGACACCGCCGACCTGACCGGGACTTCGTTCATCCTGACATAGGCGTCATCGGTGTGGACGAGATACTGGCCGACGGTCACATATTCGACCATCCATGGCAGCGCGACGAGCATTCCGATCATCAGGCCGAGCCCGGCGAGCGGCCACAGCGCACGTCCAGCGGCCCCCCTGGGTGTGGCGCGCGGGTCCGCCGGCGAACGCTCCTTATGCACAATGCCCGGCCGGGATCCGCCCGGCGCTTGTTGTCCGTCCACCGTTCGCTCCTCACGACCACGGCATCGGGCGCGTTTGCTGCCTCGGCGCCGTCCTCGTGACGTGAGGGTCGCGCCCACCGGATGCTCGTGACGCCGATGTGGCGGCTCGCAGGCCGGTTGATAATGGCGCCTGGACCGAATTGGGTCTTCAATTTCTCGAAACAATGCCCGCATCGACGGCACCGCGACGCCACCTCACAGCTCGAGACGAGACGGCTCTGACGGCCGCCGCGGAAGCGACCGGCGCAATCCACGATTTCCGACAGGCGTGTCGCCTTCCCTAATCGTCCGAGTGAGGCAGCATGCGAAGCAGCGTCCGGTCCCGGAAGATCCAGTGATGGATCAGCGCAGCGGCCGCATGCATTGCGGCCACGATGACAAGGGTGTGGGCGAGAATTTCATGCACTTCCTTGACGTTGTGAGCAAACGCGCGATCCTTGGGCCAGGGCGACGCGATCTCGGCGATGCCAAACAGCGGCAAGGACTCACCGCGCGCAAACTGCAACACGATGCCAATGACGGGCACGGCAAAGAGCAGCGCATAGAGAACATAGTGCGCGAAACGCGCGGCCGGATCCTGCCACTTTCCCATCCATGTGGCGAATTCGGTCGCTTCCGGCGGCGGAGATGGATCGGCCAGCCGCCAAGCCAGGCGCACCACCAGAAGCATGAGGATCGCGATCCCGGCCGTCACATGGACGAGCAGGCCGGACTCGCGCGGCGCGCCCTTGGGCAGCACGTCACCGAACACCCCAAGCGCCCAGGCGACGGCCACGAGAACGACCGTCAGCCAATGCAGCGTCTGCGGAATCGCGCCGTAGTCCCTCGTCGAGTTGAAGAGCTGCATCTCAGACCTCTGTTAGCAACAGATGCTCCTGGCGCGACCGTCCCTCGTTGATGTGGATCAAGCCCTTGCAGGTCTGGGTGCTCAGACCGGCGGGACGAGTGCCAGCTCTGCATCGGCCATGACATAGCGGACGTAGCGGTAGTCGCGGATGAAGCTGATCTTGCCGTCGCGCCAGCTCAGCCACATGAAGTAGCTGGGCTGCGGATCGCCCGGGCGTTCGAACACGGCGATCACTTCCCGGCCCTCCAGCCGGGCCGGCGCCAGCCAGACGCCGTCCATCCCGGCATAGATGCTGAAGAACATCCCGACATCGGCCGAGCCGACACGGACGGGATGAGTGGACTGGTGCAGTTTGACGTCGTGCGCCAGCAGCGCACGCAGGCCGTCCCAATCACGCCGGTTGAACAGGCTGACATAGCGTGTCACCGCATCGGAGGCGGGTCTCGCCGCCGGCCGTGCCTCGGCCACAGCGTTGATCTCGGAGAGCCGCGCCCGGGCGCGGGCGAGATGCGCCTTCACCGAGTCCACCGTCAGGCCGAGCAGCGCCGCGATGTCGGCGAGCGGCTCGTCGAGCACGTCCTTCAGAACGAGGACGCTGCGCTGAGTGATCGGAAGCTCCGCGAAGCGCGACACCGCGGTCCGCACCGCCTCCTCGCGCATCATCATCTCCATGGCATCGGGCACGGTGTCGTCGGCGACGCCGTCGGCCGCCTCCATCGGTTCGGCAGCCCGGATCACACGGCTGCGCAGCAAGTCGAGCGCCCGGTTGTGCGCGACCCGGAACAGCCAGGCGCGCAGCATCGCGACGTCGCGCATCTCGTTCACCGCGACGAGCGCTTTTGTCAGTGTGTCCTGCACGACGTCCTCGCCGTCGATCACCGAGCCCATCAGGCGCGCGCAATAGCGATGCAGCTCCGGCCGCAGCTGCTCCGCCAGGGCCACGAGCTCGGCGCTGCGCACGCCGGGCGAAGCATGTCCGCCGTCACTCAAGCTGCCGCTCCTTCCATCACCGTCACGCCGTCGTCGCCGTTCAGACCGAACACGACACCATCGGCGAAGCGCTGGTCCTCCAGCACGGAGACGACGCGGTCGCCGAACGCGCGCGGCGGCATCGGCGCGCCGAAACGGGCAACGAACGCTTCCGGCGTGATGCCCATCGCGCCCGCATAGGCGCCCGCGGCCGTATCCCCCACTCCCGTGCCGAGGATCATCATGCGCGGCACGATCGCCTGGAAGCGGATGCCGAGCCTGTCGTCCTGCGACACGCCGTTGGCGTATTTCGCCATGAACCAGAGCATGCGCTTGGCGCCGCCATAGCCGCCTGACATCTGTGAACCGCCCACCGCCGCGCCGCTCGATCCGACCAGGACGCGGCTTCCTGATTTCAGGGGGAGCTTGAGCGCCGCCTGGATCCAGTACAAGCCCGCCTTGACGTCCGTGTCCCAGGCGATCGAAAAATCCTCCCACCTCAGCCGATCCAGCCGGTCCATGTGCGGCGTCGTTCCGGCGTTCAAGACCAGGATGTCGGGGCGGATATCGCCGACGATGCGATGCGCGGCGGCCTCGTCGGTGACGTCGGCCGCAATCGTGGCCACGCCGAGGCGGGCGGCGACGGCATTCAACGCGCCGGTTCCGCGCGCGACGACGGTCACCTTGGCGCCGCGATCGACGAGGGCCTCCACGACTCCCAGGCCAAGGCCGCGGCTTCCGCCGGTGACGACGATCGTCTTGTCTTTCAGGCTCATGATGATGCTCCAATGTCGAGATGACATGAAGACGATCGAGGCATCGGAAAAGAGTCAGGCGGCGAAACCAATGCGAGCCCTCTTGCGCAACCGGCCGCCGGGCTGGATGCTCCGGGCACATCGTTCATCATGGGAATCGCTTCATGTCCGTCGACACCGCCGCCGCCACCGATCGTCTGATGCGTTTTCTCGCCGTGCAGGGCGTGACCGGACAGGAAAAGGCGATCGGGCGCGAGATCATGGCGGCGCTGAAGCAGGCGGGGGTCCCGGCCAAGGCGATGCGGCTCGATGATGCCAACACCCGGATTCCGCTGCCGACCGAGACCGGCAACCTGATCGTCGAGCTGCCCGGCCGCGGCACGATGCACAACCAGCCGCGCGTCATGTTCATGACCCACATGGACACCGTGCCGCTGTGCGCCGGCGCGCAGCCGAAGATCTCCGGCCGCAAGATCGTCAATCAGGCCAGGACCGCGCTCGGCGGCGACAATCGCTGCGGCTGCGGCATTCTCGTCACCCTCGCGGCCGAGCTGATCCGCGAGAGGCTCGATCATCCGCCGATCACCCTGCTGTTCTGCGTGCGCGAGGAGAGCGGGCTCTATGGCGCGCGGCACGTCAACACCGACGACCTCGGCGGGCCCGAGATGGCGTTCAACTTCGACGGCAGCTCCGCCTCCGCCGTCACGATCGGGGCTGTCGGTGCCGACCGCTGGGAGGTCGAGATCTTCGGACGCGCCTCGCATGCCGGCGTCGCGCCTGAGCGCGGCATCAGCGCCACCATGATCCTGGCGCTCGCGCTCGCCGACGTCAAAGCCGGCGGCTGGTTCGGCAAGGTGGTGAAGGGCAAGGGCAAGGCCGCGAGGCTTGGCACCAGCAATGTCGGCCCGGTCACCGGCGGCGAAGGCCGCCCCGCGGGCGACGCCACCAACGTCGTGACCGACTACGTCCACGTCCGCGGCGAATGCCGCAGCCACGATGCCAAGTTCATCCGCGAGATCACCAAGGCCTACAAGACGGCTTTCGAGAAGGCGGCCAAGCAGGTCACCAACAGCGAGGGCAAGTCCGGCCGCGTCAAGTTCAAGGCCGAGACCGACTATCATCCGTTCCGGATGAAGGAGACCCTGCCCGTCGTCAAGCGCGCCACCGCCGCCGTCGCCGACATCGGCGCCACGCCGACCTTGCGCGCCGGCAATGGCGGCCTCGACGCCAACTGGATGGTCCGCCACGGCATCCCCACCGTGACCTTCGGCACCGGACAGAACGAGCCGCACACGACAGACGAATGGATCAACCTCGACGAATACGACCGCGCCTGCGCGCTGGCGCTGCGGCTCGCGACGATGGGCTGACACGACGCCGATGCAGGAAGCCTGCGCAACGCCGGCGCGGGACATCGTCACCACCACTTCCCTCCTTCGGGCGATCGATCTGCAGACAAGGCCGAGCGATCTCGCGGCGGCGTACGCCCGAGTTTTGCATGGAGCTGACCTCTCCTACGAAGAAGAGGCGCAGGGAAGACCGGGTATCGGCTGATACCCGCGGTCCGCGTGCAACAAGAAGCACGCGGCAGAACCACAGGTTCAGCCCAATATCCGGCCTTCCCTGCGCGACGGTTTGACAGCTTATACGAGCTCTCCCCGGGGAACGGCTGTCTTGCCCCCGTCGCCTGCGGATCATCACCGCCGGCTTGGCATCAGCACCGCGATGCCAGGACCACACGATTTCGCCGTCGCGTCGCTCCGTTCGTCGGCTCGGCTGTGACACCAGGCTGCGGAGCAACACGCCCATCGCATCTTCCGGCTCGACGCTCGTGACGATCGCGAAACGTCCCTCTTCAGCGAGCCGGGATGTCCGGAAATGTGGAGGTGATTTGCCCGACGTGACAAGGGAGAAGTCCGCGACAAACTGGCACGACGGCCAGTTGGCGCATGGAGGGCATGCGAGGATTGCCCGTCGTGCACATCGGCCGGATCCGCGCGCGTGCCGGCGGGCACACTGCGCTTGCGCCCGGCACGACCAGACGATTCCGTTCGGCCCATGTCAGACAGCGGTAAGCTTGATGACGTTCACATCGCATGGCGCAAGGCGCAGAGGCAGCTTTGGAGCGAGGAGAGCCTTTGACTCATGACATCGGCGAAAGCCGCATGACACTCGAGATCGCGGACAACCGGAATCTGCAGGGCTTCAAGAAAGAATTGCGGGAGGCCTTCTCGGCCGCCGTGATGGACGAGGTCGGCTCGGTCCCGGACCAATCGATCCCCTCCGACGACGACATCGAACAGTCAGTCAACGCGGCGGGCGCCGTGACATATCAAATCCTGTTGGACGGCACACCCGTCGGCGGCGCCGTCCTGACCATCGATCCAATCTCGCATCACAATTCGCTCGATCTGTTCTACATCTCGATCCGGCAGCATGGCCGCGGCATCGGGCAAAGGGCCTGGCACGCGATCGAGGCGCGCTATCCGGACACCAAGGTGTGGCAGACGTTCACGCCCTATTTCGAGAAGCGCAACATTCATTTCTATGTCAACAAATGCGGCTTCAAGATCGTCGAGTACTACAACGCCTACAACCCGCTGCCGCACCAGCCGCCGCTGCAAGGCATGCCTGACGACGGCGACTTCTTCCGCTTCGAAAAGCTCATGCAGGACGGTCGGTGAGCGGATGGAGCACGTTGGCGCTGAGCGATCGATCAGTTGTCTTGCGCACGGTATTTCGGCCGTCAACGCATCCTTTGCGTGGGGGCCGCCGGTGTTGCGGCGACCCGTCGCTTCATCCTCACGGCGCAGGCAAGCGGGCCGGTGCCCCGGCAAGCCCATCGCACGTGTCGCGCAAGCTCATCTAAACGCGCATCTGTTCATGGACGAGCGCTCGTGGTCGGGTCGTCAGCTCTTTCGCTCGAGCGTCGAGACGACTTCGTAGAGGCCAGGGTCGGCCTGGCCGAAAGCGTTGTTGCCCTGGATCAGGCCGCGCGCCATGAGGCGCTCGATGACGCGCGCTGCGGCGTCTTGATCCACGCTTTGCGCGTAGTTCACCACGCGCGTCCCATCCAGGCTGCGATGCAGGCTCGCGGATATCCACCCGTCCACCTCTCGAGCCGCTTCGGCGGCCCTTGCGAGACGGTCGATCAGTGGCTCCTGCTGACGCCGGAGACGTAACGTCGAGGTTCCAGGAAGTCAATCCGCCGACAGACCCACCTCCACGGCGATTCGACGACGCGCACAAGTTCGGTCGGCGACCCGGAACTCCGAGGGGCAGCAGTGGTTCTACTGCGGTGGGCCCTGACATTCTTTTTGGGACCGCCGTTGGCGCCTGAAGCGAAGTCAGGTCCAGCGCAGCAACTGATCACCCGTCTGCCGGCATGCCCTGCTTCTGACAGTCGTCATCAGTTCTTGGCAGAGCCGGTCACCTCGAGACATCCGCCGATCACGGCGCACTTCACTGGAGGCCTGACATGTCGACCAAGAAATCTCTGCTCGGCCGCACGGCCGTGTTTGCTTCATTGACCGCGCTCGCCATCGGTGCCTTGACCCCGACCACCGCCGACGCGCGAAATGGTCGCTGGCACGGCGGCGGTGGCGCTGCCGTCGGCGCGGCGCTGGCGGCCGGCGCCATCGGCACCGGGCTTGCGATCGCCGCGAGCCGCAACGCCTATGATTACTACGATGGCCCGGTCTATGGCGGCCCGGCCTACTACCAGGCTCCCGCCTACTATGGCGTGAACCCCAACGCCTATGGCTACTACCGCAAGGGCGAATACCCGTATCAGGTCTATGGCGGCGACAGCCCGAACGCGGTCTGCGCGCAGGGCACGACCTGGAATTGCCGCTGAGGCCGCTTCTGATTGAAACCTCGGCGCGGCACCGGGCAAGGTCTCGCGGCGCTCGCCCGGTGCCGGACGCCCTTCTCTGCTGTTGTGAGCAGCCCCGTAGCCCGCTAAGAGCGCAGCGACATGCGGGACGATCTCTCGCCGGTCGCTTCCCCGAAGCCCATTGGGCCTCGGCGGGGGCTACGCGTCGACCGCGAGGCGGACAACCGATCGCGATACCTTTATCGGCATGCGCGCGGCTGCCAAGACTCGGCGCGCCGGCATCCTGATCGCTATGCGCCATCCGGCGGGATGACACCCTTGCTGAAGATGAAGCAGCCGTAGAACCGGCGCTCGCCGGTCGCGATCACGCAGTAGGCGCTCCTGGCCATCTCATAGAATGCGTAGCGCTCGACGCCGACCAGCGGCCACGGCCTGCCTTCGGCGCTGTTGATCACCGCCTGGACCTCCTGCTGCACCGGCGTCACCTCCTCCGGCTTGCCGACGACCTCCATCCGGATGGCGGCATCGTCGATGAAGGTGTCGAGCGGCAACACCGACAGCACCGCCTGGACGGCCCTGGCCGCACTGACATTGTCGATGCGCAGCAACTCGCCGAAGACGGTCTGCCGCGCGATCGCATCCGCCGGAAAGTTGGCGTCGCACATCACGAGACGGTCGCCATGCCCCATCGCTCTGAGCGCGTAGAGCACGTCGGCATTGAGCAGCGGATCGATCCCCTTGAGCATGTGGTCTCCCTGTCAGTTTTCATGGACGGACCATGTCGGCAGTTGCGACCGCAGCCATCGCATTGCGGGCTACGCTCGCCTCTCGCCGACCAGCCGAAGATCGATGCTGCCAATCAGGTCCGCTCGCAGCGTTTCAGCGGCAGCCATCGCCGCCATGGTCTGTCGCAAGGTGCTCACGTTCGATCCGAGCGAAACGATGCCGCCGAGCACCGCGGCAATCGCCCCGAGGACGACGACCGCATTGGACCCGAGCAGGCCCAGTACCGCCCCGAGCAGCAATGCGGCGCCGCCGGATATCACGATCTTCGAGGCCAGGATGATCTTTCGACACCGCTCGGCCATTTCGGCAAGCTGTTCGATCCGCCGCTCGATGAGGGAGATTTGATCGCTCGGGTCGTCCTCATCCATCAGACCAACTGTTCTCCACGGTGTTTGCTTTGGGCGAATTCCGTCCCGCCCACCAACGTACGGCCATTGACTGGACATTCCAAGAGATGGTTTGCAGCCGTGAGGAATCGACCTTGATGAAGCTCGCGATCATCCGACATGGTACGGTGTTGGATCACGCCAACACATGACATTTGGCTTTGCCACGGCGCGACCAAGGCGAGGAGGCTCTCGAGGCTAGGCCGGCACGGGAACCCCGGCCTTCTTCTCCAGCGCGGCCACCCGGTCGCGAAGGCTGCGGATCTCCGCGACCAGGTCGAGGACGTCCGGCGCGGGTTGATGCCCGATCATCCCGACATGGGTCGTGGTCACACGAATGGTCGACGAGTTGATCTCCATGCTGGTGTGGGAGCTCGCAACTGGACCCGGTTGCAGTGCAGGCGTTGCGGGGACTGCGATCGTAACGCCACCGGCCACAATTCCGTCTGGAGCGGCAACAGTTTTCTCGAACCGCGCGGCGCCTTTGACGGTCATGTCTTCGAGTTTCGCAGCACCGTGAATCGAAACGCCCCCCGCGTAATGCTTGCCATCGTTGAGAACAAGCTCGTCTGCCTGGGAGTGCGAGAGCGCCGCGCGCGCCGCCGGGGGCACTTTCGGGCTCTGGAGCTGCACCGTCTCGACGTTGCATACCATCATCGCTCGCCCCAGCCAGGCCGGAGCCAGCAAGAGACGCCCCGCGTGGGCCTCCGCGCCGTCAAACTCGATTCTGAGCATGCCGGGATAGCCCTGCGCGTCGACGGGAATCCTGACGTTGCCGCTCTGCAGCACAGTCGTTGATCCTTCCAGGATGACCGACGTGTCGGTGAGTTTGATGTCGCTCGTCATGTTCGCCGCCTCCCGTTGAAGATGTAGCTTAAAATATCGTCAACTCGGCCGCCGCGGGTTGATTCACGTCAACGCTCCATCGGCTGGCGCCTGCGACCGTTAGCTATCAAGTAGGATGTTCTGGCGCGCGACAGGCCGCGCTCAGAACATGCGAACTGGCGGGGTCTTGAAATGCCCAATGATCTGCACACCGTCCTGAGCGGCATTCACGGATTGAAGGTCGACGCAGTCGAGAGGTCGGTTCCGGCCTGCGCGGACCATGCCTTTGCCTGGGCAGGCAAGCTGCTCGCCGTCCCTCATCCGCGAGCCCGCGCCGATTTCAGCTCGGCTCATCAACGGGCCTGGCTCGAGGCCATGAGCAATCTAAGCGCATGGAAGACGCGGCAGATCGATGTGAACCTGCCGGCATCGGAGAAGCTGCTGATTGTCGGATGGTACTTCCCGGAGCTCGCGAGCCTGCTCGGCACTGCGAAAGAAAAGCATGTGGTCGTTCTAGTATCGAATGATGCTCCCTGGCTCTCCGAGCTGAAGGACGCGGGCACCACACTGAACTTCCGGGCCGAAGGCGGTGCGTCGGCGCTCGCCGCGTACATGCGCGAAGGCCGCAACGTGTTCGCGATGATGGACAACATTCATCCGGGCACCGAGTTCATCCGCAGCCCATTCTTCGGGCGCCCCGCCAAGACCCCGGCCGCCATTCTGAGGCTTGCGATCCGCAACGGCTACACGCTGGCGCTGATAGCGCCCAGGGACAACCGTGTGGAGGTGGTGGCGACACTGCCCACCGCCGGCAAGCAGCCGGAGGATCTCGCTGCCTGGGTGAACCAGAAGATCGAACAGGAGGTCAGACGGGCGCCGGAACGCTGGCTGTCCTGGCCGACGCTCGCCTACCGCTTCCAGGCAAGCTGATTCACCAGTCAGGAGGACGCGCGCATGCCCACCACGTCGTTCAATCAGCTCGCGCAGCAGGCCGACGCACTTCACCCGCCGCAGTCGCTGCACAGCCTCTTGTCCAGGCTGCGCTACCCCGGAGCGGCACCGGGAACGACCCTGCCGACGGCTTCGTTCGCCGACGCAGCTTGGCGCCTGTCGGGCCCCTCCACGACACGAATTTCATTCTTGCACTACAACATCTGGTGCCTGCGCGCGAAGATCGGACTGAAGGAGATCGTCGCCGCTGCCGGGGGAGTGGGCCACTTCGCGGCTTGTCTCGGGGTCTCGTCGGCCGAGTTCATCGGCAAGGCACTGGAGATGGTCGGGGCCGACATCGGAGATGTCTGCGACCGCATCTTCCCACCGATCGTGGAAGTCTGCGGCGTTTCCGTCAACCCGCTGAACGATGCCTGCAAGCTGGTGGGCGACTGCCTCTCGCTCGGCGGATACATCATCGAACATCTCAGTTCCGACCTCGACTGGCTGATAAGCCTCTTCTCGATCCCGGAGGAGGTCGTATTCGAGCTGCTGATGCAGATGGTCGCGCCGGTACTTGGCGTGTTCGAAGTGAGCGCCATGGAGAAGCCGGTTATCCCCGAGCGCGCCGACGAAATCGGCCGGAGGGTGTTCGCCTACGACCTCGTATCGCTGGTCGAGGCTTGGGACCAGGATACGAGGGATAAGATCCTGGCACATGGCACCGCGCAGCATGTCGAGGGACCGACCGGCTCCCTCGCCTACAAGCAGCTGCAGAGTGGGATTCTCGTACTCAGCCCGACGCGGACGATCGAGAATGGCGGCGGGCATGTCTATGCCGCGGACGGCGTGTCGCGAGTCATGCCCGGCGGATGCGAGATGAGCTACATGTTCGATTCCGACAAATGGGCGAACAAGGGGGTGCAGCTCACGCGTATCCCGGTTGGCTTTGGTGCGATCGAGCTATATTCGACGCACGTTTATGCCGGCGACGGCGGCCTTCTGTCGCCCGGCCCGACCGACGCGGAGAAGATCGACGTCAGGCGCAGGCAGATTGACGAGTTGATTGCCTTCATCAAGGCGACGCACCTTCCATCCAACGTGGCCATTGTCGCCGGAGATTTCAACATCGGCGCGGACACCGACGAATACCACAATCTGGTCGCGGCGATGGAGCAGGCCGACTTTTATGACCTGTGGACCGTCCCGTTCGATACGATGAAAAGCGATGGTTTGACCGACCGTCACGGCGAGGGCGACGAGCCGATCTACAACGACTTCAATACCAACTGTAAGGTCTATCGCGCCAGCGAGGCATATCGGCAAGCCTACGATCCGGCCCTTGCCACGCCAACGATGTCGGACGATGTCGATTACTACTGCGACGACATGCAGCCGGACGACGCGAATCCCACCGGATCCAGGATCGACTACCTGTTCATGGAACGTGCGACTGCATTTCACGGCTTCAATCTCGACGTCTCGCGTGTGCGCCGGCGCGCTTTCAAGTCACGCATTCGCTGGGTCGTCACCCCCGGCCCGCAGGACTATCTCTCGGACCACATCGGATTGGAGACGACTTTGTTCGCCAGCCCAAGGCACTAACCCAAGGCACTAACCCAAGGCACTAGCGCACTGGGTGTTCAAGAAGCGCGGCAAGAGGCTCCAATTCACTGAATGGGTCGCTCATCGTCGATGCGCAGCGCTCGACGGCGGGAAGCCAAGTTGAGGCGTCTTCGCACTCGACCTGGTAAACGGCAGGCCACGCTACAGCGGTCGCGCCCCCATCCGACGTCCGCGCCGAACTACCAACCGTGGGCCGCACCGTCGCTCCGTGGATCTGAACCTCCGGCCAGAATGCCACTCTGCGGGTCGCGCGTAATGCCGTGGGCGTGGCCGGCCATCTCGTTCCATGCGCCCCAGCGGTTGATGATGTGCCCGCGCCGCGCCAGCTCGCTGACCGTCTCCTCCGGGAAGCGGCCTTCCATGTGAAGCGTATCCCGGGCCTCGCCGAGTCCGAAGCGGCCGGAGAGGAAGCGCGGCAGCTCGATGGCCTCCTGGATGTCGAGGCCGTGATCGATCATCGCCGAATACAGCTGGAGCTGGATCTGCGGCTGCCCGTCCGCGCCCATGCAGCCGAGCACGCTCCACAGCCGGCCATCGCGCTTGGCGATCGAGGCGATCAACGTGTGCAAGGGGATCTTGCCCGGCTCGAGCCGATTGGGATGGTCGGGCTCGAGCGAGAAATACGCGCTGCGATTCTGCAGCACGATTCCGGTGCGGCCGGCGACCGGGCAGGATCCGAACGCACCGTACAGGCTCTGGATCAGCGAGACCGCGTTGCCGTCGCCGTCGACCACCGCGACATAGACGGTGTCGCCGGCCAGGCTGCCATAGGAGGGAATCTGATCCCAGCGCAGCGCGCGACGAGGATCGATCAGTCCGGCGCGGCTGTCCGCATAGGCTCTGGAAATGAGCTCCTGATCCGGCACATCGACGAAGGCGGGGTCGGCGAGCACGCGGTCGCGGTCGTGATAGGCGATCTGCTTGGCCTGGACCATCAGATGCACGCGGTCGGGACCGAGCAGATCCTTCTCGTGCAGTCCGTGAGGCTCGAGCAGATTGAGCATCTCGAGCACCGAGAAGCCCTGGGTCGGCGGCGGCGTGTTGTAGATCTCGACGCCGCGGTAGCGGCCGACGAGCGGCGTGCCCCAGCCCGCCCGCTGCCGTGCCAGATCGCTGTCGCCAAAAAAGCCTCCCGCCTCGCGCGAGACGCGCGTCAGCTCGTCGGCCACCGGCCCGCCATAGAAGCCGGCCCAGCCCGCGTCCGCGACAGCGCGCAGCGTCCGGGCGAGATCCGGATTTGCGAGCCTCGCGCCCGCCGCGGGGATTGCGCCTCCGGGCATGAACAGCGCGGCCGCCTCCGGCTGGCGACAAAGCTCGTCACGCATCAGCTCGATGAAGCTCGCCAGCCGGGCTGTGACGGGAAAGCCATCCTGCGCGTAGGCGATGGCGTTCTCGAGCACCTTGGCGAGCGGCAGGCAGCCGAAGGCGCGATGCGCCTCGGTCCAGCTGGCAACCGCGCCCGGCACCGTCAGCGTGGCCGGGATGATGCCGCGCAGCGGGATCTCGCTGATCCCTCTCTCGCGCAACGCCGGCAGCGAGGCCGATCCGGCTGCCTTGCCGCCGCCGTTCAGGAATTTGACCGCTCCGCTGCGGCCGTCATGGATCAGCCAGAAGGCGTCACCGCCGAGGCCCGTCATGTGCGGATAGACCACCGACAGCACGGCGCTGGTCGCGATCGCGGCATCGACCGCGGAGCCGCCGGCGCGCAGGATGTCGCCCCCCGCGCTCGAAGCGAGCGCATGCGGCGAAGTCACCATTCCGCGGGGCGCAAGCGTAACCGGCCGACCGGTGCTGATGTCCATGACAGATCCTTTGACAGCCAATCAGAGGCCGGGTGGCCGGGCGAAGCCGCCCAGGGCCTGCTCGACCAATTGGGCAAACTTCAGCGTGGTGCGATCGCCGAGATACGGTCCCACGACCTGCACCCCGGCGGGGACGCTGCCGACCTTGCGGCCGGTCGGAATGGCCGTGGCCGGCAGGTTGGCGACGGTGACCAATCCGGGCCAGGCCAGATTGTCCATGTACGGAATTGTGCCGCCATCCACGGCCAGGCGACGGGTGAATTGCGCGGCGAGATCGAGCCGCTCGACATCGTGCGGGAACGCCACCGTGGGCGTCACCGGACAGATCAGCACGTCGTAGTCGGCGAAGAAGCGACGCCAGGCGCGATAGAGCTGATGGCGCTGCTCCGCCGCGGCGAGATGCTGCGGCAAGGATTGGCTGACCGCGTCGGCGACGCGGCGCGCGTAGCTGCCCTGCTCCGCCTGCTCCCCCGCGGCGAGCAGCGCGTCGCGGGCGGGCGGCGGCAGCCCGGCCCCGATGATGCCGAACAAGGTCTGCAGGTAGAGTTGGTAGCTCGCAGCAGGATCGATCGGCGGACGCGCCTCCCTGTCGACCGTCACGCCGAGGCGAACGAGATCATCGACGAAGGCGTCGATCGCCGCCGCGTAGCCATTGTCGAGCGGATAGGACTTTGCATCGCTCCACACCGCCACGCGGAAGGCGCGGAGATCCTGATGCCGTGCGCGCGGCAGCCGCAGCTCGGCCCCTGCAGCCTCGATCTCGGACATGCCCTGGACGACGTCGAACAGCAGCTCGAGATCGAAGGCGCTGCGCGCCAAGGGACCGGCGACACCGAGCTCAGCCGGTGCGATATGGCCGGGCGGTGGCGGAATGTGGCCCTCGGTGCTGACGAGGCCGTAGCTCGGCTTGTGACCATAGACACCGCAGAAATGCGCGGGCACACGGATCGAGCCGCCGATATCGCTGCCGAGCTCCAGCGACGTCAGGCCGGCTGCGAGCGCTGCGGCCGAACCGCCGGAGGAGCCGCCGACGGTGCGCTCGCCGTCCCACGGATTGCGCGTCAGGCCGAACAGCGTGTTGCAGGACTGGTGGTCCGCCGCTCCCGCCGGCAGGTTGGTCTTGCCGAACATCACGGCGCCGGCGGCGCGGATCTTCGCCACGGCGACGGCGTCCGACGGCGGGCGATGGTCGCGCAGGTCTTCGAGCCCGCAGGTCGCGGCCATGCCCGACACGGCGAAGGAATCCTTGATCGTCATCGGCAGGCCATGCAGCGGCCCGATCTGCTCGCCACGCGCCATTATCGCGTCGGCGGCGACGGCCTGACGGCGCGCGCCCTCCTCATCCAGCGCGACCACGGCGTTGCAGGATGGATTGACGCGCTTCACGTGATCGAGATGCAGGTCGAGCAATTCGCGCGCGCTGATGCGCCGCGAGGCGAGCAGCTTGCGCTGCTCCGTGGCGCTGAGAAAGCAGATCTCGTCGGGAGCCGTCGCGGTGGTCGGCATTCCGTTCACAGACATGGCGCATTATCCCATTTGTCCGGCCTTGTCGGCCAGCGGAGCAAGCGCGGGCGCGGCAGGGGCTGTCCGGCCGACGCCGAGAAAATTGAGCCCGAATCGATCGCGCAGCGGCGGCCACAGCCCGCGCGGCGACCACAACATGATGATCACGGCGACCGAACCCAGCGCGACGAGGTACCAGCCGGCGGATAGTCCGAGCTGGTCGGTGATCAGCTCGCGCAAGCCGAAGAAGATCACCGTGCCGATGATCGGCCCTTCCAGCGTGCCGATGCCGCCGATCATCACGACGAACATCATGTAGACCACCCAGTTCACGTCGAACGCCGCGGCGGGCGAGACATAGAGGTTGCCCAGGAAGGAGACCGCGCCGGCAAGCCCGCAGCCGGCGGCGGACAACACGAACACGATGAAGCGATTGCGCTGGACGTCGACGCCGACGCTCATTGCCGCCAGATCGTTGTCGCGCACGCTCATCAGGCCGAGTCCGAAGCCGGAGCGCATCAGAACAAACAGGCCGCCGATTGTCCCGAGCGCCAGCGTCCCGGCCATCCAGAACAGCGCCGGCTCGAACCAGTCGAGATCCATGAGCCGGCTCGATTTCAGCGGCAGGCCCGACGTCCCGCCAAGCCAGCCGGCCTTCATGACGAGGGCGGCAACAATCTCGGAGAACACCCACATCGCGATCGAGAAATACGCCTCGCGCAGCCGGAACAATGGCAGCGCGATGATCGCAGCGACGGTCGCGCACGCCAGCGGCGCGACCGGCAGAACCCAGTAAGGCGACAGCTCGAACGTATCGGAGATCAGGAACAGACCGTAGGCGCCGATGCCGACGAACACCTGATGACCGAACGACACCAGCCCGGCATACCCGGCCAGCAGATTCCACATCTGCGCCATCGCCAGCACCAGCAGGCACTCGGTCGCAAACCGCAAGGTGCCCTCGCCGAGCAGCCATGGGCCGGCGACGAGCAGCGCCGCCGCGATGGTCGAGGAGATCACGATTGCTCTCATCGGATCACGCCCTGCTCGCGACCAGGCCGGCGGGCCGGATCAGCAGCATCACGAAGAACAACAGATGCGCATAGAGCAGGCCCGCATTCGCGTCCCATTTCAGGCCGGCGAGCTGCGCCATGCCGAGCACGATGCCGCCGAGCAGCGCGCCCCAGAACGAACCGATGCCGCCGAGCACCACGACCTCGAAGGCGATCAGCAGGCGTTCGACGCCGGAGAACGGGGTGAAGCTCGAGCGAACCGCCAGCAGCACGCCGCCGATGGCGCCGAGCGCCAGCGACAGGCCCATGACGTAGTTGTAGACCATGTCCGGCCTGACGCCGAACAGGCGGACGATGTCGCGCCGGTCCGCGGTGGCCCGCACGATGCGGCCGAACACCGTGCGCTTGAGCGCCCATTGCAGCAGCAGGAACAACAACACGGCCACGCCGAGCGTCAGCAACGGCATGACGCCGATGGTCAGCCCGAACAGACTGATGCTCGCGCGGGAGAGCTCGCCGAGCTGCAATCCCCTGACGTCGGCGCCGAAGATCTCGACCATCAGGTTGCGCAGCACGATCGAAACCCCGAAGGTCAGCAAGAGCGGCGCCAGCGGGTCCGGCGCGCGGGCCACCCGGTTCATGACAGCAGCCTGATAGAGATAGCCGACGCCGAACGCCGCGACCACAACCGGGATCAGCACGAACAGCGGATGCACCTGCGGAAACAGGCCGACGAGCATCACGGCGAGATAGGCCGCCAGCACCATGAACTCGCCATGGGCAATGTTGACCAGCCGCATCACGCCAAAAACGAGCGCAAGCCCGATGCCGAGCAGGCCGTATAGCCCGCCCAGCAGCGCCCCGTTCACCAGCGTCTCCAACCAGGCCATGTCCCCTCGCTTACATTCCGAAATAGGCTTGCGTCAGCTCGGCGAGACCGACCTCGCCTGCGCTCGCCGACAGCGACACGCGTCCCTTGAGCAGGCAGTAGATGCGGTCGCTCGCACTCGCGGCGCGCTTGACGTCCTGCTCGACGAGCACCAGCGCCGTCCCCTCGCTGCGAATGTCGGCGAACGCGCCGTAGATCTGCTCCACCATGACCGGCGCCAGGCCGAGAGAAATCTCGTCGCACAGCAGCAGGCGCGGATTGCACATCAGCGCGCGGCCGATCGCGACCATCTGCTGCTGCCCGCCGGAGAGCTGCCGCGGCATGTGGTTGCGCCGCTCCTGCAACGCCGGAAACAGGTCGTACACGCGCCGCAGGGTCCACGACCCCGGCCGCCTGCTCACCTGCCCCATCAGGAGGTTTTCCTCGATGGTCAGCGTATCGAACAGCATGCGCCCCTCGGGCACCATGCCGAGGCCGAGCCGCGCGATGCGCTCGGCCGGCATGTTCACGATGTCGCCGCCGGCGAACCGGACGCTGCCGCGCTTGCTGTCGATCAGTCCGACCAGCGCACGCAGAAAGGTGGTCTTGCCAGCGCCATTGGCGCCGACCAGCGCCACGGCTTCGCGCTCGGCGACCGTAAAGTCGAGACCAAACACCGCCTGCAGATCGGCGTGAAAGACGTCGAGGCCCGCCACCTCAAGCAATGTCATCAGCCGTGAGCCCCATGTAGATTTCCTTGACCGTCCGGCTCTCCATCACCTCCGCAGGCGGTCCATCCAGCACCTTGCGACCGAAATTCAGCACGAGGATGCGATCGGCGACGGCGCGCAGGGCGTGCGGAATGTGCTCGATCCAGATCATGGCGTGATCGGCCTTCACGCCCGCGATGATGTCGATCAGCCGCTCGACCTCCGGCTCGGTCAGTCCGGCAGCGATCTCGTCGAGCAGGATCAGGCGCGGCCTGGAGGCGAGCGCCTTGGCGAATTCGAGCCGCTTGCGGTCGATCAGCGGCAAGGCGCCGGCGACGCGATCCGCTTTGCCGGCGAGCGAGGTACGGCCAAGCACCTCCATGGCCCAGTCGGTGGCCGCGGCGCCGTGCAGGCGGCCGCCATAGGTTGCGGCGACCAGCACGTTTTCATAGACGGACAGATGGGGGAATGGCTGCGGAATCTGGAAGGCGCGGCCGATGCCGAGCCGGGCCCGGCGATGCGGCGGCTCGGCGGTGATATCGCGGCCATCGAGCATGATCGTGCCGGCATCCGGCTTGATCAGTCCGACGATCAGGTTCAGGATCGAGCTCTTGCCGGCGCCGTTCGGACCGATCACGCCGAGGCACTCGCCGCGCGCGAGCTCGAAGTCGAGGTCATCCGCAACCCGGATGACCCCGAAATTCTTGCAGAGATTCTTTACGCGCAGCACGCGGCCATCCCTCAGGCGAGCTTCGACAGCAGTGCGAGATCGGCCTGCTTCGGGATGAACGGCGCGGTGCCATTGTGCACGATCAGGAGCTCGTAGGGCGACTTGCCGCTCTTGGTCTTGCGCCATTGCCCGCCCGACAGCGAGGTCACCGCGACGTTCTTAATCGGGCTACCCTTGAATTTGACCGGGCCGACGACGGTCTCGAGATCGAGCCCGGCGATGGCATCGCGTAGCGAAGTCTTGTCCTTGGGATCACTGTTGCGCAGCGCCGCGAAGCCGACCTCCCAGAGCGCGTGCGCATAGCCGATCGGCTGCGTCCATTGCTTGCCGGTCGTCTTCTCCCACTCGGCTGCAAGCTCGGCGGCACTCTGGCCGGTGAGCGAGGATCTGAACGGATAGGCTGGCGTCCACCACACCTCCGTCGACATGCCGTCGCCGCGGTCGCCGAGCGCATTGACCGCGCTTGGAAACAGGAAAGCCGCCGCGACGGTGCAGATCTGCGGTTTGAAGCCGGCCTGCGCGGCCTGGTTCCACAACGTGACCCAATGATTGCCGTAGGCAAAGCCCGAGACGATGTCCGCACCGGCATTCTTGAAGGTCGACACCTGATTGGAGAAGTCATCGGTTGCGATCTGGAAGCTGCCGGTCGAGACCTCCTGGAAGCCGGCCTGCCTGATGCCGGCCGGCAGGCCGAGCTTCTGATCGGAAAACGCCGTGCCTGCGGGATTGTCGATGTAGAGCGTCCCGACCTTCTTGTTGGTCTCGACCGACTGCCACATGCCGACGAAATTCTTCACGACGTCGTCGGCGCCCCAGAAGAAATGGAACGTGTAGGGGAAGCCTTTGTCGGGCGTGGATTTGCGCGGAAACATCCAGCCTTGCCAGGGCAGCATGGTCGAAATCGTCGGCACGCCGCGGGCATCCGCCAGCTCGCCGATCGGGATCTCCGCGTCGCCATCCTCGACCAGGATGAGATCGCATTTCTCGCGCAGTACGAGCTCGCTGGCCACCACCGACGCACGGTTGGGATCGGACTGATCGTCCTTGATCACGAACTCCACGGCGTAGTTCTTGCCGCCGATCTTCAGACCGTCCTTCACCAGACCCTTCATCCGCTCGTGGATCCAGGGATCCGGCTCGGCAAAGGGGGCGCGTACGCCCGAAAGGCAGCCGCACCAGCCGATCTTGATGGTACTCGACGCGGCTCCTGCAATATTCACCAGCGGCACATTGCTGACCGCCGCCAATCCTGCCGTTCCGGCCGCCTTGAGCAGGCTGCGCCGACTGACCTTCCCGCTACCGATCTTCGTCACGACATGTCTCCTGCAAATCAAGCGTTAATGGAAAGCCGCCGGTCTCATGCAGCCGGCCGCGCAATGCTGTCGCGACTGATTTCGCCGAAACGCGCGAGCGTGTGCTCGATGGCGTGGGCGGCAATATCGCGGACGATGAACACGAGGCGGGAGCTGCGGTCGTCCGACGGCCATGACTCCAGCGCGATCGGCGGATGCAGCACATGCTGCACCGCGTGCACCACCAAGGGCCCTTGCGGCCGATCTTCGACGTTGACCAGCGCCTTGAACCGAAGCAGGTCGTCTCCCTTGAGCGCGACGACGTACTCCAGCCAGCGCGAGAAGGCGGCCCAGCGGATCGGCTCGTTCACGACCAGACTGAAGGAAGAGATGCGCTTGCCGTACGCGTGATGATCAGGATGCGGCTGCGCGTGGGCCGCGGCGGCCGCTGCAAACCAGGCTTCGACCCGCTCCGATCGCACCTGCGGCGTGAACAGGCCGGCCTCGAATACGGCGTCCGGCGCGATCGCTCCGTGCGCCACGCGGATGACGGGGGCCGTCGGATTGATGGAGCGGATCGACTGCTCCACCGCAGCGAGGGTCCCAGCTTCGGCGAGATCGGATTTTGTCAACAATATCCGGTCGGCCATCGCGATCTGCTTGACGACTTCTTCGTGCCTCTCGAACGAGGAGATCGCGTTGACCGCGTCGACAGTCACCACGACACCATCGATCCGATAGCGCGCGACCACGCTCGGCGCCGTCATCAACGTGTGCAGCACCGGCACCGGATCGGCAAGACCGGTGGTTTCAACCAGGATGCGCCGGACCGGCGGTAGCGCACCGCGGGCTTGACGCGACGACAGGTCGTCGAGCAGCGCGACGAGATCCTCACGGACCGAGCAGCAGACACATCCATTGTCGAGCAGTGCGAAGCGCTCCTCGCTCGTCTCGACCAGGAGATGATCGAGGCCGACCTCGCCGAACTCGTTGATGATCGCGACCACCCCGTCCATGCCGGGCTGACGCAACAGATGGTTCAGCACAGTGGTCTTGCCGCTACCGAGAAAGCCGGTCAGAACGGTGATTGGAATGAGCGAGTCACTGCTCATGGTTTCGCTCATAGACTTTGCGCCCCTCGAAGAAGGTCATCTGCACAATCGTTTCCGCGAGCTGATCAGCAGGGATCTCGAAGAGCGGCTGGTTCAGTACGATCAAATCGGCAGACTTGCCGACCTCGATCGATCCGGTGAAGCCGCCGAGGCCAGCGGCTCGCGCGGCATCGATGGTGTAGATCTCGATCACTGTTGCCAGGTCGAGCGCCTGCTCGGGCCAGAGCGCCAGGCCGGGAAAGTCGCCCGCTGGATTGCGTCGCGTCACCATGCCTTCGATGCCGTGCCAGGGATCCGGGTTCGGGATGACCGGCCAGTCCGAGCCGCCGGCCATCAACGCACCGGCCAGCTTCAGATCGCGATTGGGCCAGAACCGCTGTGCCCGCTCCGCGCCCATCGCTGCCTTGTGCGCCTCGAGGAAGACCGTCGGAAACCAGATGATCGGCGAGAGGTCGGCCGCGACACCGAGATCGGCGAAGCGCCGGATATCGTCGGGCGCAATGTAGCTCGCATGCGCGATGTGATGGATGAGTGCCGTCGGCCCGTTGAACGAGCGCACCACCTCGATTGCATCGAGCGCCTGCGTGACGGCGGCATCGCCGGCACAATGGATCTTGGCCGCGAGGCCGAGCTTCTCGCATTTTCCGAGCCAGCGGATCAGCTCCGGCACGGTCAGCATGGTGGTGCCGCGAAAGCAGCAGCCGCGCACGGGATCGGCCACGTAGGGTTCGTGAAAAGCGGCCGTCTTGGCGCCGGGGACGCCATCGAGGAACATTTTGGCGTAGTCGGGCTTCACGTGGGCGGAGCGATACTGATCGCGCAACGCGAACAGTTCCTCGCCCGAGGTGCCGAACATGAAGCCGGGCTCCACGATGGGCATGGCGCAGACCGCCCACGCCGACAACTCGCCGCGGTCGTCAAGCCCCTTCAGCGCGGCCAGGATCGGCTGCATGCTCGCGGCGTCGACGAAGCCAGTAACGCCGAACGAGTTCAGCACGGCGATCGAACGGGCGACCGCAGCGCGGTCCATCTCCGCGGTGTAATGGCCGACCTTCGCGAGCGCGCGCTCGATGATGCCCGAGGCTGCTTCCACCATCAGCCCGGTCAGCCTGCCACTGTCGAGATCCCGGCCGATCTCGCCGTCGACGGGGTTCTCCGTCTCCTCGGTGACACCTGCGAGCCGTAACGCCTCGGCGCTCGCCCAGCGATTGTGATAGCTGTCGTCGCGCAGCAGCACGGGGTGGCCGAGGCTCGCAGCGTTGAGCTCCGCTGCCGCGGCATCGGTGTTGAGCCTTTGCAACAGGTCGTTGCCGAACTGTCCACCGACGATCCAGCTTCCGGGAGCCGCCTTCTCCGCCGCCCCCCTCACGGCACCCGCGATTTCGCTGATCGAATGGCTCGACGAAAAGCGCAGCTCGTAGAGATCGGCCTGACCACCCATCATGATGTGGTTGTGGATGTCGACGATGCCCGGCATGGCCATACGGCCCGCAAGATCCACCACCTCGGTGTCGCTGCCGACGAAGGGTTCGATGTCGGATTCCTCGCCGACGGCGACGAAGCGCCCTGCCTTCACCGCCGCGCAGCTTGCCCAGGGACGGCCGGGATCGACAGTGTAGATCCGCCCGTTTCGGAACAGCATGTCGGCGCTAGTCTTGATCTCGCTCATTCCCCGATCCCGATTGCGCCCTGAGCTTGTTCCGCGCGTCCGCCTGTCACAATCAGCCGTTTGGTTGATGACGCAGCGAGTCCCGTACCTGCCGGACGGACGGCCGCCCCGCACACGACCACGGGCCGCCCCCGGCGACCCGTTCGCGTCGATCGGTGTCACGACTGGCCTTCATTTGTTGATGAGTAATCGCCGCGGCGCGCGGCTACTGCGGCGCCAACGGCTCGCGCATCAGCCCCATTGTCGTTCGACTGCAAAGCCCGTCTCGGGAAGCGTCGCTCCCCCGTCGACCACAATGGTCTGCCCGGTGACGTAGCGGGCCTGCTCGGAGGCGAGATAAAGCATCGCGTAGGCAACGTCGTCGGCAGTCCCGATCCGTCCCATCGGAATATGGCGAGCGACCCGGGACAGATTTTCGGGAGTGCTAAAGGTCCCTCGCCCGGGCTTGGCGATGAACCCCGGCTCCACGGCGTTTGCCGTGATCCCGTCGCGCGCCAATTCGAAGGCCGTGCCTCGGATGAATGCGTTTATCGCTGCCTTTGCGGCCGAGTAGTGCGCGCCTCCCCCCATCGCCAGCCGGGCCGAAATCGACGAAGTCACCAAAATTCGCCCATATTGCTGCGTGCGCATGAACGGCACGGCCGCTTGGATGAGCCAGATGGCCGCGGTGAGGTTGATCGACATGGCCTGATCGAGCTTGTCTTCGTCGAGCTCCTCGATGCCGGCCCAGGGGCAGCCGCCTGCGTTGTGCACCAGAATGTCGAGCCGGCCGAAACGGCCAGCCACGTCACTCACGAGCTCGTGCAGACCGCCACGATCGAGTTTATCGAACCCCGCGACGCTCGCCGCGAGATGCCTTCCGCCCAAATCGGCCGCGAGCGATTCGGCCACATTACGCGAGCGATTGGCGATCACGACGTGAGCTCCCGCCTCCGCCAGCCGCGTCACGATCGCAGCGCCGATACCCCGGCCGCCGCCGGTCACCAGAGCAACGCGCTCCGTCAGGTCGAACGGCGACGCCACGATCAGATCACTCCTGCATCTCGGACCAGCCCGACGAAGCGCTCGAAAATCTCGCCATGCGTGTCCACATCGGCGGACGATATTGCAGGGCAGGTCAGCAGCATTCCGTGAAACGGCGTGATCAGGATGCCCTCGTTCATGTAGTAGGCGTGCATCAACGTCTCGAGATCCGGCTGTCGTGCCGCGATCACGTCGGCTCCATTGCGCGGCGCATCAGGCATGAACATGATCTCGATGCGGGCGCCGATCTGGGTCACGTGCCAGGGCAAAGCGTTGCGGGAGATCAAGTCTCCGACCCGCGCGGCGAGGCATTCGGCATGTCCAATCATGCGTGCATAGGCTGGGGCCGTCAGCACGTCCTCCAGGACGGCACGCATCGCGGCCACCGCCAACGCGCCGCCAGCCAGCGTGCCGCCGAACCCAAGGTGCGCCGATTGTCGCTGCCGCGGATTGACCTGTGGCACGATGTGCCACAGCTGCTCGGCAACGGCCTCATCGAGACCGAGAACACCGGCCGGAATGCCGCCGGCGATTGCCTTGCCGGCGACGAGGATGTCCGGCGCAAGCCCGTGAAGCGCGGTGTAGCCGCCCGGCCCGCACGACAACGTATGCGTCTCGTCGATGATCAACACGGTGCCGGCGCGCCGCGTCGCCTCGCGCAGGGCGCGGTGGAACCCGTCGGCGACCGGGATCATGCCGAAATTCGTCATCACGGGCTCGGTGAGCACGCAGGCGACATCGCCTTCCGCAAGCGCCATCTCCATCGCCGCAACGTCGTTGAATTCGACCACCTTCGCCACGGCGTCATAGGCGACTGCATTTGGGTGAATCATGTTGCGCAGCCCGACCCGCCCGTCGCGAAGTTCGACATGCGCCTCGTCGACCCCGCCATGATAGCAGCCGGAGAACACCAGGACCTTGGCACGACCGGTGATCATGCGTGCTATCCGAATGGCCGCGCGGTTGGCATCGGTTGCCGAGGTCGTCAGGGTCCAATAGCGGGGACCGAAGCGGCGCGACAGCTCGGCGCCGACCCAAAGACTGTCCTCGGTCGGCAGCATCATCGTGGCGCCGCGCGCGATCTGCCGCGTAACCGCTCGCGTCACGGCCTCGGGCGCGTGGCCACACATCGCGCCCGTATCGCCAAGGCAGAAGTCGACATAATCGCGACCGTCGATATCCCTGACATGGGCACCGGACGCCGCATCGACATAGACCGGAAAGCCGCCCGCCCAGCGACGCATCCAGTGCGACGGGCCGCCATACAGGAAGTGCCGCTGCCCCTCCCGCCACGCGGCCGCCGAGCGCGGATGTTCGCGCAGGAAGCGCGCCTGCTCCGCGTCGATCAGCCGGTCGAGCGCCGGATGTGCTGGCGGCGTCATAGCGCAATCCAGGCGGTTTTCCGATCGGTGTATTCGTCGAGCGCGTGCAGCGACTTGTCGCGGCCGAAGCCGGACTGCCTGAAACCTCCGAGCGGCACCGTCAGATCAGTGCCGCCATAGGTATTGACATGCACCACGCCGGCATTGATCGCGCGCACCATCCGATGCGCTGTCCGGAGCGATCCGGTCCAGACCGCGGCGGCCAGTCCGTAGACGCTCGCATTGGCGAGCCGCACCGCATCGTCCTCATCCTCGAACCGCGTCACCGCAAGCACAGGGCCGAACACCTCTTCGCGCCACAGCTGCATGCCGGGGCTCACACCGGCGAAGATTGTCGGAGCCATGTAGTAGCCGCCGCCGGTCTCATGCAGCCGCTCACCCCCACACAGCCGCTCTCCCCCCTCCTCCTCCGCCTGCCGTACGACGTCGAGATTCTTGCGCAATTGAGCATCGCTGTTGACGGCGCCGATATCGGAGCTGAGATCGAGGGGATCGCCGACCCTGAGCTTGGCTGTGACCGCGAGCAGCTCGCTCAAGAACCGGTCATAGATTCTGGACTGTACCAGCAGCCGCGAGCCGGCCACGCAAACCTGACCGGAGTTGCGGAAGACGCCGTTCGCCGACACCTTGGCGGCCTGCTTGATGTCCACGACATCGTTGAAGACCACGTTCGGCGACTTGCCGCCGAGCTCAAGATAGACTCGCTTCAGATTTGAGCGCGCCGAATACTCCAGCAGCCGTCGCCCGACTGCTCCCGACCCCGTGAACGCCAGAACGTCGACATCCATGTGCAGGGCCAGCGCCTCGCCGGCGGTGGCGCCGCGCCCGGTGACGACGTTCAGCACGCCTTCGGGCAAACCGGCTTCGCTCGCCAGCTCCGCCAGGCGCAGCAGCGTCAGCGACGCGGTCTCTGGCGGCTTCACCACCACGGAGTTTCCGGCGGCAAGCGCGGGCGCGATTTTCCAGGCGCCGATCATCAACGGAAAGTTCCATGGAACGATCACGCCGATCACGCCGAGCGGCTCGCGATGGATCAAGCCGAGCACATCGCGGCTGGTGGGCGCGATCTCGCCATAGACTTTGTCCATGGCCTCCGCGTAGTAGCGGATGGAGCCTGCTGCCGACAGCGGCTCCGCCTTGTAGGCCATGCCGATCTCGGTGCCGTTGTCGCGCACGCCGAGCACCGCGAGCTCGAGCGCATGGCGCTCGACGAGATCGGCGAATCGCAGCAGCACCGTCTTGCGCTCCGCGGGCGCCGCGCGCGACCATGCTCCGCTGTCATAGACTCGTCGCGCGGCCAGCACCGCGCGATCGATATCTTCGGCGCTGCCGTCAGCAATCGTCGTCAGCCGCCTGCCATCGATCGGGGAGATCACGTCCAAACGACTGCCGGCCGAACTCTCGGCAACGGCACCGGCGATGAAGAGCCGTTGCGCAGAGACAGCCGCTCCACGCAACGCGTCGATTTCGGATTGTAACATGAAGGAGCCCTGTAAAGAACCGGCTGATCGATCGCCACGCTGCCGAGTCCGATCGTACCTCATTCAGCCGGATGAGCCTTTTCTCGCAATCCACCGATAGGTGGATGTCATGCATTGCAACAACTTCATAGGTTGCGGGCACCACTCGGCTGCTCACGACGACAGATTGCCGCCCTCCTCGCATTCGAGACGACATTCCAAGACCATGACCAACAGATCACCTCCGCGCATCCTGCTGATCGGCACCGGCGATACCAAGGCCGACGAGCTCCTGTTCATGCAGCGCTGCATCGGCGGCGCCGGCGGCGAGGCCGTCATGATGGACATCAGCGTGCTCGGCGATCCTCCCTACGCGGCAGCGCACGACAAGCATGCCGTGGCTGCCGCTGCCGACACGACGATCGAAGCGGTGATCGCCAGCGGCGACGAGAACTCGTCGATGACCCTGATGGCACGCGGCGCGGCGCGCCTGACACGACGGTTATGCGACCAAGGTGAGATCGACGCCATGATCGCGATCGGCGGCACCATGGGCACCGACCTGGCGCTCGACGTCGCACTTGCGCTGCCGCTCGGCTTTCCCAAGCTGATCGTCTCGACGATCGCGTTCTCGCATCTGATCCCGCCGGAACGCATCGCGGCCGATCTGATGATGATCCTGTGGGCGGGCGGGCTCTATGGCCTCAACGGCACCTGCACCGCGGTGCTGTCGCAAGGCTGCGGTGCGATCGTCGGCGCAGCCCGCAGCGCGATCAGGCCGCGGCCCGACCGGCCGATCGTGGCGCTGACGTCGCTCGGCAAGAGCTGCCTGAGCTACATGGTCGATCTGAAGCCTCAGCTCGAGGCGCGCGGCTACGAGGTCGTGGTTTTTCATACCACCGGCATGGGTGGCCGCGCGATGGAGTCGATCGCTGCGCATCGCGGATTTGCCGCGGTGCTCGATCTCAGCCTGCAGGAGGTCGCCAATCAGCTGATGGGCTCGGTGGTGAATTCCGGCTCCGATCGGCTGACGAATGCGGGCCGCAACGGCATTCCGCAGATCGTGGCGCCCGGCGCCATCGACATGGTGGACTTCCCCGCCTGGCTGCCGGTGCCGACCGAGCTCGCCGACCGCCCGTTCCACGCGCATAATCGTCTGCTCGCTTCCGCGACGTCGCGTCCCGCCGACCGGCGCCGGATCGCGCGCGCGATCGCGGCCAAGCTCTCTGCGATGAATGCGCCAGTTGCGTTTGTGCTCCCGGCCGGCGGGATCCAGCAATGGGATCAGGACGGCGAGCCGCTGCATGATCCGGAGGGCCTCGACGCCTTCGTCACGGAAATGCGCGGCGCCCTGCATCCGCCGGTCGAGCTGCATGAGATCGAGGACCACATCAACGACAAGGGCTTCGCTGCAAAGGTGCTCGCGATCTTCGATCGCTGGGTTGCCGGCGGCATCATCCCGGCCGGCGTGCCCCACGCGGAGCAGCGATGACCGCCGCCTCGTCACGTGCATTGGTTCTGGATTTCGGCGGGGTGATCTCAAAGACCCTGTTCGAAACCCACGACGCAACGGAGGCCGTGCTCGGCCTTGCCGCGGGCACGCTGACTTGGCGCGGCCCGTTCGATGAGGACAGCGATCCGCTCTGGTCGGCCATGCAACGTGGCGAGTTGTCCGAGCGCGACTATTGGGCGGCCCGAAGCCGCGAGGTCGGCAGGCTCGTCGGCGAGGACTGGCGCGACATGCAGACCTTCGTGCGCCGCGCGCGCGGCGCCGATCCGGCGCTGGTCATCCGTCCCGAAGCCGAGCGCGCCATTCGCATTGCGAGCCGCGCCGGCTGCAAGCTTGCCATTCTCTCCAACGAGCTCGACCTCTTCTATGGTGAGGACTTTCGGCACCGGCTGCCGCTGCTCGCGCATTTCGACGTCATCATCGATGCCACGCACACGGGGATCCTGAAGCCTGATCGCCGCGCCTACCTGGCGACGTGCGACGCTCTGCGGCTCGCGCCGCAAGCCTGCGTCTTCGTCGACGACCAGCAGCGCAACATCGACGGCGCGGTCGCCTGCGGCTTGTCGACCGTCTGGTTCGATGTCCGGCACCCCGAAAAATCGTATAGTCAGGCCTTGCAGATGCTTGGCCTCGTTTTCGACTGACCACCATCGGAGCACTCCATGCGCGACATCAACTTTCTCATCGAGAACAACGCCCGGCGCATCTGGCACCCGATGGCGCATCCGAAGGAGATGCGGGACCATCCGCCGCGCATCATCGCCAAGGGCGAGGGCGTCCACGTCACCGATATCCATGGCAAGTCGGTGCTCGACGCGGTCGGCGGCCTCTGGAACGTGACGCTGGGCTATAGCTGCGCCCCGATCAAGCAGGCGATTGCCGATCAGCTCAGCGAGCTGCCGTATTATTCCGGCTTCCGCGGCGTGTCGACAGGCCCGGCGATCGAGCTTGCCTACGAGCTGACCGAATGGTTCAAGCCCGAAGGCATGACCCGGGCGTTCTTCACCTCGGGCGGCTCCGACTCGGTCGAGACGGCGCTGCGGCTTGCGCGGCAGTACTGGAAGATCAAGGGTCAGCGCGACCGCACCAAGTTCCTGTCGCTCAAAAAGGGCTACCATGGCACGCATTTCGGCGGCGCGTCGGTCAACGGCAACGCCAATTTCCGCCGCAACTACGAGCCGCTGCTGCCTGGCGCCCACCACATCCCCTCGCCCTGGACCTATCGCAATCCGTTCAACGAGACCGATGCGGCCAAGCTCGCGCAGCTCTGTGCCAATGCGCTGGTCGATGAGATCGAATTCCAGGGCGCGGATACCATCGCCGCCTTCATCATGGAGCCCGTGCTGGGCGCCGGCGGCGTGATCGTGCCGCATGACAGCTTCATGGGACTCGTGCGCGAGATCTGCGACCGCACCGGCATCCTGCTGATCTCGGACGAGGTCGTCACCGGATTCGGCCGCACCGGCGCCTGGTCCGGCGCACGGCTCTGGAACGTCAAGCCGGACATGATGACGATCGCGAAGGCGGTCACGTCAGGCTATTTCCCGCTGGGGGCAACCATGATCGGCGACAAGATGGCCGAGGCGTTCGAGAGCGACGAGACCAGCTTCGGCTCGATCGGCCACGGCTACACCTATTCGGGTCACCCGGTGGGTTGCGCCGCCGGCATTGCCGCGCTGGCTGAAACCAAGCGGCTGCAACTCGATGCAAAGGCCGCAGCCTCGGGCATCGTCCTCAACGACGCGCTCGCCGCGCTGAAGCAGAAGCATGACATCGTAGGAGATGTCCGCGGCAAGGGATTGATGGCCGCGCTGGAGCTGGTGGCGGATCGCGCCACGAAGAAGGCGCTCGACAAGAAGACTGTCGGCAGGATCGCCGATGCGATCTACGAGGCCGGCGTGATGGTGCGCGTCTCCGGCAGCAACATCATCCTGTCGCCGCCTCTGATCATCACCGCCGACGATGCGAGAACAATCGCCGCCGCCATCGACCACGGCCTCGCAAGCACCTGAGCGAGAGCGGCCGCGCGCTAGTTCGGCCGCGCCATCAGCGCCACGACGGCGGATCGCGTTTCCACGCCGAGCTTCTCGAAGATGTGGATCAGGTGCGTCTTCACCGTCGCCTGGCCGATCTTCAGACATTCGCCGATCTCACGATTGGTGCGGCCGCAGCACAGGAGCCGCACCACATCCATCTCGCGGCTGGTCAGACCGTAGCGTTGCCCGTCCTCGGACCCGGCTGGCCGGCCGACAAGGTTGAATTGAAGATACTGATGAATCTTCTGGGCGATGGCCTCAGCCCCCTCAGGAATCCGTGCATCCTTGTTCCATGCGACACTCATGCCGGCGACGATCTGGTCATCACGCCGGAAGAAGAAGTCGACCATATCGACGATCCCGCACTGATCGACGAAGGCGCGGTAGGGCGCCATCTCGTCGGGCTGTTTGCCAGACATCGTCCTGCTCAGCCGCGCGACCGCAAGAGCTCCCGCGTGACGCGGATGCTGCGGATCGAACTCGCTCATGCCCTCGAGATACTGCCGGTGAAACGGCTCCGGAATGCCCGACAACAGGAAGCGCTGGAGATTGTACCCTCCGTCGATCTCATAAAATGCTGTCGCCGATCCGTCCAATATGGACTGGGCGAAGTGCACGGCTTCGCTGGTTGCCGCGTCCGAGCGGCCCAAAAGCATCAGCATGGCCTCCCCTCCTCGATTTCACTCCATTCGGGACATCTGCCGTGTCCTCGCGCTGATGACGCTGAGACAGGCACCACACTTAGTCAAGCAATTTCCGGACCACGCCGATCACTTCGCGCCGGCCCCCTGAGCCGACGAATCCGGGTCTCAACCAATCGGTTGATTGACTGGCCAACATCCATGTCTTTCCAGCGGGTGCATAGTCCGGTTCGTGTTGCACGACGGCGCGGACGTCCGATGCATGTCCACGAACGGGCTTTCGTCGAAGGGCTCCTGGAAAAGGACACATGGCAACGCCAGCGCGGAATAGTCTGGGCCCTTCTCCACGTTTCAAACAGCAGGCATGACTGGGCTGTCTCGCGGCGACCTGGGCCCGAGCTCTGCGATCAGTCGACCTCATACTCCAGCTGGAGCCGAGCAGGCTCGCGTGCGCCGAGCTGATATCGCGCGATTGCACGGCCCGCTTGTCTCAGGGCAGCTCGGCAGCACGGTGGCACGCAACGTAATGATGTGATCCGATCGCATCCAGAACGGGGAGACGCTGCGAGCATTCGTCGATCGCCATCGGGCAGCGCTGCGCGAAACGGCAGCCGGGCGGCGGATCGACCGGGCTCGGCGGATCGCCCTTGACGAGATAGCGGCGCTTCAGGTCCTCACGCATCGGGCCGGGCGGCGCGGCGGCCGCAATCAGCGACCACGTATAGGGATGACGGGGCGCGGCGAAGATGTCGGCCGCCGGCGCCTGCTCGACGATCTTGCCGAGATACATCACCGCGACCTCATCGCAGAATTTCTGGATCACGCCGAGATCGTGCGAGATGAAGATGTAAGTGAGATCACGCTCGCGCTGCAGCCGCTTCAACAGATTGAGGATCTGCGCCTGGATCGCCACGTCGAGCGCGGACACCGCCTCGTCGCAGACGATCAGGTCGGGCTCTGGCGCCATCGCCCGAGCGATGCACAAACGCTGGCGCTGGCCGCCGGAAAATTGATGCGGAAACAGGTCGGCGGCTTGTGGCGGCAGACCGACCTCGGCCAGCAGCCGGCGCACGCGCTCGTCGCGCTCGCTGCGCGTGCCGATTCCGAGCAGGTCGAGGGGCTCGCGGATCTGATCGCCCGCGCGGCGGCGCGGATTGAGCGCCGAGAACGGGTCCTGGAACACGATCTGCAGATGCCGCCGCACCTCGCGCAGCGGCTGGCCGGTGAGGCCCGCAATGTCGCGGTTGCCGAACACGATCTGGCCGGATGTCGCCGGCACCAGCCGCATCACGGCCTGCACGGTGGTCGACTTGCCCGAGCCGCTCTCGCCGACGATGCCGAAGGTGGTGCCGCGGCGAACGCGAAAGCTGACGCCGTCGACCGCGTGCACGAAGGACGGCTTGCCATGGCGGCGGCCGGCCGGAAAATGCACGACGAGGTCGTTGACGTCGAGCAGCACCTCTTGGGCGCCTGTCCCGCGGATGGCTTCCGCCATGCTCATGCCGCGATCTCCGTCCTGCGCCAACACGACACGGCGTGCCCCGGGGCAATCGGCTCGAGCGCAGGCTGCAGCTTCGCACGGCAGATGTCGCGGGCCTGCGCGCATCTTGCGAGAAAGGCGCAATCGGCACCGCGCGCGCCGAGTGGCGGCACCATGCCGGGGATCTCGCCGAGATCGACCCAGGGCCGCGGCGGCTCGCCAAGGGCGAGGTGCGGAACACAGTTCAGCAGACCCCGCGTATAGGGATGACGCGGCGTTGTCGCGATCGCGTCCGCGGCCCCCGCCTCGATGCAGCGTCCGGCATAGAGCACCAGCATCTCGTCCGCGAGCTCTGCGACCGCGCCGAGATCGTGGGTGATCAGCAGGATCGCCGTGCCGGTGCTGCGTTGCAGCTCGGCCAGCAGGTCGAAGATCTGCGCCTGCACGGTGACGTCGAGCGCGGTGGTCGGCTCATCGGCGATCAAGAGCTTCGGCCGCCCGGCCAGCGCCATTGCGATCATCACGCGCTGGCGCATGCCTCCCGAGAGCTGGTGAGGATAGGCATCGATCCGCTGCCCGGCCGCCGGAATCTGCACGGCGCGGAGCAGCTCGATGGCGCGCGAGCGCGCCGCCGCGCGATCGAGCCCCTGGTGCCAGCGCAGCACCTCTCCGATCTGATCACCCACGGTGAACAGCGGATTGAGCGCCGTCATCGGCTCCTGGAAGATCATCGACATAGCGCTGCCGCGCAAGCCCCGCATCTCCTTCGGCGGCAAGGCCAGCACGTCCCTGCCCTCCAGCACGATGCGGCCCGAGGTAACGACGAAATCCTCCGGCAGCAGCCGCATCAGGGCCAGCGCCGTCATGCTCTTGCCGCAGCCGGATTCACCGACCAGCGCCAGGGTCCGCCCCGGTGCGATCGTGAACGACAGGTTCTCGATCACCGGGACGAGGCGGCCGGCCCCGTTGCGCATGCTGACGTTGAGATCATCCACTTCGAGCAGCGCACTCATCACGACCTCCGCCGCAGACGCGGATTGATCGCGTCGTTGAGACCGTCGCCGACCAGGCTGATCGCGAGCACCGCAAGGAAGATCGCCGCTCCCGGGAACATCACCGCCCACCAGGCATCGAGAATGTAGTTGCGGTTCTGGCCCAGCATCAGTCCCCAGCTCATGACGTTCGGGTCGCCCAGACCCAGGAAGCTCAGCCCGCCCTCGAACAGGATCGCGACACCGATCGCCAGCGTCGCCGACACGATCACCGCGGGCAGCGCATTGGGCAGCAGCACGCGCAGGATCAAGTTCGCGTTGGAGGCGCCCGCCGCGCGCGACGCCTTGACAAAATCGAGATCGCGCAGCCGCATGAACTCCGCCCGCGTCAGCCGCGCCACCGAGGTCCAGCTCACGCCGCCGATCGCGAGCGTGATCGTGGTCAGCTTCGGTCCGAACAGTGTCACCAGCACCATCGCGAACAGCAATGGCGGCAGGATCTGGAAGAACTCGGTGATCTTGACCATGGTGGCATCGATCGCACCGCCGAAAAAGCCGCCGACCGCGCCGATGACGAGCCCGATTGCGATCGTGATGAGCGCCGCGACGGCGCCGACGGCGAGCGTCGCGCGCCCACCATGGATGAGGCCGGCCAGGACGTCGCGTCCGAGATAGTCGGTGCCGAACCAGGCATCGGCATCCGGCGGCATGAACGGGGCGCCGACGAGATCGAGCGGATCGACCGGATACAGCGATGGCCCGACCACGGCCACCAGAATGATCAGGATCAGCATGCAGGCGCCGGCGACGCCCGACGGGCTCTTCATGAACTGCCGCAGCGCCAGGCGGCCCGGCGACGCGGCGGTTCGCGCGGGCAGATCGGCCGGCGACGTCGACACCTGCGAGGTGCTCTCGATCACCGTCATCGCCGTCCTGTCCGGATTCGCGGGTCAACGAGGCGGTAGACCACGTCAGTTAGAATGTTGGCGGTCATCACCATCAGCGCAGAGAAGAACAGCACCGCCATTAGGGTCGGATAGTCGCGACGCAGGATGGAATCGAACACGAGCCGGCCCATGCCGGGCCAGCTGAACACGGTCTCGACCAGCACGGCGCCGGCGAACAGATTGCCGAACTGATGGCCGGCGACGGTGACGATCGGGATCAGCGTATTGCGCAACGCGTGTTTGCCGACGACCAGCCATTCCGGGAGCCCCTTGGCACGGGCGGTTCTGACATAGTCGGCCGACAGCGCCTCGATCATGTTCACCCGCGCCAGCCGGCTGTATTGCGCGATGAACACGAGCGCGAGCGTCAGCGAAGGCAACACCAGATGGCGGCCGACATCGAGCGCGTAGGCGAAGCCCTGCTTGGGATTCACCACGTCGGTCATTCCGACCACGGGGAGGATCGGCCATACCGAGCCGAACAGCAGCAGCAACATCAGCCCGGTCCAGAAGATCGGCGCGGCATAGCCCGCCAGCGAGACCACGGTGACGGCGTGGCTGAAGGGGCCGTTCGGCCGCCGCGCGCTGACCACCCCGAGCAATGTGCCGATCGCGAGCGCACCGGAAAGGGCGCACAGGGTCAGATAGAGCGTCGCCGGCAGCCGCTGCAGGATCAGGCCGAGCACGGGCTGGTTGAAGTAGTAGGAGTAGCCGAAATCGCCGACGGCGACGTTCGCGAGATAGATGGACAGCTGCTGCAACAGGCTCTGGTCGAGGCCGTATTTGGCCCGCAGTGCCGCGACGACCTCCGCCGATGCGCCGCCCATCTCGCCGGCGATCACCTGGACGGGATCGCCGGGAGCAAGATGGATCAGGCAGAAGTTGAGCACCAGCACGGCGATCAGCAGCGCGACAGCATTGATGATCTGCCGGGCCAGATGGGTGGCGAATGCCATGGTGCAGCAAGTCTCCTCGTGGCTCTCACGAAACCGGGGATAGCTCCGCCTCAGGTCTTCGGCGGCGTTTCCCAGTAGAGCTCGTCGAGCGGCGACATCATGCCCCAGATCGAGTTCGGGAGATTGCCGAGCCCCTTGGCGAAGGCATTGTAGTACGGGCTGACGTTGATGAAGTAGATCGGCACATCCGAGACGACGATCTTCTGGAACTCCGAGTACAGCGCCTTGCGCTTCTCGGGCGAGGTTTCGACCGCCGCCGCCTGCAACAGCTCGTCCACCTTGGGATTGGAGTATTGCTGCGTGTTCGACCAGATGACGCCCTTGCGGATGTTCGACGTCAGATAGGTGCGGTTGACGCCGATCACCGGGTCACCCCAGTTGTAGACGGTGTCCATGGTGAGGTCGAAATCGAAGTTCGAGACGCGCTGCGCCCAGGTCGGGAAATCCGGCGCGGCGCGCACCTCGAGATTGATGCCGACCCGCTTGAGCTGCGAGCGCAGGTACTCGGCGACGTTGCGCTGTTGCTCGTCGCCGCCCGGAATGTAGTCGATGGTCAGCGAGAAACGCGAGCCGTCCGCCCCCTTGGCGTAGCCGGCAGCATCCAGCAGCGCGGCCGATTTGGCGTAGTCGACCTTGTAGGGTTCGACGGCGGCTTCGGCGAGCGGCGAATCCGGTGCGATTGGCCCCAGCGACGGCGTGGCCTTGCCGCCCATCAGCTTGGAGACGATGAAGTCGCGATTGGCCGCATAGGCGATGGCCTGGCGCACGCGGACATCATCGAGCGGCTTCTTTTTGGTATTGAAGGCAAGCCAGTTGAGCGGGCCGACGCCCGCCATGCCCTTGTCGGTCACGACAAGGTTCGGCGACTTTTGCAGACGATCGATGTCGCGCGCGCCTGCGATGAAGGGAAACGCGTTGAAATCGCCGCGTTCCAGCGAGACGACGGCCGCATTCTGATCCGACACCAGCCTGACCACGATCTTGTCGAGCTTGGGCCGGCCAGGGATGAAGAACTTGTCGAATTTCTCCAGCGTGTAGTATTCGCCCTGCTTGTACTCGGTCAGCTTGAACGGGCCGGACCCGATCGGCTTCAGATTGGCCGGATGCGTCTTGAGGTCCTGGCCGTCGCCATAGATGTGCTTGGGAAGGATCGGCATCAGCGCCGGCGACATCGCCAGGAGCAGCGACGGGCTCGGGTTTTTCAGACGGAGGATGGCGGTCGCGGGATCAGGCGTCTCGACCTTGTCGACCGCCGCCAGCATCGTCTGGAACGGATGGTTGGCCTTGATGGCCATGATCGAAAACGCGACGTCCTCGGACGTCACGGGGTGGCCGTCGTGGAAGACGGCGTCCTTCACCAAGTGAAGCGTGACTGAAAGCCCGTCAGCCGCGACCTCCCAGGACTGCGCCAGATAAGGTTGCGGATTCCACTTGTCGTCATAGCGCAGCGGGCTCGCGAAGATCTGGGCGGTCGGCATGGCCGTCGCCATGCCCGACTGCACGGCGCCGTTGAAATGCCGCGGCACCTGCGTGGTCGCGACCACCAAGGTGTTGCCGCCGGATGACTGCGCCTGCGCCGCGGGGGATGCGGCCGTGGCCGCGACGAGACCGAGAGCTCCGAGCACAAAATGTCGTCTGATCAACATAGCTATCCCGCTTCCTGATTCACGACCGGGTGGATGATGAGAAACTGGCGTGGTGGTCCAATGGGCTCTGATGTCATTGCGTCACGCTGCGGTAGACAAAGCACGGTCGAGGATCGCGTCGAGCTCCGGATCCGATGGCAGATCCGCGGTCCCCACGCCGGCGAGCGTGATCGTCTCCGACGCGGTCGCCGGACCATCCTCGGCCGGCGTCAGCGACCAGTTGCGCGACACCAGTTGGAACACCTGCGCGCGGCCGTCGCCGTCGACCCGGCAAATTCCCTTCAGCCGCAGCAATTCGCGCGGCAGGGCGCCCACCGCGGCGGCCAGCCTGTCGCGATTGAAACGTCCGGCCCGCTGATAGGTCCAGCGACGGAAGTCGTTCTCGTGGTCGACCGTCTCCGCGACCAGATCGGCGCGGAAACGCGCCGCCCGCCCCCGCCCGAAGACCGACTGATGCACAGGCGTCAGGGTCGACAATTGTTCGATCGGCACATTCGGCCGGATGGCGCCGATGGCGGCGCACGCCGCCTTGCGCTGGCTCTCGCTGGCCAGATCGCATCTGCTCAGCAGCACCACGTCGCATTTGGCGAACTGATTGCGGATGGTCTCGCCGATGTGCCGGTCCTCGCACTGCACCGTGATGCGGGTTGCATCGGCCAGCACGACGACGCCGTCGAGCTGCAGCGACGGCTCGACCAGCGCGATCTCCGCGATGCGCCAGGGATCGCCGACGCCGCTGGCCTCGATCACCACGCGATCGAAGCGCCCGATATCGTCGAGCAGCCGCGCCAGCGTATCGAGAAAGCCCGTCCCGATGCTGCAGCAGACGCAGCCATTGGTGAGCGACATCGTCGTGCCGTCGTGGCTGCGGATCAGCGCGGCATCAACATTGATCTCGCCGAAATCGTTCACCAGCACGGCGCAGCGCTCGGTGCTAGCCGACAGCAGACGGTTGAGCAGCGTCGTCTTTCCGGCGCCGAGAAAGCCGCCGATCACGGTGAACGGAATGGGCGCGGATGCCGTCATGCGCGCGGCGCTTCCTTGACGATGCCGCCGACGACAGTGCCCCAGACCGCAACGTCCTTCAATGTCTCCGGCGTGACCGTCAATGGATCCTGCTCCAGGACCGCGAAGTCCGCGTACTTGCCGGTCTCGATACTGCCGATGAGATGATCGAGCTTGAGCGTGTAGGCTGCGCCGATCGTGATGGCACTCAGCGCCTGCTCCACGCTCAGCGCCTCGGTCTCGGCACCGAGCTTGCGGCCCGACGAGGAGACGCGGTTCACGGCGCACCACGCGGTGAACAGCGGCGACAGCGGTGTGACCGGCGCATCTGAGTGGATCGAGTAGGGAACGCCGATCCGCTGTGCCGTGCCTGTCGCATCGAGGCGGTTCGCCCGCTCTGGTCCCATCGTCAGCTCGTAGTGGGAATCGCCCCAGTAGAAGACGTGATTGGCAAACAGGTTGACGCAAAGACCGAGCGCCTTCATGCGGCGGAACTGCGCGGCGTCGGCCATCTGGCAGTGCTGCAGCGTGTGGCGATGATCCAGCCGCGGGTGAGCGGTCTGCGCCTTTTCCACGGCGTCCAGCGCAAGCTCGGTCGCCTCGTCGCCATTGGTGTGGATGTGAAGCTGGATGCCGGCCTTGTGGTAGAGCTCGACCAGGCGCGGCAGCTCCTCCGGCGCGATGTACCAGAGGCCGTTCGGCGCGCCGTTGTGATATCCAGGCCACCGTAGGCGGGCCGTGAAGCCCTGGATCGACCCGTCGACGACCAGCTTGACAATGCCGTAATGCAGCTTGTCGTTGCCGGACTCGCGCAGCGCCGCGATCTTTTCGATGGCCTTGTCCGGAGGATGCGTGGCCGAGGCCAGCGCCGGTACCAGGCGCACACCGAACTCCGCCTGCTGCGTCGCGGAGCGATAAAGGTCCAACGTGTTGTCGGTGAGATCGTTGTGCAGATCGGTGATCGTGGTGACGCCCTGCACGCAGGCCGATGACGCATAGCGCTGCACGTCGGACATGGTCAGCAGCTCCGACAGCGGATTGCCCACCAAGCGGAACGCCCGCAGCCGGGCTGCGATACCCTGCAGTTCGCCGCTGGCCAGACCGCCGGCTCCGGCGACGACACCGGAGATGTCGGTGGCATGCAGAAGCTGCGTGCGCTCCAGCACCAGCGTGTTGACCACACTGATATGGAAGCTGGCGTGGATCACCATGATCGGCCGCGTTGTCGAGACCCGGTCCAGTGCTTCGCGCGTCAGCTTCTCACCACCGATATGCAGCGGATCGAAACCCCATGCGAACAGCGTTGCGTTCGGATCAGCCATGCCGGCTTCGGCCTCGCGGAGGCGTGCCACGATCGCATCGATGTTGGGAACGCCGGCGACCGCCCTGCCCTCCGGCGAGCGCCGTTCGAAGGCCCCGACATAGGGCAGCGACCACATCATGCCTTCCATGATGTGGCTGTGGCCCTCGACGAACCCAGGTAACAGCACCTTGTCGCGGAAGCGCGTGTCGATCCGACCATCAGGAGCGAATTGCGCGATCTCCGCTTCACTGCCAACGGCAACGATCCGCCCCTCTCGCACCGCAACGTGCGTCGCATGGGGTCGCGACGGATTCATCGTCACGATCCTGCGGGCCGCGTAGACGACGGTATCTGAGCTCACCGCGAACTCCCTCAACTTCCCAAGCCGTTGTCGAAACCTGCGGTGTCGGATGGGTCCAGGCCAGCGCCAGATGCCATGCACAAATGGAGCCAGCCCATGCGAGCCACGCCCGCAATCATTCCGCTATGGCGCGGTTTTTGCTTTAGTTTGAGCGCCTCACGGCTTTCAGGACCAAATACCTCGATGGCAAAATTCGCGCCCCTGCTGCGATCCCAAGCGACCGGACCGGCTGTTCCGATCCATGACGTGCTGTTCTGGATCTCGCTGTTCGACGGCCTGGACCGCGGCGGCACCTTCCTGCAGCTTCAGATCCGGCAGATGATCGTGACCGCGATCGAGGACGGCCGTCTGCCGCTCGGCGTCCGCATGCCGTCGAGCCGCGATCTCGCAGCCCTGCTGAAGGTATCGCGCAACACCATCGTCATCGCCTATGAGCAGCTGGTCGACCAGAACTTCCTGGTGTCGCGCGAGCGCAGCGGCTACTTCGTGGCCGGCCTGCCCAAGCACATCGGCGAAGCCCGGCAGCCTGCGACGGAGGTCTACAGCCGGCGCTGGACCGAGCGATTCGCGCTGCAGCCGTCGGCGCTTCGCAATATCGTCAAGCCGCTCGACTGGCAGACCTATCCGTATCCCTTCATCTTCGGGCAGTTCGACCCGAGCCTGTTTCCGACCAACGACTGGCGCGAGAGCGCGCGCGCGGCGCTCAGCGTCCCCGAGATCAACAACTGGGCGCGCGACATGATCGACGGCGACGATCCGGCGCTGATCGAACAATTGCAGCGGCAGGTGCTGCCGCGCCGCGGCATTCGCGCCCGTGCCGACGAGATCATGCTCACGATCGGAGCACAGCACGCCCTCTATTTGATTGCGAAGCTGTTCCTGCAGCCCGACACCCCGATCGGCATCGAAGATCCCGGCTATCCCGACGCACGCAACATCTTCGGCATGATGACGTCGCAGGTTGTGCCGCTTCGGCTGGACGATCAGGGCCTGGTCCCTGACGAGGCGTTCGCGCGCTGCGCGCTGGCCTATGTCACGGCGAGCCACCAATGCCCGACCACGACCGCGATGTCGCGGGCGCGGCGCGAGGAGATTCTCCAGGTCGCTCGCGAGCGCGACATCGTCCTGATCGAGGATGATTATGAAAGCGATCTGATGCCGGAGGGCAGCAGCCTGCCGCCGCTGATGAGCCTGGACCGCGACCAGAGCGTGCTCTACGTGGGCAGCCTGTCGAAGGCCTTGGCCCCCGGCCTGCGGCTCGGCTACGTCGTGGCGCCTGCGCCCGTCATCCGCGAGTTGCGCGCGTTGCGCCGGCTGATGCTGCGCCATCCGCCGCTGAACAACCAGCGCGTCGCGGCCTTGTTCATCGGTCTCGGGCACTACCGCTCCCATCTGCAGCAGGTCGGCCGCGTGCTGCTCGAACGCGCCACCCTGCTCGACGCGCTGTTGCCGCAGGCGCTGCCGGGCTGCACCTGGTCGCGCGGCCCGGGCAGCACCAGCTACTGGATCACCTGCCCTGCGGGAACGGATACGATCAAGCTGTCAGAGGTCGCACGCGCCGAAGGCGTGGTCATCGAGCCCGGCGACGTGTTCTCGATCAACCCGGAGGCGACGCGCAACTGCTTCCGTCTCGGCTTCTCCTCGATCCGCACGGACCGGATCGCGCCGGGAATTGCCAAGCTGGGCCAGATCTTCACGCGGTACATGTCGTCGCAAACGACCTGAGCGGCTACAGCAGGTCGCTCAGCCCCTTGAGCGCACTACCGAGTGCGACCACCGCGAGACTTGCGATCGACACCCGACGATGCAGCGTGTCGCTGCCGCGATGAAAGCCGAGATCGCCGAGCCAGGTGCCGACCAGCATCACGGGAACGCCGAGCGCGGTCAGGACCGCAATGTGCAGGTCCAGGAGATCGAACCAGGCGAGGCTGGCGGTCGCAACGATAGAGGAGACCAGGAAGAACACCATCATCGACGCGCGGGCGGCAACCCGGTCGAATGCGCCCGCGTTGTAATAGACGATCACAGGTGGCCCGGGCATGCCTGCAAGGCCGTTGAACAGACCGGCGGCGAGGCCGACCAGCGCCGTGATCCAGCGCGCTGGCGCCGCCGCCAGCCGAAACCCCGCATTGAGCAGCACGACCGCGCCGACGGTGATCAGCGCGATGACAACGCGTGCCACTGAGGCGGATACCAGGCTCAGGACCAGCACACCGGTCGGTGAGCCGATCAGGCCTCCGAGAGTCAGCCAGCGCAGAGACGACCAGTCGCAGACCCGCGAGGCGCGCGGCAGATCGCCGAGCCCGATCAGAAGCTGCAGACAGACCGCAACCGGCACCGATTGCGTCGGCGGCATGAACAGACCGAGCAGCGGCACGGCCGTCAGCGCAAAACCGAATCCCGTGAAGCCGCGCACGAGCGCCGCGGCAAAGATCGACAGCGCCGCAGCGAGTACCAGGGCCGGGCTCGGCAGCGATGTGGCGGCGATGTCATGGACCGCGACGGCCAGTTCCTGCAGGGCCATCGTCAGCGTGGGGCGTGAGAGCACAAAGGCGGCATCATCCGGCCAGTCAGCAACTCCGCCATGGTGATGAAAGGGCCAGCCGGCGCCCTACCATCGGGCCAGTTCTGGCCGCAGAGGTCGCGCGCTCTGGTTCTAGGGCCTCCAGCCGATCGCGTGGCACATGCGAGCCAAGCTCCAGCCGCGGCGCGATGCGCAAGGACATGACATGGCCGATCTCGAAACCGTCCGCAGCGAACTGCTCGATAATCTGTTCGCCGCCTTCAACCGGCACGATGGCGCAGGCGTGATGGCCTGCATGACCGACGACATCGTGTTCGACGCGGCCGCAGGGCCCGACAGCTGCGGCCGTCGCATCAGCGGCGCAGCCGATGTACGCGCCGCGTTCGAAGCGACCTGGGGCGGCATGCCCGACGTCAGCTGGGAGTGCACGCGCCATACGGTGTTCGGCGATCGGGCCCTGTCCGAATGGATCTTCCGTGGAACTGCACCGGACGGCCGGCGCATCGAGGTGCAGGGCTGCGACCTGTTCGGCTTCCGCGGCGACAGGATCTGCACGAAGAGCGCCTTCCGCAAGGACCGGCCGCCGCAGCCGGCCGCAACCGGGAGTGCCGCGCGATGAACATGCACGCTCTGCCGGCGGCCGCCTATGATCCGCACTACGATCCGCTCGTCTCTGACGGGCCCGGCCGCAACCGCGACTACGCGCCGACCTACTGGATCGCGACGGCCGGCGAGCCGCCGGAGAGCGACGGTCCGGTCACGGCCGACACGACGGCCGACGTCGCCATCATCGGCTCGGGCTATACCGGCCTTGCCTGCGCGATCTTCCTGGCGCGCGAGCACGGCATCAAGGCGGTCGTGCTCGAAGCCAACCGCGTCGCCTGGGGTTGCAGCACGCGCAACGGCGGCCAGGCCCAGAATGCCTCGGGCCGCCTGACACGCTCGCAATGGATCTGGCGCTGGGGCCTCGACGTCGCCAAGCGCATGCACGCCGAGGTCACCGAGGGCTTCGAGACCTTCGAGGAGCTGGTGCGATCAAGCCCGATCGACGTCGAGCCGCAACGCGGCGGTCACCTCTACATCGCCCACCGCCAGCGCAATCTCGACAAGATCGCAGCCGAATCGAAGGTGCTCAACGACGTCTTCGGCTATGCCTCGCGCGTGATGCCGCGTGAGGAGCTGGCGCGCGACTTCGTCGACGAGAACGAAGCCGTCGGCGCGGTGCACGAGCCGCTCGGCACGGGTGTGCACCCGGCCAAGCTTGCCTTCGGCTATCTGCAGATGGCGCGCGCGCTCGGCGTGCGCGTTCATACCGCAAGCCCGGTGACGCGCATCGCGCAGCGCGACGGCAAGTTCATCCTGCAGACCCCCGGCGGCAATGTGACCGTGAACGGCGTCGGCATCGCCACCGGCGCCTATACCTCGCTCGGGCTCACGCCGGAATTGTCCGGCCGCTGCATGCCGATCCTGTCGAACTCGCTGGTGACGCGTCCGCTCACTGTGGCCGAGCTCGCGGCGACCGGCTTCAAGACGAGGCAGGTCATCACCGACACGCGCACCTTGCGCTTCTACTACCGGCTGCTGCCGGACGACCGCGTCCAGATCGGCAGCCGGAGCGCCATCACCGGCGCCGACGCCACCCATGACCGACACTTCCAGCTCCTGGTCGATGGCCTGCATCGCAAATTCCCCGCGCTTACGGGCATCGAGATCGACTATTCATGGTGGGGCTGGGTCGATGTCAGCCATGACATGATGCCGCGCATCGTGCGCCCCGATCCCAAGGCGAAGCTGGTCTATGCGCTCGGCTATGGCGGCAACGGCGTGTCCTATTCGGCCCAGGCCGGCCGTCGCATGGCGCAGATGCTCGCGGGCCAACCGTTCAAGGGACAGGATTTGCCGATCTTCACCTCGCCGCTGCCGACCCATCCGTTCGCGCCGTTCCGGCGTATCGGCCAGCGCCTGCTCTATCGCTGGTATCACCTGCGCGACGAGGCGAATTGAACCCCCTCTCGCTGCCGCCTATGGATCCGATGAGCATGCCCCTACGGCGGCAGGGTTCATGCTGTCGGCTCTCTGATCTCCACGCGGATCGAAGTCGGATCGAAACCGTTGCAGGGATTGTTCACCTGCGGACAGTTCGAGATCACGAACAAGACGTCCATCTCGGCGGTCACGTCGACGAAGTTGCCCGGCGACGACGGCCCATCGAGAACGGTGAAATTGCCTGAGGGCTCGATCGGCACGTTCATGAAGAAGTTGAGGTTGGAGACGATGTCGCGCTTGGTCAGGCCGTGTCGCGACAGCTCCAGGATGAAGTTCTCCCGGCAGGCATGCTGGTAGCGCGTCGCCTCGCCGAAGCGCACGGCATTGCTCTCGCAGGAGCAGCAGCCCGCCGACGTATCATGGCGGCCGCAGGTGTCGGCGGTGATCTTTGCCATCACCCGGCCGCGGTTGGAGATCAACCGCGTGCCCAGCTCGAGATAGGCCGAGCCCTGCACGCGCAACGTATCCTGCGCGCTGTAACGCTCGGCGGTGTCGTCGGCGACGTACATCAGCGCATCCACCGCCTGCTCGCCTTCGCTGTCGATGATGCGCAGCGTCTGGCCCTTCTTCAGCACCCGTGACCAGGGCTGCTCGGCGGGAATGTCGAAGGCGTGGACGATGCGGTCCGGATCGGTCGGCGACATGAGCGCTCCTCAGGCGAACAGCTGATCGGTGAAGGCGTAGGCGCGCGACGTTTCCGCTGACGCCGTGCGGCAGACGTCATCGGCCGCGGGCGGCGGCAGCCGATGCTGGATCAGGGTGATCGGCGCGCTCGCCACCGGCCGTGCCGGATCGAGCGGATGGGCGCAGTTGGAGACCGCGACGATCAGGTTCATCTCGGCGCGCAGATCGACGAAATCACCGGGTCGCTTGCGCGCGGCGTGCCAGACGAACCGCCCGGTCACGTCCGTCGTCACGGGCGCAAAGAAGGTCACGCAGGGCGGGATGTCGCGCACGCCCAGTCCGATCTTGGCAGCGGCGGAGATGAAGTTCGCCTGCGTGTTGCGCGTCACCTCGCCATAGGCCGCGAGCGTCGAGTCCGCGGTCGAGCCGCCGACCAGAAGATCGTGCGCACCTGAGGTATCCTCGATCACCGACAGCAGCACACGTCCCATGTCCGACAGGATCATCCGGCCCTTCGACAGCGCTGCGCTCCATTGCACCTTCACCGTGTCGGCACAGTTGATCCGTTCGCTCGGATCCTCGGCGCGCCATGCCAGCAACGATGCGCTCGAGCGCCCGTGATCATCGATGATGCGCAACGCCTCGCCGCGCGACAGCCGCACCGTCGTGTGCCAGCCGGACGGCACCCGCTCGCTCCGGACGATCGCGCCCTCCGCGATCGGCGCGGCATCCAGCGCCGTCGGCGGCGGCAGCTGCTTCAGCTCCTGCCCGGCCGCACGCAACTCCTCATAGCGGCGGCGGTTGGCGGCGGCACGCTCCGCCTTGCTCTCTGCGCTCATGCTGATGTCACCGTGAAATGCGCCTCGACCGGCTGCCCCGCCTTGCCGTTGATCGGCAGGATGTCCTGCGGACAGGCCGAGAACGCAATCACGAGGTCCATCTCGGCGCGCAGGCGCGCATGGCCGCCGGGCACGGGGCGCGGCGGCGCGGCAAAGCCGAGCGTGCCCTCCGCGTCCCACGGAATGTTCATGAAGAGGTTGAGCGGGCTCGGCACCTCCGGCGGCGTCAGGCCAAGCTCGGCCATGCCGGCGAACAGATTGTCGGTGCAATTGTCGTGATGGCCCTCGTGCCCGAGAAACGCGTAGCGATAGCGGTCGCAGGCGGCGATCAGGGTGTCGTGAATGCCGCCCGAGGTGTCCTCGATCAAGGTCAGGATCGGCCGGCGCATATTGGTGCGGAGCACGTCGCCCGGCCGCGGCACCAGATGCAGCGAATGCGCGCGCGTGTGCTCATTCGACATGAACTCGGAGAGGTCGGCGCGATTGAACGCCCAGGTGTCGACCACCTGCTCGCCATGGGTGTTGATCACGGTGATGACCTGCCCCGCCCCGACAAAGGCCGCCTTGCCGCGCCGCGCGGGAATTTCGATCAGCTCCATTGCACTCTCCATCACGGCTTGTAGGCGACCAGGTCGATCTCGACGATGCCGCCGCGCGCGAGGTCGCAGACCCCGATCGTGGTGCGGCCCGGCCGGTGCGCATCGTCGAAATGACTCGAGAAGATCGCGTTCATCGGCGCGTAGTCGCGCTTGAAATCGGTCAGGTAGATGCGGGCGAACACGACGTTCGCGAAGTTCATGCCGCAGCCCTTCAGCACCCGCGCGAGATTGTCCATCACCTTGCGGGTCTGCGCCTCGATACCGTCGGGAAGCGGCAGCGAATCGTCATCGGGATCGGTCGCCAGCTGGCCGGTGACGAACAGGAACGGGCCTGCCTGCACCGCATGGCTGTAGGGCGTGACCGGCTTCGGCGCGTCGGGAAGCAGATGATAGATCGGATCCATGGCGTGTCCTCGCTGTTCTCTTGGCTATCCGGCGGCGTAGCGCTGAATGAACTGGCGCGCGCGCTCGGTGTCCGGGTTGACGAAGAAGCGCTCCGGCGGCCCGGTCTCGACGACGCGGCCGCGATCGAGAAACAGGATGCGGGTGGCGGCGTCGCGGGCAAAACCCATCTCGTGGGTCACGATCACCATCGTGCGCCCTTCGCGCGCGAGCTCGCGCATCACCACCAGCACCTCGCCGACCAGCTCCGGATCGAGCGCACTGGTCGGCTCGTCGAACAAGAGAACATCCGGCTTCATCGCCAGCGCCCGCGCAATTCCGACGCGCTGCTTCTGGCCGCCGGACAGCCGCGCCGGGAACACATCGCATTTGTCGGAGAGCCCGACCTTGGCGAGCAGCACCATCGCCTCCTCGCGCACCTCGGCCACGGGGCGCTTCTGCACCTGCACCGGCGCCTCCATGAGATTCTGAAGGACGGTCAAATGCGGCCACAGCGCGAAATGCTGAAACACCATGCCGATCCGCGTGCGAACTCGCGACAGCTCGCGATCGGACATCACGACACCGCCATTGTTGATGCCGATGCGGTCGCCATTGAGATAGATCTGTCCGGCGTCGGGCCGCTCCAGCCAGTTGATGCAACGAAGCAGGGTCGACTTGCCGGAACCGGACGGGCCGAGCACGCAGACCGTCTCGCCACGCGTCACCGTGAAGCTGATGTCGGAGAGCACCTCCAATTCGCCAAAGCGCTTGGAGATGCCGGCGACGTCGAGCACGGCCATGTCGTCGGTCATCCCAGGTTCCTTTCAGCGCCGCGCCGCCGCCAGCCGGTCGATGCCGCTGACGGCGGCTTCGATCACCAGGCAGAGGCCCCAATAGAGGACCACGGCGGTGATGAAGGCGGCGAACGGCACGTAGTGGCGCGACTGGATCGAACTTGCAGCATGCGTCAGCTCGGGCAGCGCAATGATGGTGAGAAAGGCGCTGTCCTTGACGATCTGGATCATCTGGTTGCCGATGACGGGCCCTGCCGCGAGCAGCAGCGGCGGCAGGATGATGCGGCGGAACAATCGCGCCCCGGAGAAGCCGAAGGCGACACCGGCCTCGAGCGGCTCGCGCGGCTGTGCCGCCCAGGCGCCACGCAGGATCTCAGCCAGGTAAGCGGCGTGATAGACGGTCAGCGCCACCAGTCCCGAGCTCCAGTTGTCGAGCCGGATGCCGAACGAGGGCAAGCCATAGTAGACGATATAAGCGAACAGCAGGAACGGCACGCAGCGCATGCCGTCGACGAACACCCGCACCGTGAGCGCCAGCCAGCGCCGCTTCGACATCAGAGCCGGCGTCAGCACGAACGCGATCACGAGTCCAGCGATGGCCGACAGCACCGACAGGATCGTGGTATTGCCGAGTCCGCTCAGCAGCAGATCCCGCTCGCTCCAGACGACGGCGAAATCCCGGATCATGCCGCCTCGCTCGCGTGCTGGCGCTTCTCGATGTACCGCTGCAGCGTGACCAGCGCAAACACGATCGGCGCATACATCGCGATGGCCACCAGGAACGGCGGCAGCGGCTCATAGGTCTCGGCACCGATGCGCACCGCCGCGCGGGTGATGTCGACGACGCCGACGACCGCAAGCACCGGCGTCACCTTGATCAGCAGCGACATCTCGTTGACCAGGCCAGGGAGACTGACCCGCACGATCTGCGGCAGCACGATGCGGCGGAAGCGCAGGCTCGCATGCATGCCCACGGACTGCGCCGCCTCGTACTGCTCCTTGGGAAAATTCATCAGGGCGGCGCGCCAGACCTCGCAGTTGAACGCCGAGGTATTCATCACCAGCGCCAGGATCGCCGCCGACACCGGCCCGATTGCGATCCCGATATTGGGCAGCGCGAAGAACAACAGCAGCAGCAGGGTGACGAGCGGCGTCGCGCGCAGGACCGAGACGTAGACGGCCACGATCCGTGCGATCCCCGGCACGTCGGCCCAGCGCAACAGCGCGAGACCCAATCCGATGGGAAGCCCGATCAGGATGCCGACGAAGGACAGCGTCACCGTGACCACGGCGCCCTGCAGGATGGCCAGGACGTCGGCCGTGCTCATGACCATCCATCCGCAGCGCCGCGCGGGGGCCGGCGCCCTGCACCGGCCGACCGCGCCCGCTGGAGGACCACGCGACCGTCAAGCGGACGGGCGCGCAGCGATCGCCACCCGCACATGAATTGCCCTCGCCGCGCCGTCAGAATTCCGGCTCGAACGTGACCGGCAGATCAGGGAAGGCTTCGCCGAACCACTTCTTCTGCAACTCGGCGAAGCGCCCGTTTTCCTTCTCCTTGGCGATGAAGCCGTTCAGGAATTCCACCAGCTCGGTATTGCCTTTCGCGACCGCCCAGGCCGGATACGACTTGCCGGAGACGGGCTGGCCGACCGCGAACACGTTCGGCTTCTCGGCGACCAGCGCCTTGATGTTGATGATCGTGTTGACGACGTAGTCGACGCGGCCGAGCGCGAGATCCTGATAGGCTTCCGGATAGGAGGTGTATTCGACCACCTTGCCGAGCTTGCCGCCCTCCTTCTCCAGCATCGCCTGGAGCTCGGGCAGCCGCCCCAGCAGCGCGCTGCCGGCCTGAACGCCGACCGTCTTGCCGCTGAGATCCTTGATCGCGTTGATGCTCTTGTCGTCCTTGCGCTTGACGTAATAATGCGTCGCGTCGGCAATCGGACTGGTGAAGTCGAGCGACTTCTTGCGCTCCTTGGTGATGATCGCCGCGGTGATGGCGACGTCGTATTTGCCGGTGGAGACGCCGGCCAGGATGCCGGTCCAGGGCAGGATCTGCTGCTTGATCTCGAACGGCGCATATTTGCGCAGATCCTCGATCAATTCGTTGTCGAAGCCGGTCGGCTTGCCGTCCTTGACGAACTCGAAGGGCCGGAAGTCGTCCTCGGTGGCAACGATGAGGCCCCGCTTCTTGATCTCGTCCATGCTGCCGGCCTTGGCGGTGAACGCGGCCGGCAGCGTCAGCGCGGCCGCCAGCAGGGCCAGCGCGACGCGCCGCGACGGCGCCGACAGGCGGAGAAACGAAGGCTTGGTCATCTCACATCTCCTCATATGAAACTGATCAGTCGAAGCTGAAGCCGTGCGCGCGCAGATAGGGTGGGAAGGCCGCGCCCTCCGCCTTGGCGGCCTGACGCGCCTTGTCCTCCGACCAGCCGTAGAACTCGGCCTCGCCGAACTCGGCATTGCCGCGCTGCTGCTCCTTCGGAATCGCGTGCCGCGCATGACGCCGCCGGTCGTAGTCGTCGAGCGCTGCGGGCAGCGCATTGTCGCCGTAGCGGTCGACATGCGTGGTGATGCTGCGCGGCAGCCGCAGGCTGACATGGCCCTCCCCAGCGGGATAGCCGAGGCACAGCCCGGCGACGGGGAACACCATGTCGGGCAGTTCCAGCACCTTGGCGACCGTGTCGATCTCGTTGCGGATGACGCTGATCGGACAGGTCCCGAGACCGGCCGACTCAGCGCACAGGATCATGGTCTGCAGCGCCAGCGCGGCGTCGACCGAGGCGTTGAAAAAGCCCTCCAGGGTCCCGTTCTTGACGGGCTTGGCACGCAGTTCGCCGATCCGCTGCAGCCGCCGCGCATCGCCCAGAAACACGAAGAACGCCGGCGACACTCCGATCCAGGGCATGCTCGGAAACAGTCTGCCGATCGCCGCCCGCTTCTCCGCGTCACGCACGCGCATGATCGAGGCCTGCTGGAAATCCGACTTGGCCGAGGCGCTCAGCGCGCAGGCGACGAGCAGATCGAGCAGCCCCTCTTCCGGCATCCGGTCGCTATAGCGGCGCACCGTCTTGCGGGACAGCACGCCGTGCAGAAATGCGCTGGACTCGGCGTCGCCGCCGTCGGGCCCGCCATCTCCGAAGCGTGTCGCAATGACATCAGCATGCTCCGGCATCAGGGTGCTCCTGTCGCGTTATGCGCAACGCACCACGGCGCACGAACGCTCTTGGCCCGAGCAATGATCGGCGGGTTGCGCCGCGGCAGACATCGCATCGCTTACTCCACGCCGCGACATCGATGTCGCCGCCCCGGATTCATTTCGCCGCGGCTTCCGCGCAGCTGTCGTCGGTCTTGTCAGCAAGGGACATGCCAGAAGCCGCCCTGCCACGCGCAGCGCAACGTCTGCGCATCGGCGTCCACGATGGCGTCAGCAGAAATTGGGCTGGCAGATGCGCCGTTTGCGGACAAAACGCCGCAGCGCGAAAATGCGGAGCATGCTTCGTAGTTGGCGCAACGAACGCCATGGCCGGATACCGCGCTCCGATGACGCGCTGCTTTTCGGGCAGCAACATGCCCATTATCTAATCGGAGCTCATCGCAAGCCGGAGCCGTCAGTCCGGCGAGCGTGTCGCGTCGAGTCTTTGCCCCTGCGCCGCAACAATCGCTTGCATCATGGCAATGAACCGCTTCTGATCGGCCTTCGTCAGATCCGCGACCGTCGCCAGATGCGCCGCCCGTGCCGGCCGCTCGATCTTGCGCAGCAATGCCGCGCCAGACGGGGTCAAACGACAGGTCCGCGACCGTCGGTCGTGCTGTCCGACGCTGCGATCGACGAAACCCCGCGCCTGCAGCCGCTTCAGCGCGCCTGTCGTGGTGGTCCGGTCGAGGGCGATGTCCTGGGCCAGCGCCGTCTGATCGGCCGCTCCCCGTTTCGCCAGCGCCGTCAACAGGCTGTACTGCAACGGCGTGATCTCATAGGCGGCGCATTTCTCCTGGAACAGCGCGACGTGGATCTGGTGCAGCCGCCGGATCAGGTAGCCCGGACGCTCCTCGAGCGGCCAAGACGATCTATCGGCTTTAGGCTTGTTCCTTCCGGCCATCGAACGGCTCCCGCATAAGCGCTGATCACGTTGCATCAATTTGAAGCTGTCTATGGCACGGATCTTGATGTAATGCGAAGCATGCTTCGTAACTAAGTCGGCGCATCATTTGCGTTGGCTCGTCGAAGAAGGCTTTGACCGGGACGACCACGCGCCCCGGAAAGGAGACCTTGCATGTCCGTGAGCGCCTCGTTCGACCTCCTGCTGCGCGGTGGCCGCGTCATTGACCCCGCTTCCGGCATCGATGGCTTGAGAGACGTCGCCATCCGCAACGGCCGCATCGCGGCCGTCCAATCCGACATTCTGCCGACCAGCGCCAAGGACGTCATCGATGTCAGCGGCCAGCTCGTGCTTCCGGGACTGATCGACACCCACGCCCATGTCTATCAGTACGTCACCGGCCGCTTCGGCATGAACGCGGACATGGTCGGCGTGCAGTCGGGCGTCACCAGCCTGATCGACCAGGGCGGCCCGTCCTGCATGACCCTGCCCGGCTTCCGTCACTTCGTCGCAGATCAGGCGCAATCGCGCGTCTATGCCTTCCTGTCGGCCTATCTGGTCGGCGGCCTCGAGGGCCACTACTATCCCGATCTCTACCGGCCGGATTGCGTCGACATCGATGCGACGGTGAAATCGGCGGTCGCCAACCGTGACCTCGTTCGCGGCATCAAGGCGCATGCCGAGATCGGCGGCTTCGCGCGCTGGGGCATCCGTGTCATCGAGATGGCGGCCGAGATCGGCCGCCGCGCCGAGCTTCCCGTTTACGTCCATTTCGGCCAACTGTGGGGACTGCCCGCAAGCGGCACCAATGGCGAGGATGTCGACACCATCCTGGAGCGCGTGATCCCGCTGCTGCGTCCGGGCGACGTGCTGGCGCATCCGTTCACGCGGCATCCCGGCGGCTTCGTCAACACCAAGGGCGAGGTGCATCCGGTGATCCAGGCCGCGCTCGATCGCGGGCTCAAGGTCGACGTCGGCCATGGCAGCCATTTCTCCTACCGCCTGGCACGCAAGGCGATCGACGCCGGCATCGTGCCGCATACGCTCGGCGCCGACATCCACGGCTACAACACCCATGTGCCGGCGCCCGCGGGCACCCCGGACGAGCATGCCGACGACGAGAACCATCCATTCGCGGGCCAAGCCAAGTTCAGCCTCGTGCAGGCGATGAGCTCGATGGTCGCGCTTGGCCTGACCTTGGAGCAGGTCGTGCCGATGGTGACGTCGAACCCCGCCGCCATGCTCGGCCTGTCCGATCAGATCGGCGCGCTGCGTCCAGGCATGGAGGCTGATGTGAGCGTGCTCCGCGAGCAGCAGGGCCGTTTCGTGCTGCGCGACAACGAGAAGACCGAGGTGATCGCCGAGAAGCTGCTGCAGCCGGTGTGCTGCCTGCGCGCCGGCGTCCGGCACGACGCCACGGCGCCGATCCTGCCCGCAGCGGTCGCGGCCTGACGTGACGGACGCGGCCTCGACCGCCTCGGATGCCCGCGCGCCGCGCGGTGTCGGCGCGCGCTTGCCGCGCAAGGAGGACGACCGTTTTCTGCGCGGCCGCGGTCAGTACGTCGCCGACATCAGGCTGCCGGGACTGAAGGACGTCGCCTTCGTGCGCAGCCCGATCGCGCACGCCAGGATCAAGGCGATCCACGTTCCCGCTGAACACCGCGACGTCGTGTTCACGGCCGATGACCTCACTGGCATCAACCCGATCCGCGCGGTCTCCGGCCTGCCCGGCTTCAAGATCTCCGAGCAGCCGGTGCTGGCGACCGGCAAGGTGCGCCATGTCGGCGAGCTTGTGGCGATGTGCGTCGCCCGCAGCCGCGCCGAAGCGGAGGACATCGCCGCGGCGGTCGAGCTCGACCTGGAACCGCTGCCGGCGGTGCACGACATGCGCCTGGCGCGCGAGGCTGGCAGCGCGCTGGTGCACGAGCACTGGGGCGACAACGTCTTCCTGGAAACCAACTTCGAGGTCGACATATCAGCCGCGCTTGACGCGCCGATCAAGGTGACGCGCGAGATCACGACCGCACGCCAGTGCATGGCGCCGCTGGAGGGCCGCGGTGTCGTCGCGACGTTCGATCACCGGCTCGATCAGCTTACGCTGCACACCGGCTCGCAGATGCCGCACATCGTGCGCAACGGTCTGTCCGACTGCCTCGGCATCGAACAGGGCCGCATCCGCATCATCGCGCCTGACATCGGCGGCGGCTTTGGCCACAAGGGCATCCTGCTGCCCGAGGAGGTCTGCCTCAGCTGGCTCGCGATGCACAGGGGCTGGACGGTGCGCTGGCTCGAGGACCGGCGCGAACATCTGAGCGCCAGCGCGAATTGCCGCGAGCACGCCTATCGCATCACCGTCTACGCCGATCGCGACGGCCGGCTGCGCGGCATCGACTGCGTGGCCATGGTCGATTCCGGCGCCTATTCGTCCTATCCGTTTTCGGCCTGCCTCGAAGCGGCGCAGATCGCGAGCATCCTGCCAGGGCCGTATCGGATGCCGGCCTATCGCTGCCGGACCTACTCGGTCGCGACCAACAAATGCCCGATCCTGCCGTATCGCGGCGTCGCCCGCACCGGCGTCTGCTTCGCCCTCGAGCTGCTGCTCGACGCCGTCGCGACCGAGGCCGGGCTCGAACCCGGCGAGGTCCGGCTGCGCAATCTGGTGCAGCCGCAGGACATGCCGTTCGACAACATCACCAACAAGCATTTCGACAGCGGCGACTATCCCGGCGCGCTGCAGCGGGCGCTGACGGCGATCGATGTCCCCGCCGTGCGCGCACGACAGCAGCGCGGCGAGCCGGACGGCCGGCTGATCGGCACCGGCGTGTCGATCTATTGCGAGCAGGCCGCGCATGGCACCTCGGTCTATGCCGGGTGGGGCATCCCGATGGTGCCCGGCCATGAGCAGGCCACCGCGCGGCTGACGCCCGACGGCGGACTCGAGCTGCGTGTCGGCGTCCACTCCCACGGCCAGGGACTGGAGACGACGCTCGCCCAGGTCGCGCACGAGATCCTCGGCGTCGATCCCCACAAGATCCGCGTCGTGCTCGGCGACACCGCGATGACGCCCTACTCCACCGGCACCTGGGGCTCACGGTCGATGGTGATGGCCGGCGGCGCCGTGGGCACGGCCTGCGCGCAACTCGTCGCGCGCGCCACGCGCATCGGCGCCAAGCTGCTGCAGCTCGCGCCCGAGGCGGTCACGTGGCGCGAGGGCCAGGCCTGCGGGCCGAACGGCAGCGTCAGCCTCGCCGAGATCGCTCACACCTGGTACCGCCGGCCGCAGGACCTGCCCAACGACGTCGATCCGGCGGGCCTTGAGGCGACCGGCGGCTACAAGCCGGTGCGTGACAGCGGCACCTTCTCCTACGCGGCGCATGCCGTGACGGTCGCCGTCGATCCGGATCTCGGCGAGGTCGAGCTGCTCGACTACGTCGTCGTCGAGGACGGCGGCGTCCTCGTCAATCCGATGATCGTCGACGGCCAGATTCTCGGCGGCCTCGCCCAGGGCATCGGCACCGCGCTGTACGAGGAGATGCCGTTCGACGATGCCGCGCAGCCGCTGGCGTCAACCTTGGCCGATTACCTGCTGCCGGGTCCGACCGAAGTCCCGGAGCCGCGCCTGTTCCACATGGAGACGCCGTCGCCCTACACGATGTTCGGCGTCAAGGGCATCGGCGAAGGCGGCGCGATCGCGCCGCCGGCGGCAATCGCCAACGCCATCAACGACGCGCTGCGGCCGCTTGGTGCTGAAATGATGCAGTCGCCGCTGTCGCCGCGCCGGATCGTCGCGGCGGTGCTGGCAGCGAAACAGGCGAGCTCGCCGTGAAGGCCGCCTCCTTCAACTACGCGCGTCCCCAGAGCGTCAGCGACGCGGTCGGCCTGCTCGCGAAGGCCGAGGACGGCACACGGATCATGGCCGGCGGACAGTCGCTCGGTCCGATGCTCAATCTGCGTCTCGTGCAGCCGCCGCTCATCATCGACATCGCCGGCCTTGCCGAGCTTCGTTCGGTCGAGCGCGATGGCGATGCGCTCGTGATCGGCGCCTGCGTCACCCATGCCGACATCGAGGACGGCCGCCTCCCCGACGTGACCCATGGCATCTTGCCGCGGATCGCCCGTGGCATCGCTTATCGCGCCGTGCGCAATCGCGGCACCATCGGCGGCTCGCTAGGTCATGCCGACCCGGCCGCCGACTGGGTGACGACGCTCACGGCCCTCGGCGCCAGCGTGCAACTGACAGGCGCGGCGGGACGGCGTGACCTCGCCGTGACGGAGTTCATCCAGGGCGTGCTGCAGACGGCGCTGCGTCCCGGCGAGCTGGTCACCGCGATCCGCCTGCCCTCGCTGTCACCCACGGCACGCTTCGGCTACGCCAAGGCCTGTCGCAAGCCTGGAGAATTCGCCCATGCAATGGCCGCCGTGCTGATCGAGCCCGACACCGCCCGCAGCCGCATCGTCATCGGCGCCATCGACACGACACCGATCATCATCGACGATTCATCCCTGTTCGGCGGCGCGACCAACCATCTCACCCCGCAGTTCGATCGCGCCCTCGCCGACCGCCGGCTCATCCAGGCCGGCGTGGCCGATCCGGCCGCCCGGCACATCCATGTCAGCGTGCTCGCGCGGGCGATCGCGGAGGCGGCCGCGTGAACAAGATCCAGCTCACCGTCAACGGCAGCGCGATCGAGCCAACGGTCGAACCTCGCACCCATCTCGCCGACGTCCTCCGTGATCAGCTTGACCTGACCGGGACGCATCTCGGCTGCGAGCACGGTGTCTGTGGCGCCTGCACGCTGTTGCTCGACGGCGCTCCGGCCCGTTCCTGCATCACGCTCGCCGTGGCCTGCGCTGGCGCTGCCGTGACGACGATCGAAGGCCTGGACGAGGATGAGATCGCCGCCGAGCTGCGCGTGGCTTTCACGCGCGAGCATGCCCTGCAATGCGGCTACTGCACGCCCGGCATGATCATGTCGGCGCGCGACCTCGTGCTGCGCCTCGATCACGCGGACGAACACGCCATCCGTGTCGGCCTGAGCGGCAATCTGTGCCGCTGCACCGGCTATGTCGGGATCGTTCGCGCTGTCAGCGCTGTGATCGCGGCACGACGGCAGCGGGGCATCGCGGCCGTGATCGGCGCAGGTCGGACATCGCTCGGCCCGGTGGGATCGCAGCCAGGCGCCATCGCGGTCGCGCCAGCGCGGCCAGCGGCGGTGGGCATCATGCTCTCCGGCGACCTGGCCCTCGGTTCGCTCGATCCTTCCGAGGTCATGCCCGCCAAGAGCTTCGATGCGTCGTTCACGGTGAACGCCGCGCCAGAGCAGGTCTTTGCGCTGTTCGGTCAGCCCAGGACCCTCGCCGCATGCTTTCCCGGCGCCACCATCACGGACATCCCGACCCCGGATCGCATCGAAGGTGCGATCAGTGTCGCCATCGGACCGCTGTCGGCTATCTTCCGCGGCTCTGCGCGCATCGACCGCAACGCGGCGGATTTGTCGGGCCGGCTCGTCGGCACCGGACGCGACCGGCTGAGCCGCACCTCGACCTCCGGACAGATCAGCTGGCGCATGCTTCCGATCGACGACGGACGAGCCACCCGCGTCGCGCTCGCGATCGGCTACAGCCTCTCCGGCCCGCTGGCGCAGATCGCGCGTGATGGGTTGGTGCGCGATCTGGCGTCGCGCATCACCACGACCTTCGCGCAAAACTGCGAGCGGCATCTCAACGGCACCGCGGACCCGACGGAGACACCAGAGCCGCAGCGCCTCAACGCGCTTGCCCTGCTGCTCGACGTCGCACGCAAACGCCTCACCGGCTTGGCCCAGCGCCTGCGCGGGCCATGAGACCGCCGCGCACCGGCGAACCGGCTCTCGCTCACGGCCGGCTGTGACATCGGCGCTGAAAACCCGCGCGCGCCTCGTCCCGGCACCTGTCTCCACGTTTCAAACAACGGGCATGCCCCGGCTTTCTCGCGGCGAGATTCGCCCGAGCTTTGCCATCCATCGACCTCTTCGTCCGACGAAGAGGCGCAGGGAAGACCGGGTATCGGCTGATACCCGCGGTCCGCGTGCAACAAGAAGCACGCGGCAGAACCACAGGTTCAGCCCAATATCCGGCCTTCCCTGCGCGACGGTTTTGCGGCTTATAGGCGCTCTCCCCGGGGACCGGCTGTCTTGCCCCCGTCACCAGCGGATCATCATCCCCGCCGGCTTGGTCTCAGCGTCGGGAGACCAGGACCACGCCACTTCGCCGTCGCCTCGCTCCGTTCGTCGGCACAGGCTGTGACACCCGGCTGCAGAGCAACGCGCCCGTCGCCTCTCCGGCTCGACGCTTCATGACGATCGCGAAACGTCCCTCTTCAGCGAGCCGGGATGCGCGAGAATGTGGAGGTGATTTGCCCGACGTGACAAGGGAGACGTGCGCGACAAACTGGCACGACGGGCAGTTGGCGCATGCGGGGTATGCGAGGATTGCCGATCCTCCTGTTGAATGCCGCAGAGGGGATTTTCGGAAGCCAGCGAGATGCAGAAATTTATTGCTGTCACCGTAACAGGACCTGGGCGTCGCCGTACTGCCTGGTTGACAGGCGCCAACTAGTTGGGCTCGATGCACCCAAGGTTTGCTAAAGCTTGACGAAGCCTAGCTTCGAACTGCCGAAACGACGGGGAGGCACGAAGCGCGCCCAGGTCCTGGCGCTGTGCGATAGCTACTAACAGTTGCTCAGCTTGAACGCCACGTCGCCGCCCTCTCACTGCTCTCACAGCTGCATTGAGAGTTGCCTTGGGGTCCGGCAAGGCTTCGGCACCGCCGGCGTCGGCGGGGAGACCTATGGAATTGGGGGTACCTGCGTATCCTAGAGCGTCCATCACAGCTGATGGGTCACACAAGGCCCAAGCCTCGGTCTCCTTCCGGGGCGCCAATGGAATGCATCTCTCCGGCGGCCAATTGCATATGGTATTCATGACCTCACAAATTCTAGTGGAGCGATCATCGATGTTTGCCTCTAAGTTACGCCCTCCAGTATCCGCATGTATGAACACCAAATGAAACGCTTGTTTCTCCCGACAGACCTGCTCAGCAACGGAGTTGTTGTCGGCTCGCCTGAGAAGTATCGCAGCCGATTGCGGTATATTCGTTTGCCTTAGCCCATGCAGGCGGGTCAGCTCTTCCATTGCACGAGGTATTAACGTTTCGAAATACGCCTTATCGGTAGGCCCCTCATACATAGCCGCCCAACACACGTAGGTCATGCGGCATCATTCGGATGCTGCAACAGCCGCTCCACTTCAAACCTCGTCAGTGTAGTCTCGGGGTCCAATAAGTCTTGGCTATCAGTCACTCCGGAGCGCATTCTAGTTCGCACGACTCGCGATTTTGTCTTAGGATCAACGACTGCAACGGTATCGGCAGCGACGATCTCCTCATTGTTCAGCGAGCTCATTACTCGAGGAGAGTGCGTATTGAGTAGTACCTGGAAGGTTGGATCATCCGGATCAGCGGGCAATTCGGAGGCTAAGCGCAGGTATTCGACAAGCATCGGCACCCGCCCCTCGTGAACACCGTTCTCTGGCTCTTCGAAGCAAAGGGTGCCCTTCCGATCCGGATCATGTAAAACTGTTAGTAGCGCGAGCAGCCTAAGCGTCCCATCCGATATGACTCGAGAACTGAAGACTTGCTGGTCTGCGAACTGAAGCGTGAACGAATACTGCTTTTGTCCCGCATCGTCGTGAACAATTAGACGACTTACAGAAGGAATTAGAGACGCCAGGTCTGCTGCAATGTCCGACAGAACTCCTTTCGGCCTGACCTTGTCCGCAGTAGCCTCCTTCAGCCGCGCCAGAACAGCTGCGAGATTGGACGCGTCGGGCTTGAGCACATGGTCTTCGTATCGGTCACTTGCGCTCCTGGCTAGCTTCGGATTGATCTCAAGGAATTTGATAGCTGAGAGACTTTCGCGTAGCGCGTAGAGATGCGGAAATTCGGAGGTGGTGATAGTGGACAGCGCCGTCCGAGAGGCTTCCTTCAACGAGAGCTGTACCGGCCTGCCATGTTTCTGGCGACCGTCTTGTCGCACCAGGATGGCGCCGCCCTCGACCTCGATGTAGGGGCTGACCCTAGAGTTATACTTGATGCTTTTGCCGGCAAGAAAAGACGCGCGGTCATTCTTCTTAGCCAATGCGGTGCAACGCTCTTCTCTAACGTAGACTCCCTTTGGGTTGCCATCTGACCCTACGGACAAGGCTAACTTCAATTCATAACGCAGTCTCTGGCCGACGATTTCGTAGGACGTCCCGAATGCATCGATGCCCTTTCTGGGCAGCAGCACCTCCACAGCAAAAGACATGCATTCCGACTGACCGGCAGGGGTCTTGCGAAATAGCTCCTCGGGCTCACCTCTCAAGTCCTGCATCGCGGTACGAATATCGTGCTTCACAAGCGACGAAAGAAACCGAAGAGCGTCAAATAGGTTGGATTTTCCACTAGCATTAGGGCCAACAACGGCAGTTAGCGGCCGAAGGTTGAGCCCAAAGCCCTCAAAACTCTTGAAGCCATCAATCTCTATACGCGTCAGCATCTAAAGAGTCTTCCCTACCGTTCGCTTTGCTCTTGATGACGCGACCAATCGTCCAAGCGACACACTTAGCAAAATAGGGTGACGCTGCGAGGAAGCAACGGTGTCAACCAACTTGGTAGTTTATTGACGGCCTCATTCCCACTCAATCGTCCCCGGCGGCTTGCTCGTCACGTCGTACACCACCCTGTTCACGCCCTTCACCTCGTTGATGATTCGCGTCGCCGTGTTCCCTAAGAACTTCATGTCGAACGGATAGAAGTCCGCGGTCATGCCGTCGGTGGAGGTGACGGCGCGCAGGCCCACGACGTAGTCGTAGGTGCGGCCGTCGCCCATGACGCCGACGGTCTTGACGGGGAGCAGTACGGCGAAGGCTTGCCAGATGGTGTCGTAGAGGCCGGCCTTGCGGATCTCGTCGATGTAGATGGCGTCGGCCTTGCGCAGGATGTCGAGCTTGTCGGTCGTGATCTCGCCGGGGCAGCGGATCGCGAGGCCGGGGCCCGGGAACGGGTGGCGGCCGACGAACACGTCGGGCAGGCCGAGCTCGCGGCCGAGCACGCGGACCTCGTCCTTGAACAGCTCGCGCAGCGGCTCGACCAGCTTCATGTTCATGCGCGCCGGCAGGCCGCCGACATTGTGGTGCGACTTGATCGTCACCGAGGGGCCGCCGGTGAAGGAGACGCTCTCGATCACGTCGGGATAGAGCGTGCCTTGCGCCAGGAAATCGGCGCCGCCGATCTTCTTGGCCTCGGCCTCGAACACGTCGATGAAGAGTCGTCCGATGGTCTTGCGCTTCTGCTCCGGGTCGGTGACGCCGGCGAGCTCGCCGAGGAAGAGTTGTGAGGCGTCCACATGCACCAGCGGGATGTTGTAGTGGTGCCGGAACAGGTCGACGACGGTCTCGGCCTCGTTCAGGCGCAGCAGGCCGTGATCAACGAACACGCAGGTGAGCTGGTCGCCGATCGCCTCATGGATCAGCACCGCGGCCACCGCAGAGTCGACGCCGCCGGAGAGGCCGCAGATCACCTTGCCCTTGCCGACCTGCGCGCGGATCTTCTTGATCTCCTCCTCGCGGAAGGCGTGCATGGTCCAGTCGCCGCCGAGGCCGGCGATGTTGCGGACGAAGTTGCGGATCAGTTTTGCGCCGTCGGGCGTGTGCACCACTTCGGGGTGGAACATCAGGCCGTAGTACTTGCGGGTCTCGTCCTGGATCACGGCGAAGGGCGCGTTCGGCGAGACGCCGGCGACCGAGAAACCGGGCGGCATCTGCGTGATGCGGTCGCCATGGCTCATCCACACCTGGTGCTGCTCGCCCGGCTGCCAGACGCCGTCGAACAGCAGGCTCGAGGTCTTCACCTCGACGTCGGCGCGGCCGAATTCGCGGTGGTGGCCGCCCTCGACGGTGCCGCCGAGCTGGGCGGCCATCGTCATCTGGCCGTAGCAGATGCCCATCACGGGGACGCCGCTATCGAAGATCAGCTGCGGGGCGCGCGGCGAGCCTTCTTCGTGGACGGATTCGGGGCCGCCGGAGAGGATCACGGCCTTCGGGTTCATCTGCCGGAAGGCGGCCTCCGCCTTCTGGAACGGCACGATCTCGCAATACACGCCGTCCTCGCGCACCCGGCGCGCGATCAGCTGCGTGACCTGGCTGCCGAAATCGACGATCAGGATCTTGTCATGGAGCGCGGCCACCGAGGTGTCGGCGGCGGCGGCGGTCGGGGTGTTGGCTGGGGCTGTCATGGCAAGGAATTACGCCGCTGCGGGGGGACTCGCAACCCTTGCAAGCGGGCGATTCACCGGCGCGTGCCGCGCCCACCGCTGTCGTCCCGGCCAAGCGGGCTGGGGCAATGCGCAGCATTGCGCCGGGCCGCGCCGAGCCGGGATCCATAACCACAGGATGCGGGGCTCGGGCAGGCTGGCCGCTCCATCTCGCACCTCATAACGGCCGCGGCGTATGGGTCCCGGGTCGGCGCACCACGCGCTGCGCGCGCGGGGCTTGCCCGGGACGACACTTGTTTTGTGGCCCCGGCCTTCGTCCCGGCCAATCGGGCCGGGCAATGCGCAAGCATTGCGCCGGACCGCGCCGAGCCGGGACCCATAACCACAGGATGCGGGGCTCGGGCACGCTGGCCGCTCCATCTCGCGCCTCATAACGGCCGCGGAGTATGGGTCCCGGGTCGGCGCCCCACGCGCTGCGCGCGCGGGGCTTGCCCGGGACGACAGCGGAGGGTGTTCGCGGCAGCTAGGCCTTCTTCAGCACCGACACGAAGAACCCGTCCGTGCCGGTGCGGCGGGGGGTCATCAGCCAGCCCTCCGGGGTCTGCAGGGCGGCCTCGGCAAACGCCTCGGCCTTGTCCCAGAGGACGGTGGCGGTCTGCTCCGGGGGCTGGACGGAAAACTCCGGGTGCCGCGCCACGAACGCCCTGACCTGGTCGCCGTTCTCCGGCTGCAGCACCGAGCAGGTGATGTAGGCGATGCGGCCGCCGGGCTTGACCAGGCGGGCGGCGCGGTCGAGCACATCGGCCTGGTCCTTGAGGCGGATCTCCAGGGCGCCGGGGCGCATGCGCCATTTGGCGTCGGGGTTGCGGCGCCAGGTGCCGGTGCCCGTGCAGGGGGCGTCGATCACCACCAGATCAGCGGAGGCGCTGATGTCGGCGAGCGGGTCGGCGTCGCCCTTCGGGGTGCGGATCTCGGCGTTGTGGACGCCGGCGCGCGACAGCCGCTCGTGGATCGGCGCGAGCTGGCGCTTGTCGGCGTCGGTGGCGATCAGGCGGCCCTTGCCCTGCATCATCGCCGCCAGAGCCAAGGTCTTGCCGCCGGCGCCGGCGCAGAGGTCGATGACCTGCTCGCCGGGCTTGGCGGCGGTGAACAGGGCCGCGAGCTGCGAGCCCTCGTCCTGGACCTCGATCGCGCCCTTGATGAAATCCTCCTCGGCATGGATTCCGGGATTGCGCGCGTCGGCCCCGAGCGTGATGCGCAGGCCGAGCGGCGACCACGGCGTCGGCACGGCGCCGAGATGCTTGAGCGACGCCTGAACCTTCTCGCGCTTGGCTTTCAGCGTGTTGACCCGCAAATCGAGCGGCGCGCGGCTGGCCATCGCCATGGCCTCGGCGACGCGGTCGTCGCCGAACACGGCGGCAAGATACGGGTCGAGCCAGTCGGGATAGTCGCCGGCGACCGGCGGCGGCGCGCCCTCGGTGGTGCGCGCGGCCAGCGCCTTCTCCTCGGCGGCAGTGAGCGGCGGCGGCGCGAAGCGGCTGCCGTCGCACATCGCGGCGATGGTCGGCACATCCAGGCCGCGCTCGAGCTTGAGCATGCCGAGCACCCGCGCCCGCGCGGTGTCGTCCTCCATGACATAGGCGCTGGAGGCGCGGCGGCGCAGCACGTCCCAGACCAGGCCGGCAATGGCGGCGCGGTCGCCGGAGCCGGCGAAGCGGTGGCTGGTGCCCCAATCCTTCAAGGCCTTCGCCGCCGGCGCCCGCTGGGACTCGATGGATTCGATGATGTCGATGGCGGCGGACAGCCGGGCGGCCGGGGTCATTCAGGTATCCAGTCTCAGATCAGGAGAAGCATCTTCAGGGCGAAATACAGCCACATCGCCAGCAGCACCAGCGCCGAGGCGGTCCAGGCCAGGGAGCGCTTGTCTGCCCCGCTGATAAAGCCGGCGTTGACGAAGCGGGTGACGACGAACACCCAGGACAGCAGCACGATCACCAGATCGGCATGGCGCAGCGGCAGCGCAAGCGCGATCAGGGCATAGAACAAAGTCGGCAGGCCGAATTCATCGGCGGCATCCGTGGCTTGCGCCTTCCTCTTATTCCAGAACAGCAGCGCGAAGGTCAGTGCAACCTCGACGAAAACGGGCAGCAGCACCATGGGCAGCGACATCGACAATCCCCCCTTGGGAAAAGTGAAGGCCCGGCATGATGCCGGGCCCTCGTGGATGAACCGGTTCCCTCAGGACTCCGGATAAGGCGCTGTGGTTCCCGCTTTTTTGCGGACAGGCTGAAGAATCACATCAGGTGTGGCTCAGACCTTGTCCGGCCCGACCCGCACCAGCTGCTTGCCGAAATTGGCGCCCTTGAGCAGGCCCATGAACGCCGCGGGCGCGTTCTCCAGGCCCTCGGTGACGTGCTCCTTGTACTTGACCTTGCCGTCGCGGACCCAGGCCGACATGTCCTTGAGGAAGTCGCCGTGGCGGGAGGCGAAGTCGGAGACGATGAAGCCGCGGATCAGGAGCCGCTTGGTCAGGACGTTGCGCATCAGCGCGCCGGCCCATTTCGGCGCCACCGACTGGGTATCGTTGTAATGGGCGATCAGGCCGCAGACCGGCATGCGCGCGAAGGCGTTGAACAGCGGGAACACTGCCTCGAACACCGCCCCGCCGACATTCTCGAAATAGACGTCGATACCCTTCGGACAGGCTTCCTTCAGCTTGGCGGCGAGATCGGGGTCGCGATGGTCGAGACAGTCGTCGAAGCCGAACTCGGATTTCACGTAGTCGCACTTGTCCTTGCCGCCGGCGATGCCGATGGCGCGGGCGCCCTTGATCCTGGCGATCTGTCCGACCGCCGAGCCGACCGCGCCGGAGGCGGCGGCGACCACCACGGTCTCGCCCGGCTTGGGCTGGCCGATGTCGAGCAGGCCCGTGTAGGCGGTCATGCCGGGCATGCCGAGCACGCCGACGGCGGTCGAGATCGGCGCGAGGCTCGGGTCGATCTTCGCAAGACCCTTGCCGTCGGAGACCGCATGCGTCTGCCAGCCGGCGCGCGCCAGCACGATGTCGCCGGCCTTGAAGCCGGGATTGTTGGAGGCCGCCACCTCGCACACGGTCCCCGCCTCCATCACGCCGCCGACCGGCACCGGCTGGGCGTAAGACGGCCCGTCGCTCATGCGCCCGCGCATGTAAGGATCGAGCGACAGCCAGATCGTGCGCAACAGCACCTCGCCGGCGCCGGGAGTCGGGATGGTGTGCTCCTCGAGGCGGAAATCAGACGGCTTGGGCTCGCCGACGGGACGGGACGCGAGCACGATGCGCTTGGCTTGGGACATGGTGTTTCCTCTTGTTTGTTGATGTGGCGTTCGGCGCCGACCCCACGGGAGCCGTCATTGCGAGCGAAGCGAAGCAATCCAGGGCCGCGCGCGCAACCCCTGGATTGCTTCCGCCGTCGCCCTTCGGGCTATGGCGGACAAGTCGTCGCTTCGCTCCTCGCGATGACGGAGAGAGCGGTGGTTGTTTACACCCCGCCCGGATAGTTCGGGCTCTCGCGGGTGATCGTCACGTCGTGGACGTGGCTTTCGCGCAGGCCCGCGCCGGTGATGCGGACGAACTCGGCCTTGCCGTGGAATTCGGCGAGATCCTTGGCGCCGACATAGCCCATCGCGGCGCGCAGGCCGCCGGCGAGCTGGTGCATGACGTTGCCGACCGGCCCCTTATACGGCACCTGGCCTTCGATGCCCTCCGGCACGAGCTTCAAGGTGTCCTTGATGTCCTGCTGGAAGTAGCGGTCGGCCGAGCCGCGCGCCATCGCACCGACCGAGCCCATGCCGCGATAGGCCTTGTAGGAGCGGCCCTGCCACAGGAACACCTCGCCGGGCGTCTCGTCGGTGCCGGCGAGCAGCGAGCCGACCATGGCGACATCGGCGCCGGCGGCGAGCGCCTTGGCGAGATCGCCCGAGAACTTGATGCCGCCGTCGGCGATGACCGGCACGTCGGCCTTCTTGGCGGCTTCCACCGCATCCATGATCGCGGTGAGCTGCGGCACGCCGACGCCCGCCACGATGCGGGTGGTGCAGATCGAGCCCGGGCCGATGCCGACCTTGACGGCGTCGGCGCCGGCGTCGATCAGCGCCTGCGCGCCGTCGCGGGTGGCGATGTTGCCGGCGATCACCTGCACGGCGTTGGAGATGCGCTTGATGCGGTTGACGGCTTCCAGCACGCGCGAGGAATGGCCGTGCGCGGTGTCGACCACGACGAGGTCGACGCCGGCCTCGATCAGCTTCTCGGTGCGCTCGAAGCCGCCCTCGCCCACGGTCGTCGCCGCGGCGACGCGCAGGCGGCCCTGCGCGTCCTTGCAGGCCAAGGGATGCGCGACCGCCTTCTCCATGTCCTTCACGGTGATCAGGCCGACGCAGCGGTACTGGTCGTCGACGACGAGCAGCTTCTCGATGCGGTGCTTGTGCAGGATCTTCTTGGCCTCGTCCTGGCCGACGCCCTCGCGCACGGTGACGAGGTTCTCATGCGTCATCAGCTCGGAGATCTTCTGCCGCGGATCGGTGGCGAAGCGGACGTCGCGATTGGTCAGGATGCCGACCAGCTTGCCGGGGATGCCCTTGCCGCCGCCGGTGACGACCGGAATGCCGGAGAAGCCGTAGTCCTTCATCAGCGCCAGCGCGTCGGCCAGCGTCGCCTCCGGCGAGATCGTCAGCGGGTTGACCACCATGCCGGATTCGAACTTCTTGACCTGGCGCACCTGGGCGGCCTGGCCCTCGGGATCGAAATTGCGGTGGATCACCCCGACACCGCCGGCCTGCGCCATCGCAATCGCCATGCGCGCCTCGGTGACGGTATCCATGGCGGACGCCATGATCGGAATGTTGAGCGGGATCTCGCGCGTCACGCGCGAACGGATGTCGACCTCGGAGGGAAGCACATCGGAGAGGCCCGGCTTCAAGAGCACGTCGTCGAAGGTAAAGGCTTCGCGAAGTGTCTGGACGGTCGCCATCGTCAACTCCTTGTCTGCGGCCAAAACGGCCGCGATGCGGTTACGGATGAGCGGCGCCGCCGTCGAGACCATGCCTCGCCGTCGAATCGGTGCCCATCGGTGGGGTTGACGCGGGTCGATAGCATGGGCCTGTGACGAATCAAAGGGCCGATCCGCCATCCTCCCGCGATTGCGAAGAACGGCCCAGACCGGCCCTGATCAGGTCCGAAATGCGCAACAAAAGGTCGCGGACGCCCCTATTCCGGAGCAGAAGTTCCGCGCCTCTAGCGCCAGGCGCCCGGCGGCGGCCCATAGCGGCGGATGGCCTCGACCACCTCCCGGTGGCGCCGGTCCTCCCGCCGCATGTGCACGGCGATCAGCGCGTGCGCCGACGGCACCAGCAGCAGCACGTGGAAGAACAGGCCGAGGACGAGGCAGACCAGGCAGAGCAGCAGATTGAAGATGGCCGCGAACGGCTGCCCGTTGAGCAGCAGGCCCAGCGGTGGCACCAGGGCGGCGAGCAGATAGATCATCGGCACATCTCCAATAACGATGACGCGGCAGCGTCACGCTGCATCTAGGGGGCCATGCCAGCAGCGCAATGGCCTCGTTCGTCGCAGGGTGCTACAGCCGCCGCGCCGGCCTTCCCCGTCCCTCCCGAGATTCGATGAACAAGCAACGCGTCATTCCGCTGATCGTCGCCACCGCCCTGTTCATGGAGAACATGGACTCCACGGTGATCGCGACCTCGCTGCCGGCGATCGCCAGGGACATCGGCACCAGCCCGCTGACGCTGAAGCTCGCCATCACGTCGTATCTGCTGTCGCTGGCGGTGTTCATCCCGGCGAGCGGCTGGACCGCCGACCGGTTTGGCGCGCGGCGGGTGTTCTCCAGCGCGGTCGCCGTGTTCATGATCGGCTCGATCGGCTGTGCGCTCGCCAACTCCGTCGAGAACTTCGTGTTCGCGCGCATCCTGCAGGGCATGGGCGGCGCGATGATGACGCCGGTCGGACGTCTTGTCCTCTTGCGGTCCGTCGACAAGAGCGCGCTGGTCGGCGCGATGGCCTGGGTCACGATCCCCGCGCTGATCGGCCCGGTGATCGGGCCGCCGGTCGGCGGCTTCATCACCACCTATTTCTCCTGGCACTGGATCTTCCTGATCAACATCCCGATCGGCATCGTCGGCATCATCATGGCGCTGCGCTTCATCGATCCGATCAAGAGCGACAATCCCGAGCCGTTCGACCTCACTGGCATGGTGCTGGCGGGCATCGGCCTCGCCGGTCTCGCCTTCGGCCTCTCGGTCGCCGGTCTCAACCTGCTGCCGTGGTCGGTGGTCGCGAGTCTCGTTGCGATCGGCGCGATCTCGATGACGCTCTACGTCCGCCACTCCTGGCGAACCAACTCTCCTGTGCTCGATTTCTCGCTGCTGCGGCTGCCGACCCTGCGCGCCTCGATCGTCGGCGGCTTCATGTTTCGCCTGGGCATCGGCGCCCTGCCCTTCCTGCTGCCGCTGCTGATGCAGCTCGGCTTCGGCCTGTCGCCGTTCCAGTCCGGCCTCGTCACCTTCGGCTCCTCCGCCGGCGCAATGGGCATGAAGGCGCTGGCCGCGCGCCTCATCCGCGCCTTCGGCTTCCGCCATCTGATGACGGTCAATGCCGTCGTCAGCTCGGTCTTCCTTGCCGCCTGCGCGCTGTTCACGCCGGCGACGCCGCTGCTGCTGATCCTGATCATTCTCGTGGTCGGCGGCTTCTTCCGCTCGCTGCAGTTCACCGCGATCAACACCGTCGCCTATGCCGAGGTCGAGACCGCCCAGATGAGCCGCGCCACGACGCTCACCAGCGTCAACCAGCAGCTCGCGATCTCCGCCGGCGTCGCGGTCGGCGCGTTCTCGGTGGAGACCACGATGTGGATGCACGGCGCGAGCCAGCTCACCGCGGCGTCCTTCGCGCCCGCCTTCATCGTCGTCGCCATCACCTCGGCGCTGTCGTCGATCTTGTTCTGGCAGATGCCGGATGACGCCGGCAGCGAGATCTCGGGCCGCAAGGTCGCGGCGATCGCCAGTCGCAAGGGCGCCGAGAAGGGCGCGGAGAAGGCCGCCAGGAAGTCGGCGAGCGAGACCACGCAGGATGCGCGGGATCAGCGGCTGGGGTAGCGGACGGTTCTCCGGTCAAGGTCTCCGCGCGCCGGACCTCCAGAATTCGGCCAGGCGATCGGCCCACATCCGCGCGTGCTGCTCGGTGCCGGCGTGGCTCATGTGGCAGCTGTCGTGGCGCAGCGGAAGGCCGATCTGGTCGGTGTCCGGCCCCGGATAGACGCCGGTCGCAGGGTTCGGCACGGCGGCCTGCGCCGACCGGATGATCTCGTCGGGAACGCTGCCGCAGAGCGTCGCCGTGGCGACGAAGATCGGCGCGGTCACGTCGGCCGCGCGCAGCCCGGCAACGATCTCGAGATCGTTCCGCAAGTAGGACAGCCGTCCCGCCTCCTTCATCTTCGCGGTGACCTGCAATTGCGTGCCGTCCTCCGCGCCATTGATCGAGAAGGCGAAGGCGTTGGACTCGCCCTGATGCCAGAGCACCGCGCTCGGCTCGAGATTGGCCTCGCGCAGGCCGGCGATGGTCGCGAGCAGCACCTCGAAATACTTGCCGCCGCGGGCGCGCCACTCCTCGAGATAAGTCCCGCCGATCGCAACGGGGGCGATCACGACCGTCTTCGCCAGTCCGCGATCGATCAATTCGTCGCCCAGCCGGGTGGCGACGTTCTCGCCCTCGCCCGGCGTTCCCAGCAACGGATTGCGCGCCACGTAGCAGCGGCCGTCGAAGCGGTCGAAATTGTAGAACCGGTTGTGAGGCTGATAGAGCCGGCCACTCTGATCAGCCGCGCCGGTGTTGGAGATGTTCGACTGGCCCGCGGTCAGAAGCACCACCAGCCCCTCGCGCGGAATCGCGTCGCAGGCAATCGGCGTCGCCCTGGCGCGCGCAGCCTCGTCGTCCGGCACGAGACAGCGCGAGGCGCTACCGCCCGCGATGAAATCCGCATCAGAACCGTACAGCGCACGGGCCAGGTTGCGTCCCTGCAGCAGGGTCTGCACCTCCGGGTCTCCGCTGGCGCCATCGATGCGACGGTCGATGTCGGCAAAGGCGGCGCGCCGCGAGCGCACCTGCTCCAACAGTGCCAGGAAGCCTGGGGCGGTCGAGACGGGTCCGACGGCGCAGGGAACGCAATTGCCGTCGCGCGATTTGGCCGCGGTGGTCGGCTGGCAGACGTCGCGGGCCGGCAGCACCTCCGCGGCTCCTGCCCTCGCAGTCAAGGAGACGGCCAACCACGCTACGACGAGCGTGGCCACTATTACGCGTCGCATCATGCTCGGATCACTTCTTTCGTCGCCTCGGTTGACGGCCGCCTCGGGCGCCGGGCCTCTGACTTTCCAAGCCATGCGGCTGTCCCAGCCATGCGCGCCGGCACGGTCGTTCGAACGTGCGTCGGGAGCCGGGGTTTTCCATTATAGTCCGACTTCATGAAAGAGAGCCGAATCGACCCGCAGCCGCTCGCGGCGATGGCGATGAACTGTTGGCCGTCCGCGCTTCTCCTGGCAGCGACGGCGCTCGCCGTCCCGGCACTCGGCGGCATCGTCAGGCCGGCCTTCGTGCTCGGCTGCGCGGTCGCCGGCTGGTTCGCGTGGCGTCGCAGCCCCGCAGCCCACGTGCAGTCGGCGATCCTGATGTTCGCCTTTGCTCCCTTCGTGCGCCGCCTGGTCGACATCTCCGCGGGATTCGATTCATCCGGCATCATGCTGAGCGGCCCGCTGCTGTTCATCATCGCGCCAGTTCCAAGTCTGGTGCTCTCGCCCTCGGACAAGGACAGGCCGGGCAATCCGTGGCTCGTGGCGCCCCTCATCGTCCTCGCCTGCATCGTTTATGGCGGCGCGCTGTCGATATTCCAAAACGACTGGTTCAACGCCGCCAATGGCGGAATGAAATGGGCCGCGCCCGTGCTCTATGCGATCGCCCTGCAGCAGCGGTCGCGATCCGACGGCGCCCTGCTCGATGCAATCACGCGTGTCTTCCTGCTGGTGCTGCCGGTCACCGGCCTCTACGGCATCTGGCAATATGTCGATCCGCAAGGCTGGGATCGGTTCTGGATGGTGAATGCCAGCATCACCTCGGCCGGCTATCCGCTGCCCTACATGGTCCGCGTGTTCAGCACGATGAACGGCCCCGCCAGCTACGCGACCTTCACGGCCACCGGCCTGCTGCTGGTGGGCTTCCTGCGCCCGGGATGGCTGTCGATGGCGGCGATGGCGCCCGCAGCACTCGGCCTGTTGCTGTCGCTCTACCGTACCAGCTGGATCACCCTCGCGGTGGGCGTGCTGTTCTGCATGCTGTTCCCCGCGACGCGGCGTCGCGCCGCATCGATCACGGTCGGACTGGTCGGCGCGGTGATCGTCACCGTCATGTTCACGCCGTTCGCGGAGGTCATCACCTCCCGTCTGGAATCGCTCGGCAGCGTGTCGCAAGACAGCAGTGGCAGCGAGCGGCTGGATGAGTTCGTCACGCTGTGGAATGCGCCGAACAGCATGGTCCTGGGATCGGGCTTCACCATCACCGACGTCGGCGTCGCCGGCGCGATGCCGATCGACGGGCAGATCATCGCAAGCTGGGTGACGATGGGCATTCCGGTCGGACTGATCTGCCTCGCGGCCTATGTCTGGGTCGGGCTCGCCGCCACCGGAGCCGCGTGGCGGATGCCGACGCGCGAGGGCGCCGTGCTCGGGGCGCTCGCCATCAGTGCGCTCTTGGTTCAGCTGCCGCTGACCAGCATCTCGTCCGGTGAGGTCTCGGCGCTGTTCTGGATGCTCGTCGCCATGGCCTGTCCGCTCGACCAGTCGGCCGGCGCAGCACGGCGCACCGTCGCCGCGCGGCAGCATCAGGCCGGCGCCTGATCGGACGTTGCAACGCGCGGCGTGATCGCCGCAGTCTGCGGCTTGCGGGAGGCCAGTGGTGCGAGCCCGAAGACGGCCAGCAGATTGAGCCGCCGCAGGATGGCATGCGCGATCAGAGGAAGCACCACGCCGGCCACCGTTCCGGCCAGCAGGTAGACCCATGGCAATGGCGGGATGTGCAGCTTCAGCATGATGATCCGCACGCCCGAGCCGGCAAGGATGTGCAGCACATAGATCGTCATCGACGCGACGCCCGCGGCCGCAAGCCAGCGATGGCGCGTTGGCGCGAGCAGCTTGCAGAGCCCGACCGTGCCGGCGATCCCGAGCACACAGGCCGGCAGGGAGGCGAGCCCGTTGGCGTCCATGCCGGACAGCTGGCCGCCCAGCGCCACTGCGGCCGCAAAACCGATCCCGATCACGGCCAAGGCGGACCAGCTGGACGGCCGCCATTCCGCCACCACCCGGGTGCCGTAGACGCCCGCAACGTAGAACGGCAGATGATGCAGGGTGAGTGCGAGGTCAGGCCTGATCGGCAGCGCGAGGAACACACCAAGCCCGGCCAGCGCGAGCGTGATCAAAACCGTCCGCGACGGAACCAGCACCGCGAACACATGGCAGATCATCAGCGCGTAGAGGAACCAGAACTGTGCGATCGGACGATACCATATCGCGGCGAGATCTCCGGGATGGATCGGGATGTTGGCATCCCGCGCCAGCAGCATCGTGATCCCGCCTTGGATCAACGACCACAGCACGTAGGGATAGGCGATGGTCCAGAGCTTGGAGGTGAGGAAGGAACGCGCGCCGCGCCGCAAGCTGTGCTGCACGTTCAAGCCGGCCAGGAAGAAGAACAGCGGCATGTGGAACGTATAGAGCGTGTAGTCCATCCAGCGCGCGACGGCTCCATCCGGGAAGATGCCCGGGCGCACGAGACCGCCAAGCACATGACCGTACACCACCAGGATGACGCCAAGGCCACGCGCGAAATCGATCCACGCCGTGCGCGCGGTGTCAGCCGTTGCCCTCTGCGTTCCAGCGTCCATGCCCGACATGTCCTGCTTCTGTCGCGCAGCCCGCGTCCAGTCCGCGATGCTGCGAAGTCAGCGCGCCCCAAGTCATATCGCAGCCGGCTTTGCAACGCCGTCGGCGCCTGCAAGGACATCGGGGGTATTCTCGCGTTAGTCTTAACCAACCGATAAGCCTCTGCCGGATGGCTGCACCTCCGCCGGGGATCGCGACCGAAGCCAGGCACGAGGTGGAGACGCTCGCCATCCCGCCCGGCCGGTGGGCACGCTGCCGCCTGCGGCGGCTGCTTTGCCCACCCTACCGCTGGATCCGGAACGTCAGCGACCGACGAAGCCGCGGCGGGCCAACCCTGCGAGGGCCCCGCGCAGGCGGGCGCGGCCGGTGATGACGCCGCAAGAGGAGCTGAACAGGCGGACGACCAACTGGCGCCGCTGCGCCTCGGTCGGGTGCATGCGGAGGTGCATCGTCGTCCTGGAAACATCGCTCACCGAGGCCTCGATCCATCCGAGGCCGTCGAGATGCACCGGCAGCAGCGCCCCTGGCCGCATCGTTCCGCGGCCGCGCGACCGGGCCACGCGTGCCGACGACAGAGACAGCTCCTCGATCTTGCACGGCACGACCTCGCCGTTCTGCGCCAGCCAGCCCGCCTCGTCGCTCGGAAACAGGTCCTCGCCGCGCGGCAGCTCGAAGCAGACGAGAAACGCGATGAAGGCGATCAGCATCGCGATGCCGGCCCATAACAGATTGAAGTAGTCGATCGACGAGATCTCGCTGGCTGCGTTCGGCGACACGAACGCCCAGACGATGGCCGCCGCCGAGCTCGCGGCGATCGCGCCGAAAATCGCGGCGAGCCTGCCGTGGACGCGCGGCTTGGAGCGGTCGCCGCCCTTGTCGGTCACCTTGAAGGGGCGGCCGAACGGCCGGACCAGCGCGCTGAGCAAGGTGGCCGTGACGGCAAAGCAGGTCACTGCATGGGTCGCTTCCATGAACAGCGGCAGGGTCTTGGAACGCGAGATCCAGCCCATGTAGATAATCGTCCCGAGCAGCGCCGGCACGCCGTAGCGCAGGAACGACAGATAATCGGCCTCGAACGCCGGCAGTCCGGCGAACCAGTAGATCGGCGGCGCGATCAGAAGCAGCACCATGAACGGCTTGCAGGCCCAGTTGAGCACGCCATGCAGGAAGTGCCAGCGCTGGGTGAAGCTGTAGCCGCGGCTGCGCAGCGGTCCATCGCGCAACAGCGCGACCTGGATCGTGCCGAGGCACCAGCGGGCGCGCTGGGTGATGTATTCGGGCACGCCTTCCGCCGAGAGGCCGAAGCTGAGCGGCTCGTTCAGCCAGACCGTGCGATGGCCGCGCTTGAGCAGCGTGTAGGTGAGGTTGATATCCTCGGAGATCGCCGCATGCGGGAAGCCGCCGATCTCCATGAGCCGATCGCGGCGGACGACGAAGGAGGTGCCGACGCAGAACGCGCAGCCCCAGGCGTCCTTCGCCGGCTGGAACACGTCGAAGAAGAAACGCTGGTCGTCGACCCAGTGGCTTGCCGCCAGCAGATTGTGCTGGATCGGATCGGGGTTGTAGTAGAACTGCGGCGTCTGCACGACGGCGATATCGGGCTCGGACAGCAGCAGGCCGACCGTGCGCTGGAGGAAGTCGCGGCGCGGGGCGAAGTCGGCATCGAGCACCAGGATCACCGGCGCATTCGACCGCTGCGCCGTCGCCGCAAGCGCGTTGTTGAGATTGCCGGCCTTGGCGCCCTTGTTGTCGGGGCGCGTCAGATGGCGCGCGCCGACCTCGTCGCAGAAGGCGCGAAGCCGATCGCGCCTGGTGTCGTCGAGCACCCAGACGGTCTTGTTGGAATAGTCGAGCGCGAGCGCAGCCAGGATCGAGCGCTCGACAATCTCCATGGGCTCGTCATAGGTGCAGATGAAGACGTCCACCGCCGGCTGCTCGCCCCGTGCGGCCAGCGCGCGCTGCGCGGCGTCGGCCTGTCCCGAGCGGTCGACGCTGCGGGTCAGAATCAGGATCGACATCAGCGTGTAGGAGATCGCCACGATCTCGAGCGTGATGAACAGTCGCGGCCACAGCGCCTGCAGGGTCAGGTCGAACACCGGCAGCGTGTCGTGCCAGCGCCATAGCGTGTAGATCAGGAGGAACGACGCTGCGGTGGCGCCGAACAGCAGGCGGTCGCGCTGGCACGTCGGATCGAGCAGGCGCGCCATCACGAGGAGCCCGAGCAGGACTCCGAGATCGGTGGTCAACACCGAGGCGTCATTGCTGGGGAGCGGAAACATCAGGGCACCCTTGCGCCGGTGAAAGGATTCCAGCCGGTCTCGGCGAGCACGGCCCAGGCGGTGGCACCGAGATGCGGACGCTTGTAGTAGAAGAAGTCCTGGATGGTGGTCGCTCCCGTCGGATCGATCGACAGCCCCGTGGTGAGGCGCGCGTTGCGCGTCGCGTTCAGAAGTCCCGTTGCCGTGCGGTCGGCACGCAATCCTGCAAGCAGCCGCTGGCCGGCGGCGGCATCTCCGACCATGCGATAGGCCAGCGCCGCCTGCGCGGTGCCCTCGACCCAGACGCCGTCGCGATCGCCGTTGAAATCGAAGCCGCCGTCGACGGCGAGATGAGTTTCGGCAAAGCGCAGCGCCCTGCGCCAGTCGGGCGCATCCGTCACCGCCATCCACGGCCAGAGCTGGACGTCGAGCGCGAGCAGATTGCCGTCGGCGAGGTGGCCGTCGGGCTTGGTGCCGAGCAGGAAGTGATCGCCGCGGAACGTGCGATCGAGCAGCCGGCGCGCCGTCTGCGCGGCATCCCGATAGCGCGGCTCCGATGTGATACGAGAGAGCCAGGAGGCCACGGCGTAGACATCGGCATTGTGCTCGGTCGACATCCAGCTGAGGCGCACCTGCTGCGGATCGTAACCGTGATAACCGCCGCTGAAGCCGTCCGCGCCGTTCGTTGCGTTGGCCATGATCCAGTCCATCAGGCGCCGCGCGCCGGACAGGTAGCCCTCCTCGCCGGTCGCCTGATGCAGCGTCAGCAGCGCCAGCGCCGCCCAGGCGACGTTGCCGGTCGCGGTGCCGTCCTGCGCGGCGTCCTCGCCCCAGATCCTCTTGTGGTCGTCCCACCAGCCCGGCAGCAGCGCCGCGCCGGGGCCGACAGGACCGGCGCGATAGGCGTTACGCAGGCGGCCATCGCCGAAGCTGCGATCATGAGCGCCGGCATGCACCAGCGCGTTGCCGATCACGCGGCCCTCGTCGACGCGACCGCATGCGACCAGCGCGATGGCGGCCAGGGCGTTGTCATAGGTGAACGCCGTCGTCGAAAGGCCGAGCGGCAGCCCCTCCTCGTCGGCACCCGGCTCGTAGCTGCGGATGAACGCCGCGTCACGGCCGGCGAGGCCGGGCTCGACGGCCTGCATCAGTCCCGCACACAGCGACGCCTCGGCGCGCATCGGCGATGCTCCGCCGAGCAGAGCGATCACCGCCATCGTCATGGAGAGAAGCCTCATTGTGCCGAGACCGCGCGCGCCGTCGGCAGCCACTGCTCGTCGAAGACCGGCTGCTGCGCCGGTTGCGACCGCAAGGCGGAGTCGAGCTTGCTGACACCGGCACGGCGCGTCGCTTCGTCCGGCTCAGACGGGTCCAGATCGGTCAGCGACGCAACGAGGTGGCCGAGCCGGCGCCAAGTCACCGACATCGACGGCACGATGCCATTGTCGCGCGTCACGGTGACCCACTGCCCCACCGTGCAGGCCGGCGTCGCCGCGGAGGTCGGCTGCGCTGCCGGCTTTTCGTCGGCAGCGTCAGGCGTGATCATGACGTAGAGCTCGCGCCGCTCGGTCTGCGGAAATGGCACGGCAAAGCGCTCGTCGACCTTGTCGCTCGTCTTCGGCAGCACGGCGCTGACGATGCCGCTATGGAAGCCGCCGCCATCGATGCGCACCTTGGTGCCCGGCTTCATCGCTTCGCCCTGCCGATAGGAGAAGATCGCGACCACGAAGCGTTTGTCGCAATCGACCACCGAGGCGATCGTATCGCCGGCGCTGACGTGGCGTCCGGTGTCGGCGCCCACCGCCAGCACCTTGCCGGGACCGGGCGAGAGCACGTCCGCGGCAGCGAGCCGCGCCAGCCGCGCGCGCTCCGACTTGATCAATCCCTCGAGATCGTCGAGCACGGCCGCCTGCTGCTTCTCCTCGATCTCCATCCGCCTTGCATCGAGATCGATGTCACGGCGCTTCTGACTGAGCATGTTCAGCGCGACCAGATCCTCGCCGACATAGACGCCGGCGTCGAGCGCCTTCAGCTGCGTCAGCTTCTGGTTCAGCTTGGCAGTCTGCGCATCGGTGTCGTGCAGCGCCGCCGCATATTGCTGCTCGGTCGGCTTCAGCATCTCGACGCTGGCGGCATCGCGCGCGACCATGCGGTTCTGGCGGTCGACGATGGCCTTCTTCTCGCTGCTCTGCGCGTTCGACTGCGCGACGCGGGCACGCAGCTCCTCGATCTGGGACTGCAACTGCGCCTTCAACTGACCGGCCTGGCTCGCGATCTCCTGATCGAGCGAGCTGACATAAGCGACATCAGACTGATGCTTGGCACGCGTGGCGTCCAGCTTCTGACGCGCGTCGCCCGCCTTTTCTTCCAGCGAGATGAGCGTGGTGCGGTCGAGCCGCGGATTGGTGATCTCTGCGAGGCGGTCGCCGGACCGAACCTCGCCACCCGGCTTGGCCGTGAGCGAATCGACCTGGCCCGCGATCGGGGACGTCAGCAGCACCACCGGCGCATCGACCACGGCGCGATCGGACTGGTCGGCCACGATCGGCGGCACTACCGCGGTCAGCATCAGCGCCGAGAGGATGCCGGCCACGCCGAGCGCCGACACCCTCAGGATCACGGGATGGCGCGGCGGACGGGTTGCGGTCTTCGGAGCGACGGGACGTTGCGCGGGGACTGGCTTGAAACCGTCATCGAAGCGATCGGTCATCGGGTCTCTTTCGGTTTGGGGTGACACGCCCCGAAAGACGCTTCCTCAGCTGATCCGGAGTTCCAGGCTCCGGTCTCGATGGCTCAACCCAAACCGGATCGCGGGCACATCGTTTCACGCCGCGCCCGATCTCCGCGCCCCCCTCCGGTCACGTTATGTTGCACTGCGATGGCGCGGTTTCCGCTTGCGGGCCGCACTCAATCCTCATTCGCCTTGAAGCGCCCGAGTCCCTTCAAGATGAACGGCGCGATCAGCGCAATCAGCGCGACGACCAGAAGAGTTGCAGAGATCGGCGACTGCAGCAGGGTCATGGGATCGCCGAGGCTGATCGCGAGCGCCCGCCGCAACTGGCTCTCAGCGATCGGTCCGAGGATCAGCCCGACCACGACCGGCGCAATCGGGAAATCGAACCGGCGCATCAGGAAGCCGAGCACGCCGAAGCCGGCCAGCATCGACAGTTCCACGACCGACGGCTTTGCCGCGATCGTGCCCATGGTCGCGAACACGAGGATGCCAGCATAGAGCCAGGGTGTCGGGATCGCGAGCAGCTTCACCCACAGCCCGACCAGCGGCAGGTTGAGGACGAGCAGCATCGTGTTGGCGATGAACAGGCTCGCGATCAGGCCCCAGACCAGATCGGGCCGCTCGGCAAACAGCAGCGGTCCCGGATTGAGGCCATATTGCTGGAAGCCCGCGAGCATCATCGCGGCGGTCGCCGAGGTCGGCAGGCCGAGGGTCAGCAGCGGCACCAGGGTGCCCGCGGCCGAGGCGTTGTTGGCGGCCTCAGGGCCGGCGACGCCTTCGATCGCGCCCTTGCCGAACTGGTCAGGATATTTGGTCAGCCGTCGCTCGGCCGAATAGGACAGGAAGGTGGGAATCTCGGCGCCGCCCGCCGGCAGCGCGCCGATCGGAAAGCCGAACAGCGTGCCGCGCAGCCACGGCTTCCACGACCGCTTCCAGTCCTCGCGCGTCATCCACAGCGAGCCCTTGATGGCCTCGATCTTCTCCTCGCTATGGTGACGGCGCGAGGCGACGTAGAGCGCCTCGCCGACTGCGAACAGGCCGACCGCCAACGTCGTCACCTCGACACCGTCGAGCAGTTCCGGCACGCCGAAGGCGAGCCGCGCCTGCCCCGTCAGCTTGTCGATGCCGATGAGACCGAGCGTCAGCCCGATGAACAGGCTGGTGAGGCCACGGATCGGTGAATCGCCGAAGGTCGCGGACACCGTGACGAAGGCGACGCACATCAGCGCGAAGTAGTCCTCCGGACCGAAGCGCACGGCGATGTCGACGAGGTAAGGCGACAGGAAGGCGAGACCGATGGTGGCGATGGTGCCGGCGACGAAGGAGCCGATCGCCGAGGTCGCCAGCGCCGGGCCGCCGCGGCCGGACTTGGCCATCTTGTTGCCCTCGAGCGCGGTCGCCATCGAGGCGCTCTCGCCTGGCGTGTTGATCAGGATCGCGGTGGTCGATCCGCCATACATGCCGCCATAATAGATGCCGGCGAACATGATCAGCGAACCGCCGGGATCGAGCTTGTAGGTGACCGGCAGCAGCAGGGCGACCGTGAGCGCCGGCCCGATGCCCGGCAGCACCCCGACGGCGGTGCCGAGGAACACGCCGACCAGCGCATAGAGCAGGTTCATGGGCTGGACGGCGATCGCCATCCCATGCGCGAGCGCGGCAAAGGTGTCCATCAGAGCAGTCTTTCGAGCGGACCGGCGGGAAGGCTCAGGGTGAGGAGACGGTCGAAGGCGAGATAGATCACGGTCGTCAGCACGGCGCCGATGACGAGATCGGTGACGAAGGCGCGCCGGCCGAACGCGGCCGACGTCGTCACGAACAGCGTCGTCGTCGCCAGGATGAAGCCGCCACCGAAGCCGATGATCGCGATCAAGAGCGCAAGGCCGGCGAGGATCAGCAGCACCGCGACCGGATCGGAGCTCTCGCGCGGCGGCAGCTTGCCTCTCACGGCATCGATCAGATTGGCCAGTGCAAGAATGCCGAGCCCGATCGCGATCACGACCGGCATGACCTGCGGGCCCATGCCGTACATCGTGGTCGCCGGGATCTGATTGGCGTCGTAGACCAGCACGAGCGCAACGGCCGCGAGCAGCGCCGCAATGACGATGCCGGCCTTGTCGACGCCTCCCGAGGCGGGTGTCTCGGCGCCGGCGCGCTCCGTCGTCATGACTTGACGAGGCCGACCGACTTCAACACGTCGGTGACACGGACGTTCTCCTTTTTCAGGAAGTCGGCGAACGCATCCCCCGGAAGATAGGCGTCGTCCCAGCCCTTCTGCTTCAGGATCTCCTTCCAGGCATCCGACTTCACCATCTTCTCGACGGCGTCGCTGAGCACCTTCTTCTGCTCCGGCGTGATGCCGGGCGGCGCGACCACCGAGCGCCAATTCGCGAGCACGAGGTCGATGCCCTGCTCCTTGAAGGTCGGGATGTCGACCCCGGGAATGCGCTTCTCCGAGGACACGCCGATCGCGCGCAGCTTGCCGCTCTTGATCTGCCCGTCGTATTCCGACAGGCCGGAGATGCCCGCCGTGACCTTGCCGCCGAGGATCGCCGCCAGCGACTCGCCGCCGCCCGAGAACGGGATGTAGTTGACCTTCTTGGCGTCGGCGCCGACGGCGCCGGCGAACAGCGCCGCCATCACGTGATCGACGCCGCCGGCGGAGCCGCCGGCGAAGGTCACCTTGGCGATGTCGGCCTTCAGCGCCGCGGCGAGGTCCTGCGCCGTCTTGATCGGCGAGTTGGCCGGCACGACGATGACCTGGATCTCCTCGGTCAGCCGCGCGATCGGCGTCACCTGCTCCAGCGTCACCGGCGACTTGTTCATGGCGAGCGCGCCGACCATCACGAAGCCGTTGACCATCAGCTGGTTGCCGTCGCCCTTGGCGCCGGTGACGAACTGCGCGATGCCGACGGTGCCGCCGGCGCCGGCGACGTTGGTCACCTGGACGCTGCGCGCCACGCCCGACGCCACGAAGGCCTGCTGCATGGCCCGCGCGGTCTGGTCCCAGCCGCCGCCGGGCGCGGCCGGCGCCATCACCTTCAGCTCCAATTGCTGGGCAGAGACCGGTGCACCGGCCAGGAACGTCAACGCAACAGCTGCGCCGAACAGGCGCGCACAGAATGACTTCAAGGACCCCTCCACGGCCGCCCCGGCGGCTCACGTTTCTCTATCCGCGTCTCAACCCCGATCATGCGGCACCAAGACGCGCACGGCTGCACGATCGACTGCGCACGGACCGGTCAGATCAGCTCTTGGATTCTCGAGACACAGCAAAAGCTTACAGGCCCAAAGGGGGCATTCAAGGCGCTACCCTGCGACAGGATGGCGCACCCCCTTTACGCGAGGCACTTTGCCGCTCAGTGGCCTGGAGGGCTCAGCCGCAAGTCCAGACCATTCCCACCGGCGTCCGCGTCCAGCACGGGCCGAAGCTGCCGCCATTGTAATGGCCGCGATAGAAGCCGGGCTGGCCGAAATAATGCCACTCGCCGTTGTAGAGCATGTATTTCGGGGTGCCGTCGATGTACCAGTGGCGGCGGCTGCCGCGCGGCGGGCCGTTGCGCATTGCTTCCTTGTCCGCGTACAGCGGGAGGCTGTTGTTCGGCGGCTGCTTATAGCCCGGCAGGAAGCCATAGCCCTGCCAGCGATGAGCCTTGCGCTTGTGCGACGGAGCGGCCGTCGCAAGCGCGGGCACCAGCAGCAGAAGCATCACAATCGAGACGATGAAACGACGTGACATACGGGGGCCCGGGATTGCGGTGTTGGCGATCTTGAGCTTGATCACGCGATACGACAACGGCCGTTCCGTGATGAATTGTTTCAGCGATGCCGCCGGTGCTTGCCGCGCGGCGGCGGTGCCGGCGGCGCGTAGAATGGATTGAGGTCGCACATCGCCGCGCGGCCGGACGCCGTCGCCCGGCATTGCGGCAGCGACGTGTAGCTGCAGTCGATCCACTCGCCACCGCCAAACCGGCCGCCTTCATAGACCTTCATGCACACGGGATAGCGCGGATCGTAGGCCTGGGCATGAGCCGGCGCCGATATGGCCGAGCCCACCATCAAAGCGACCGCGACAGCGCTGCAGGTCAGGACACGCATTCGGGGACCTCCGGAAGGGGTCTCGTCGGCCCAAGCCGATTCCCGAGACCGTGTTGCATCTGCTCTGTATCGCCGGCGCGGGCCGCTCGCAATGACGCCATTACAACAGGTCGGCCTGCTCTCCGCCGCGGAAACCCATCGCCAGCACGTAGCGCTCCGACGAATCCTGCCGGCTCGCGGCCGGCTTGACGTGGCGGACGCTGGCGTAATCGCGCTTGAGCTGCGCCATCAAGTCGGCATCGGCGCCGCTCTGGAACGTCTTGGCGAGAAAGCTGCCGCCCGGCTTGAGCACCTCGCTGGCGAAATGCGCGGCAAGTTCGACGAGACCGACGATGCGCAGCTGGTCGGTCTTGCGATGGCCGGTGGTGTTGGCCGCCATGTCCGACATCACCACGTCGGCACGCCCGCCGAGCATGGCGCGGAGCTTTTCCGGCGCATCCTGGGCATGGAAGTCGAGCTGGGTGAAGGTGACGCCGGGGATCTCGCCCATCTCCAGCAGATCGATCGCGATCACCTTGCCCTTCCCGGCTTCGGCCCCGACCCGACGCGCCGCGATCTGGCTCCAGCCGCCGGGCGCAGCGCCGAGATCGACCACCGTCATGCCGGGCTTCAGCAAATGATACTTGTCGTCGATCTCGAGCAGCTTGTAGGCCGCGCGCGAGCGGTAGCCGTCGCGCTTGGCCTTCATGACATAGGGATCGTTGAGCTGGCGCTCCAGCCAGAGTTTCGAGGACAGCTTGCGCTTGCCCCCGGTCTTGACCTGCACATGCATGCGGCCAGTGGTGTCTTTTGCCATCTTGATCTCTGAGGTCATTCCGGGACCGCCCGTCAGGGCGGGACCCGGAATCCAGAAGTTGCGGAGCGAGATTCCGGGTTCGCGCCAAACGAAAGCAGCTTCGCTGCTTTCGTCCGACCGCACCGGAATGACGTCGTCAATTCTTGCTACGCCGTCCTGAGCGCGCCGTCCTCGCGCATCATCTCGACCAGCATGCCCTCGCGCAGGCCGCGATCGGCGACGCGCAGCCGCGGCAGCGGAAACGCCAGGCGAATCGCGTCGAGAATGGCGCAGCCCGCCAGCACGAGGTCGGCGCGGTCGATGCTGATGCAGTTGTTCTCGGCGCGCTCCTGGTAGCTCATCGCCAGCAGCTTGGCGATCGTCGTGGTGATGTCGGCATCGTTGATCCAGATGCCGTCGACCCGGCGCCGATCGTAGCGCGCGAGGTTCAGATGAATGCCGCCGAGCGTCGTCACGGTGCCGGAGGTGCCGAGCAGATGCATGCCGGCGAGGTCGCCGCCATTCTCGGCCGCGAACGGCCCGACATGCTCGGCCACGGCCTCGACCATGGCGGCATAGATCTCCGGCGTCACGTCGCGACCGCCGAAGCGTTCGGCCAAGGTCACGACGCCGAGCGGGATCGACATCCAGGCCTTGATGCGCGGCTCGGCGTTGCGGTCGGCCGGATCGCGCTCGATCCTGACCAGCTCGCTGGAGCCGCCGCCGATATCGAACAGGATGGCCCCGCGCCCGCCCGGATCGAGCAGCGGCGCGCAGCCCTTGACGGCCAGCGTCGCCTCGGTCTCACGGTCGATCACCTCGAGCTCGATGCCGGTCTCGGCCACCACCCGGCTGCGGAACCCGTCGGCATTGGCGGCGGCGCGGCAGGCCTCGGTCGCGATCAGGCGCAGGCGGCTGGCCTTCTTGGATTGGATCTTGTCCCGGCAGATGCTGAGGGCGGCGATGGCCCGATCCATCGCCGCATCGCTGATACAGCCGGTGGTCGAGATGCCCTCGCCCAGCCGGACGATGCGCGAGAACGAGTCGACCACGCGGAAGCTGTCGCCCGAAGGACAGGCGATCAGGAGCCGGCAATTGTTGGTTCCGAGGTCCAGGGCCGCGTAGACGCTGCTGCCATTGCTGGCGCAGGAAGGCGTCGCGACGTCCAGACCCGGACGCAAGCCGGGCTCCAGGTTCCCGCGCGGCGTGGGACTCTCCCGCAGCCGCGTGTCATTGATCATTCAAATGTCTTTCCGCTGGCCGGACCGGCCCAGATGGAAGTTCTCTTTCGCTAGACATTATCAGTGGATAGCGCCGGCGCAACAGCCCCTCCGTCAGGCGTGATGCACCATTCCTAATCAACCGTTGTCCGGTCGCGGGCGCTGCACTATCTGGGAACAGCCCGCATTTGCGACCAATCCAGCCCGTTGGGTCCTCATCCATGCAAGATCACACCTCCCCGGCCTCCCTCGAAAACGCGATCGCGCTGCAGAAATTCGGCGTCGGGCAGCCGGTCCGGCGCAAGGAGGACGACACGCTGGTGCGCGGCCACGGCAAATATACCGACGATTTCAACCTGCCCGGCCAGGCCCATGCCTGGATCGTGCGCTCCAGCCATGCCCACGGCATCATCAAGGGCATTGATACCGCGGCCGCAAAGGCGATGCCCGGCGTGCTCGGGGTGTGGACCGGCGCCGACCTCGCGGCGGCCGCCTATGGCCCGTTCACCTGCGGCCTGCCGCTGAAGGGCCGGGACGGCTCACCGCTGCTGCAGACCAATCGCCCGGCGCTGGCGACCGACAAGGTGCGCTTCGTCGGCGACCCCGTCGCCTTCGTCGTGGCGGAAACCGCCGCGCAGGCCCGCGATGCGGCCGAGGCGGTCGAGCTCGATATCGAGCCCCTGCCCGCGGTCACCAATGCCGAGGAAGCCGCCAGGCCCGGCGCGCCGCTTCTCTACGACCACATCCCGAACAACGTCGCCCTCGACTACCACTATGGCGACACCGCCAAGATCGAGGAGGCCTTCGCCAAGGCGGCGCACGTCACCAAGCTCGACATCGTCAACACCCGCGTCGCCGTGGTGTCGATGGAGCCGCGCGTTGCGCTGGCGGCCTTCGACGGCAAGACCGAGCGCTTCACCTTGCAAGTGCCGACCCAGGGCGTCTCCGGCAACAAGGCAACGCTCGCCAAGATCCTCAACGTCGCGCCGGACAAGGTCCGCATCCTCACCACCAATGTCGGCGGCTCCTTCGGGATGAAGAACGTCTCCTATCCCGAATATGTCTGCATCCTGCATGCGGCCAAGGCGCTGGGCCGTCCGGTGAAGTGGCGCGACGAGCGTACCACCGCCTTCCTGTCCGACAGCCAGGGCCGCGACCAGATCATCCATGGCGAGCTGGCGCTCGACGCCGACGGCAAGTTCCTCGCTGTCAGGCTGTCCGGCTACGGCAATCTCGGCGCCTACATCATGGGCGTGGCGCCGCTGCCGCTGTCGCTCAACACCGGCAAGAACCTCGCCAGCGTCTACAAGACGCCGCTGCTCGGCGTCGACATCAAGACGGTGCTGACCAACGTCACCCTGATGGGCGCCTATCGCGGCGCCGGCCGGCCCGAGGCGAACTACTTCATGGAGCGGCTGATCGATACCGCCGCGCGCGAGATGGGCATCGACCGCCTCACCATCCGCAAGCGCAACTTCATCAAGCCGAGCCAGATGCCGTTCCCGGCGGCGTCCGGAGTCACCTATGATTCCGGCGACTTCGCCGCGGTGTTCGAGAAGGCGCTGGAGGTCTCGGACTACGCCGGCTTTGCCAGGCGCAAGCGCGAGAGCCGCAAGAACGGCAAGCTGCGCGGCATCGCGGTCGGCTCGTATCTCGAGGTGACCGCGCCGCCGTCGGGCGAGCTCGGCAAGATCACCTTCGACGCCGATGGCGGCGTGACGCTGACCACCGGCACGCTCGATTACGGCCAGGGTCACGCGACCCCGTTCTCGCAGGTGCTGTCGGCGCAGCTCGGCGTGCCCTTCGAGAAGATCCGGCTGGAGCAGAGCGATTCCGACCTCGTTCGCTTCGGCAACGGCACCGGCGGCTCGCGCTCGATCACCGCGACCGGCCAGGCGATCGTCGAGTCCTCGCAGCTCGTCATCGCCAAGGGCAAGCAGGCGGCGGCGCATCTGCTCGAGGCCTCGGAAGCCGATATCGAGTTCGCGGGCGGCCAGTTCACCATCGCCGGCACCGACCGCAGCATCGACATCATGGAGCTGGCGCGGCGCATGCGCGAGGGCAAGATGCCCGAGGGCGTGCCGGCCTCGCTCGACGTCGACCACAATTCGACCGCGACCGAGTCGACGTTTCCGAACGGCTGCCATGTCTGCGAGGTCGAGATCGAGCCCGACACCGGCGTCGCGCAGATCGTCGCCTACACCGCGATCAACGACTTCGGCACGGTGATCAACCCGATGATCGTCGCCGGCCAGCTCCATGGCGGCGTCGCGCAGGGCATCGGCCAGGCGCTGATGGAGCACCTGCGCTACGACGAGAGCGGCCAGCCGATCACGGGATCGCTGATGGACTACGCGCTGCCGCGCGCCTCCGACGTGCCGATGATGACGGTCGACAACCATCCGGTGCCGGCGAAGTCCAACCCGTTGGGCACCAAGGGCTGCGGCGAAGCCGGCTGCGCCGGCTCGATGGCATCCGTGATCAACGCGGTGATCGACGCACTGTCCGACTACGGCGTGAAGCATCTCGATATGCCGCTGACCACCGAGAAGCTCTGGCGCGCAATCCAGGACGGCAAGGCGAGGACCGCGGCGTAGAACCGTCGTCTTCGGCGCATCGCCGTCGCTTTTGCCTGATCAAGCCCGGCCCGAACGGCCGGGCTTTCGTTTGCGCAGATGGCAGAGGATCCGTTCGCACGGCGACGTTGCCGCGCGCCGGTCTCAAGCTCCCTCCATACGCGATCGCCCTGCCCGCAGCGGGGGATGCCAGTCGCGATCACCGCAGCAGGCGTGCGGAAAAATCGCTGAATTGCGGCAGAACCGATGAAGTCATCCGGTTATTTTCGCCGGGATTCGTCCCTGAGTTCCATCCCTTTCGACTATCGCGAGCGTCCCGATCTTCCTTAGGTTGCTGCAACGCCGGTTTGCATCTTCAACACACGCCGGACGCCGGTGCCACGCCAAACGACGCACGACTGCGTCACGCGGTGGATGTCGGCTCAAACGAGGGAGAATGACGAGATGGCTTTCCCGACGTCGGTCAACGACCAGATCACCGATTCCGTCACCCAGGCGAATACCAAGGTGCTCGGAGATGCGCCCGCGATTGCGATGGGCAACCTCTATCAGGCCACGGCGCAGGCGCTCGCCAATGCGGCTCACAATGCGACCAATGCGCAGCAGCAGAGCTACGTGACCACGCAGGCCGCCACCACCATGGGCGTTGCCACGCTCTACTCGCTCGACACCGCCACGACCGGCGTCGCGACGGCCGACATCCTCAACACCGGCGTCAAGGGCCTGACGAGCTGACGCGCGCGTCCCGTTCGACCACCCACCTGCTGAAATGACCTCCACCTGAAAGGATCGAGCCATGGCATTTCCGACCTCAGTCAACAATCAGATCACTGATTCCGTCACCCAGGCGAACACCAAGGTGCTCGGCGACGCGCCGGCGATCGCGATGGGCAACCTGTTCCAGGCAACCGCGCAGGCGCTCGCGAACGCTGCGCACAATGCCACCAATTCGCAGCAGCAGAGCTATGTGACCGCGCAGGCGGCAACGACCATGGGCGTCGCCACGCTCTACTCGCTCGACACCGCCTCCACCGGCGTCGCCACCAAGGACATCCTGTCGTCCTGACCAGGCCCGAGCGCGGGATCGGGACACTCCCCGATCTTGGCCCTCGCCTCATGATCCCAGGGAGCTGGTGAGATGGCATTTCCCACGGCAGTCAACAGTCAGATCACGGACTCCGTGACCCAGAGCAACGTCCAGGTCCTCGGTACGGCACCTGCGATCGCAATGGGCAACCTGTATCAGGCGACGGCGCAGGCGCTGGCGAATGCAGCGCACAACGCCACCCTGGCGCAGCAACAGATGTACGTCACTGCGCAGGCAGCGACGACGGCAGGCGTCGCGCTGCTCTACTCACTCGACACGGCGTCGACCGGACTGGCGACGTCGACCATCCTGAAGAGCTAGGCACCATCCGCGCGTGATGCCCGGCTGATCGAGAGACGACCCCACGCCAACAGCACTCGCAAAGGAGAGACATCATGGCATTCCCCACCGCCGTCAACAGTCAGATCACGGACTCCATCAGCCAGGTGAACACCAAGGTGCTCGGCGACGCGCCGGCCGTCGCGATGGGCAACCTGTTCATCGCCACCAGCCAGGCGCTGTCCAACGCGGCCCACAACGCGACCAACAACCAGCAGCAGTCCTACGTGACGATGCAGGCCTCGACCACGCAGGGCATCTCCACCCTGCTGACCCTCGATACCGGCACGACCGGCATCGCCACCGAAAAGGTGCTCGGCCTGGTGTAGCGGTCCGTCCACCGACGGTGCCACCCGGCTAGCCGCAGGCTTGCGTCCGGCCAAGGGAGCCGTTCGTCGTGCCAGCCGCCTCCGCATCGTTGACGGCCGTGGTCGACGGCAACGTCGTCAATGTCGGGCTCGCCCCATCGGTCGCCATGGGCATGACCTATGTGGCGATGGCCGACAGCCTCGGGCTCGCCATGGCGAACGCCGCGGCCAATCAGCAACGTGGCCAGGTCCTGGCCGGCGCGGCGCTCGCGCAGGTCCTGGCGATGATCATTGCGCAAGGGAGTTCGTGACATGAGCGATCCGGGTACGGTCAACGGCCAGATCATCGACTCGACGACCGGCGTGGTCACGCTTCTGACCGGTCAGTCTCCGTCGCAGGCCTTCGGACTGCTCGACGCCGTGATGGTCGAGACGCTCGGCATGGCCATGCACAATGCGATCGGGCGGCAGCAGGGCGCGAGCGTGATCGGCTCGGCGGCAGTGACCGCGGCGTGTGCCAAGATGCTGTCGGTGCCGCTTCCCATTGCACCGCCGCCCGCGCCGAAGCCCCCGCCGCCCGCCGTCGATCCGCTCCCCGGACCGCCGCCCAATCCGTCGCCGAGCGCAGCCGTCGCCGCCGCCTTTGCCGAAGCGGAAAGCGCGGTGACCGCGCTGAAACTGCAGGCCAGCTCGGCCTCCAGCCTGGCGCAGACCGCGCAGGCAGATCTCAACCAGATCGTCACCGACGCCGGCGGCACGACGCCCTCGACGCCGCCACCCCCGAGCAGCTCGATCGCGACCGCCTATGCGGATGCGGCGAGCGCGATCGACACGCTGAAGGCCCAGGCCGCGACCGCGAATGGCCTGGCGCAGACCGCGGAGAGCGACCTCAACAAGCTGATCACCGAGGCCGGCGGCACCCCGCCCGCTCCTCCGAAGACCTGACCAGATCCTGAGCCGAAGACCCGACGACGAGACCGCCATGATCCGGGGCGCCGCAACCAGCACCGGCCGCAGCCTTCGGATCGGTTGAGGATACGCAGATGCCCAGCAATGTCGACGCCCAGATCATCGACGTGATCAACCAGGTCCAGAAGGCGACCATGGCGCCGCAGGTCGTACTCACCAGCGGCGCCGGCAAGGCCTATCAGTCGGTGGCGCAATCGGCGGCCATCGCCATCCAGGACGCGGCCGATGCGCTGCGCAACGTCTCGACCATCGCGACCACGGCCTCCGGCGTCGCCATGGCGCAGTTGCTGGCGACCGGCGAGCCGAAATACGCCGAAGCGCTGGTGACGGCGCAGAGCATGATGAAATCGGCGACCGACGACTTTGCCCAGATCGGCGCGGCCGCTTCCACGATCCTCAAGAACTTCCCGTCGGGGTGATGTGTCATGTCGGTGACGGTCGCAAACAGGCTGATCCAAGGCCGTGGCGGCCTCTCCGAGATCGGCGCGGTGGTTCTGGCGTTCATCGACGGCGGCGTGCAATGGCTCGAATGGGCGGTGCGGGCGCCGACGGCGAGCTACAGCTTCCCCGACGAAACCAGCATGATGGCCGAAATCCAGGACGGGCTGCACGGCTCGCCGCTGGCGCTGCTGCCCGGTCTGGGCCTGCAGGTCAGCCCGGTCAAGCTCCTGACCTTCAATCTCGGTGACCTGCGCGCGATCGCCAAGGCGGAGACCGGCGCGCAGGACGCCGCGACGGCGAGCCAGACCGAGAGCATCCTCAACGCCCACGGCATCCATGCGCAGTCGGATCTCGCAGCGGTCCCGGCCCTGCTCTCGCAGTTTGGCGTGGCCACGTCGCCGCTGTTCCAGTGTCTTGGCCTCAACGAGACGATCGCGCTGAGGGAGCTGATCGCGCTGCCGCAGCCGCAGGACGGCGAGCCCGACATCCGCAACGACGCGGCCGCCTTCGCCGTGCAGCAGGCCCGCACGCCCGAGGAGTTCTGCGACTACTACCGCATCTACATGGCGCTGACGGCCAAGCTGAAGACCGCCGCCAGCTCTGCCGAGCAACGCCTGTCCCAGGCCAATGGCGCGGTTCAGACGCTGCTGCCGATGATGTTCGGCGCGCTCGACTGTCCGCAGGTGCGGGGCCTAGTGCCCCCGCACGAGGTCGCCGCGGCCGTCAACAACTGGCTGCGGCAGGGACGGCGGCTCGGTTTCGCCCGGCTGTCGGAGGGCGTCTGCCGCATCATCGAGAGCACGACATTCACGCAGGAGACCGGCGCGGCGGCCCAGCAGGTCGTCACGCTGTATCTCGCCAACGCGCAGTCGTTCCTCTCGGCCAATCATCCGAAGACCGGCCGGATCAGCCAGGACGGACGCTCCTGCATCCTGCCGACGCAATCCGGCAATCTCTACGCCGAGCTCTACCTCGGCGCCGACGGCGACATCACCTTGCGCCAATTCAGGCGGATCGCGCCGCCCGCCGAAAAGAGTTGAGTCCGACACCCCATGAGGCAGGCATCATGAGCGAGCAGCCCCCGTCCCAGACCTCTCCGCCGGAGAACGAGCCCGACATCCTGCTCGACAATCCCTATGCCAGCCCGATGTTGCCTGAAGCATTCATCGAGCAGATCGAGGAGCAGTCGGCGGCTCAGTCGGCGCGCGATACCGAAGTCGAAGCCGAGCTGATCGAGAGCGCCACCGACGAGGTCGTGTCGATCGAGGAGCATCTGGGCGAGATGGACGAGGCGGTGATCGAGGTGGACGAGCAGGTCGCCAGTCCCCTCTCCTCGCACTCCATCCACCAGATCGAGCATCGCCTACTGGAGGCCTCCCGCGCGATCGCCGCGGCCCAGCAGGCGTTCAACGAAGCGGTTGGTCGCACGGCGGCCTCGATGGAGCGCAAGATGGCCGCGGCGCAGGCCGCCATGCTGTCACGCCGGGCGCAGGTCGAACCGCTGCAGCCGCCCGCGGACTACGCGCCGCCCACGGTCGAGACGGCCGAGCAGGCCGTCGCGGCCTCGATCGTCGCCACGCGCCAGGCCACCAACTTCACCGATCGTCAGCTCGCGGCGATGGCCGCCACCGGCCGCGCCATCATCGCCGAGGCCCAGCAGGCGGCCGAGCAGAGCGTCATCGCCGCCGAACGCTCGATCAGCGCCGCGCTGGCGGCGAGCCAGCCACAGAAGACGGCGGCTTCCGCCTGACGCCACGCAAACCACCTCGCTGCGGCTGCGGGTGATCCGACCTGCTGTGTCAGCGATACTCCCGAAGCGGTCGTAAGAACACCGCCTCCGGCACCGCCTATCACGCGGAAGGATCCAATCCGATGTGCTGCATCATCTTCGATCTCGCCAGCACCGGTGGCCTGGACACCCTCGCCTCGCCGGGTGCCGGCCTCCCTGGCGCGCTGCCCCAAGGCATGGGAACCCAAGGCGGCCTCTACGTGATCGTCAACGTTCCCACCAACAACAGATACATCGGGAAAGCCGGCAATCTGGCGGACCGCTTCGATGGTCGAATGCTCACCGTGAACGAGTTCGGACTGAGCACCAACAATCTCAGGGGCGTCGGCGCGTTCTGGGGTGTCGCCTACGCCTTCAACACGCCGCAACCTCCCTCGCCGCCACTGCCAGTCTTCAAGGTCGAGGCCGGCATCACCTACAACGCCCAAACGAACGATGGCCGCCTCGCCAACCTCCTCTTGCCCGGCCAATTCGCTCCGGGAACTCCACAATATGCTTTCGCCAGCGCGCTGCAGATGAACACGATGGAAACCTGCAGGGTCGCCGATCCCATCTATTCCCTTAAAGATCCAACGGTCTACATCGATTCAACGACAGTCGACGTCGAACAACTACTCATTCGATTCTTCAAGATGGCGATCGGCAGCGGCGGAACTCTCACAAACAAGCAAAAAAGTCTGAATGCGTTCGTGAATTCAACCGGCAACAGCATGATCGTTGCGGTGTCGTGGGGCGCATGCCAAGCGCTCGGATTCCCGACCAGCGGCTTCACCATCATCACGATCGCCAACGGCGGCGCGCTTTGACGATCGCCGCGGGACTACCGTCCCGCCGCAGCGCGCGGGCCGTGCCGATCGACCCGGAGCGTAACGCCAACGGCAAAACGGTGAACATCAGAACTGATTCCAATTCGATTGCGCCGGGGGATGCGAGGCTCGCAGGCATACGGCGCTCACATCAAACAAAGAGAAGAGGACGATCAGGATGCCAAAAGGCGACGAACCAACGATCTTCGTGACCAAGGACGACAGGCAAGTCGTCATCGCGTCAGGAGGCGAGCAGATCAGCCCCAACAGCTACGGCTTCGAGATCGAATTCTGCAGCCACAACAGCTGGGTGTTCCAATTCACTCACGTTGAAGCAGCCGACATCGAATTGACGGTTGGAGACTCGCCGGAAGCAAAAGCCGTCTGGACGATCGAGACCGATTCGGACAACGTCTTCGAACTCACGACGGGCAAGACGTGGTTTTCGACCGTCGCGGACGCCTACCTTGCCAAAGACCGACTTGCTGAATATCTCGTCGCTTCTGTATCCGGGACATCGACGCAAAAATATGTGACTTTCCTGCAATGGAAGGCGGCGCTGGCAAGCGAGGCCTTCGATACCCTCGTCAAGAATTTCTTTGGCAAAGCGTTGAAAAAAGCCGAGGCGAAGAATCGCAGCTCCACTCAAGTTCTTGTTCAACTGAACGAAAACAACATTGACGATACGACTAATGTCGGCGCGGCCCTATGGACGTTCGCCAAGAACGAGGGAAGCCCCCAAGATCCACAACCGTGGAACGATTACCTCAACAACATCCTCCTTGGGCGCAGCCAGAAAGACCCAAAAGAAGGCTTTTCTTCGCAGGTCAACATGCCCATGACCTTGCAAGGTTATTTTTTATACCAAATGGCGTGGAAACTACCTCGTGAAAATCTGCGCTTCAGCAAGGGCGTGGTACGGCCATCCTGGATCTGGTTGAACGTCATGGCCGAAGTCTATAGCGGATACATGTCATTGCTTACAAAGATCTATAAGGACGTCGGTCAGATTGATCCGGCGAAAGTTCCAGTCGAACTGAACATGACTATCGCAGAACTCAAGAAGTCCGCGTTTGTTTTCCTTGTTACGAACAAGGTTGTATGCGGTGCAATGGGCGCTCTGAGCGAGATGAATCAGCTCAAGCTCCAGGAAATCGCATACGCCGAAAAATCGACGTTGATCTTTCGGGATCCATACCCCTTTGAGGAACAGATCAATTCATATCAAGTGGACCAATTCCCGGGCTGGTGGCGCTGGTTGCCATTTCATAGCTACCTGAAGGATTTAACGGCACTCTGGTTTAAAGCTGCGCTGCTGGATGTGATCAGCAAGGAAGACTTTGATCGCACGTTTTACGGCAAACTCGGCGAAGTTCTCTTGTCGGGAGAAACGGCTGCGATTTGGCTGGACGCACTCGCAAAGTTTCAACGCGAGTACATAGAGAAGGCCGGAAAGAAACCTTACTCACGGCTCGCGACGTACGACGTCAAATCTCTCTGTAAAGCGATCAACATGGTGGAGAAAGCGCTGGGCGCAATGCTCCTGAACGCGAGCAATCCATCCACCGATCTTGCTTTCAATCTGCCGCCGCCAAATGCGCGCCCGTTTCTTGACTATTCCAGAGCACCGAAGTGGGAAGGACGCTACGACACCATGTGGTCTTCGATCAAACTACCGGGGTCCTCGCCGTCGACCGGTGATTGGACGTACCTCGTTGAGCATCGCCGGCATTAGGCGACGGAGAATGCCTTGGGTGGAAATGCGTCTTTTTCATACCAACCCTCGGCGGCGCTTACATGTTTCCAAAGGCTCTGTGAAAGAGGACAACCGCCCCCCTCACTCCGCCGCCATGCGCCGGTACTCGCGCGGGGTGCGGCCGACCTGACGGCGGAAGTATTTCTCGAAATGGCTGAGATCGGCGAAGCCGACCTGTAGCGCCACATCGGTGATCGGCTGCCGCGCATTTGTTGCCAGCAACTCCTTGGCTTTCTCGACCCGAATGCGCGACAGCATTGCCTTGCACGAGGTCTGCAGGCTGTGGCGAAACAGGAAGCTCAGATGCGACTGGCTGACATGGGCCTGGCGTGCCAGGCTGCCGAGCCGGATCGGCTCGGCATAGTGATCGACGAGATACAGAAGTGCCCGGCGCAGATTGGGATGCAGGCGCGACAGCGCCGTGATGTCCTTGTTGAGCACGTGGCGAATCCAATCATCCGCTTCCGCCCCGATTTCCGGCCTCGCGGACGCTTGCTCGCGAACGGCTTCGGCCGGCGGCTTCGCCGCCGGCAACGCCGGTGACGGTGCCGCCGACGTCACCGTCACGCGCTCGGCCCGCGCGTGGAGAGCCGGGAAATAGCGCCTGATGTCCTCGGCACGGATCCTCGCACGTCCGGTCATGACCGCGAGCCGGGCGACCACGCGCTCGACCTCGAACGCGTTCTCCGGCCACGGATAGCTGCGGCACAGATCGAGCATCTCGGCGCTGATCTTGTCTTCGGCGCGATGACCATGTCCCTCGAGCGCAGCGATGACGAGCGGCTCGATGTCGTCGCAGCGCTCGCGCAGCGGCGGCACGCTGACGGGCAGAAAGTCGAGCTCGGCCAGCAATTGGCGCGAGAAGGAGCGCTCGGCCACCATGCGCGGCAGATCGCCGCCGGCCGAGGCGATCACGCGCACGCGGGTCGTGTTCGACACGTCCAGCCATTGTCCCAGGCGAGAATGCATGTGCTGCGGCAATTCGTTCTGCAGACCGGGCGCCAGCATGTCGATGTCGCTGAAGAACAGCGTGCCGCCCTCGGCCTGCCGAAACCAGTCCTGCGGCGCCCCCCGCGGCTGCGCGCAATTGACCTGCACGAACGGCAGATCGCGGCGCGGCCCGCAGCAATGGATCGCGGCGGCCAGATACGGCGTCTCGGTCCCGAACTCGCCCTGCAACAGGCACGGCAGATCGCTGTGCGACGCCTTCTCGACGAAGATCTCGAGATTTCGGACCGCCTCGCTCACACCCACCAACAGCAGCGAGCGGCCCAGGCGCTGCCGTGCCCACTCGCAGACCTCGTGGCGCTTGATCACGAAGGCGAGCTGGCGCGCGCAATCCGCCAGCGCGTCGGACAGGTCCGGCCCGCCCCGCCGCCCCTCCCAGGCCAACGTCAAACGGCCGATCCCGACGTCGGCATAGACCAGCGGCGCCGTCACGGATGGCGTCGGTTCGAGCCGCCATTCCGGCGCACGCCGCGGCTCGCGCTCGGTAGTCGCCGCACCACCGCCGTCTCTTTCGCTGAGCCAGTCCTGCACGGTTTCCGATCCGGATCGGGACAGGACGATGCGGCCGAGATCGGCGACGGCAATCTCCACAGTCGCCGCCCGCGACAGCTCCGCCAGACGCTGTGCATAGCTTGCCAGGAAATCGACGACGTTGAGATACGGCCGGCTCATCCTGGACAGATCGCGCCAGGCCTGATCGCCGCCGTCGAGTCCCCGCTGGTCTTTCATGACCCGGCTCAGCGCACGGACGCGTTGTGTCGATGATCCAACATGGCGGGCACGTTACCGCGGCTCCGACGCCGCTTCCGACCGAAGCGGCCGGCCCGATCTGCCCACCTTGTGCATCGCTTGCCAGAATTCATGGTCCCCCATGACGCAGCCCGCGGCCACGCCGCATCTCCCATGTCCGATCATTGGCCCTTCCCCCTCACAACTACGGGCCAACCAAACCATACACAATTTTAGATTGAGTGTGAATGAATTCACAAGCAGGCCATCAAATGGTCTTGATGACTGATGCGATTCGTCGCGGCTATCCGCGCTGTTCGCGTGGCTGATAGATCGCCACGTGATGGCAATGCGCGAGCGGGCGGTCGCCATTGGCGACCACCAGCGCATCGAGCTCGACGAAGCGGTGACCCTTCTTCTCGTAGTTGGCAACCACACGGCCGCGCGCGGTGATCTCGTCGGCTTCTTCGATCGCCGACAGCAGTTGCATGCGGCTGCCGACGTGAATCCAGGGGCCGAGGACGACGTTGTCGACGAGCAGCCGGTTCATCACCCGCTGCAGCATGCCGGGATGGCCGAGCCGCTCGTTGGCATAGATCGGATCGCGCTCGCGAATCTCAGAAAGATAGGCGGTGGCCGCCTGCCCTGGCCACGCGCGCGGCGCCGTGCCGAGCCAGCTGCCGACAGCGAAAGACTCCGCACTGACGAGCGGCCGCACCGCCGCGGCCGGAACATCCCGGTACTCGGCCAGCACGACATCCGGCACCGACGCGGGCAGCGAGGCGGAACCGGTGGCGCAGAGCTGCCCTCGGCTGATCACCTCAAGGGCGAGCCCGTCGGAGGTCTCGTTCGCGACGACCTCCGCGATCTCGCCGTCATAGACCGGCTTGGTGAACCGTGCCTCGATCAGCCCACGCTCCAAGAACGCCCGCCCCCAGCGTGCGACGGGCTGATGCAGCATATAGGCCAGCACCTCGACGCCGGGTACGAGACCGCCGGCGAAGCCGAATCGCCGCGCCACACTGTCGTCGTGCATCTTGTTCTCGGACTGCTTGGCCGTGTTGAACGCCTCGACCGCATAGGCCGCGATTCTGCCCGACATCCTTGCCTCCCTTTCACCGTTTTCGGGCGATGGTAGCGGCCGGAAAGGCCCTGGCAAGCGGCGCGTTTGGCTCGCAATTCCCGGCGCGATGGAGTACCAACCGGACCATTCCAACCGATGGCCCGATGACGACCGAAACCGCCCCGATCCGCATCTTTGTCGACGCCGACGCCTGCCCGGTGAAGGACGAGATCTACCGCGTTGCGATCCGGCATGGCCTGCCGGTGACCGTCGTCGCCGGTGGCTTCATCCGCGTGCCCGAGGATCCCCTGATCACGCGCGTGGCGGCCGGCAGCGCCATGGATGCCGCGGATGACTGGATCGCCGAGCGCACCGGCGCTGACGACATCGTCATCACGGCGGACATTCCGCTGGCCAGCCGCTGCGTCAAGGCCGGCAGCGCCGTGATCGCGCCGAACGGCAAGCCGTTCACGGAGGAGTCGATCGGCATGACGCTCGCCGTGCGCAACCTCATGACCGATCTGCGGTCATCGGGCGAGGTGACCGGCGGCCCGCGCTCGTTCACGCCGCGCGACCGCTCCACCTTCCTTTCCACCCTCGACACCACGATCCGCCGCCTGCAGCGCCAGCGCGCGGCGCGGACCCAGCAGCAGAGCTAACCTCATGGCGCCGCCTCTCATCCAACTCAAGGACATCCGCCTGACCTTTGGCGGTACGGCCCTGCTGCAGAGTGTCGAGCTGTCGGTCTCGCCGGGCGAGCGCGTCTGCCTGATCGGCCGCAACGGCTCCGGCAAGTCGACGCTGCTCAAGATCGCCGCCGGCCTGGTCGAATGCGACAGCGGCACCCGCTTCGTGCAGCCGGGCGCCACGGTGCGCTATCTGCCGCAGGAGCCGGATTTCTCCGGCCATGCCACCACGCTGTCCTATGTCGAGGCCGGACTCGGGCCGGGCGACGATCACTATCAGGCGCGCTATCTCGTCGAGCAGCTCGGACTGACCGGAGAAGAGGATCCCGCGCATGTTTCCGGCGGCGAGGCGCGCCGCGCGGCGCTGGCGCGCGTGCTTGCGCCCAACCCCGACATCCTGCTGCTGGACGAGCCGACCAACCACCTCGACCTCACGACCATCGAGTGGCTGGAAAACGAGCTCGACGGCCGAAGCTCGGCGCTGGTGCTGATCAGTCACGATCGTCGCTTCCTCACCAATCTGTCGCGCGCGACCGCTTGGCTCGACCGCGGCCAGATCAGGCAGATCGATCGCGGCTTTGCGGCATTCGAGGCGTGGCGCGACGAGGTGCTGGCGGAAGAAGAGCGCGAGCAGCACAAGCTCGACCGCAAGATCGTCAACGAGGAGCACTGGCTGCGCTACGGCGTCTCCGGCCGGCGCAAGCGTAACGTCAAGCGGCTCGCCAATCTGCATGCGCTCAGGCAGCAGCGCCGCGACTATCGCGGTACGGCCGGCAGCGCCAATCTCGCCGCGGCGGAAGCCGACAAGTCCGGCAAGCTGGTGATCGAGGCCAAGGGCGCATCGAAGAGCTATGGCGACCGCAGGATCGTCGACAATTTCTCCATCCGCATCCAGCGCGGCGACCGCATCGGCATCGTCGGCCCCAACGGCGCCGGCAAGACCACGCTGGTCAATCTGCTCACCGGCGGCAGCGAGCCCGACAGCGGCAGCATCAGGCTCGGCGTCAATCTGGAGACGGCGACGCTCGACCAGCACCGCGAGAGCCTCGATCCCCGGACGACGCTCGCCGACGCGCTGACGGGCGGCCGCGGCGATCACGTCATGGTGGCCGGCAAGCCGAGGCACGTCGTCGGCTACATGGAGGACTTCCTGTTCTCGCGCGAGCAGATGCGCACGCCGCTCGAAGTGCTATCGGGGGGCGAGCGCGGCCGGCTGATGCTGGCGCGCGCGCTGGCCAAGCCATCGAACCTCTTGGTGCTGGACGAGCCGACCAACGATCTCGACCTCGAGACGCTCGACGTGCTCGAGGACATGCTCGGCGACTACGAAGGCACGGTGATCCTGATCAGCCACGACCGCGACTTCCTGGACCGCGTCGTGACCTCGGTGATCGTGCCCGAGGGCAACGGCAAATGGCAGGAATATGCCGGCGGCTACAGCGACATGCTGGCGCAGCGCGGCGCCGACCTGAAGCGCGAGCACGCCAAGAAAGCTGAAGACAAGGCGGCTGAGGAGAAGAAAGAGGCGAAGCCTGTGGCGGCGGCGCCGGCGAGCGCGGCGAAGCGCAAGCTCTCCTTCAACGAGAAACACGCGCTGGAAACGTTGCCGAAGACGATCGCGAAGCTGCAAGCAGAGATCGCGCAGCAGCAGGCCGTGCTCGCGGATCCCTCTCTCTATGCCAAGGACCGCAAGAAATTCGACGCCGCCTCCCTCGCCATCGCCACGGCGCAGGCCGAGCTCACCGCCGCGGAAGACCGCTGGCTGGAGCTCGAGGTGCTGCGCGAGGAGATCGAGGGCGCGTAAGGTTCATCAATGATCTCCGTCATTGCGAGCGAAGCGAAGCGATCCAGGGCTGCAGTCGGGACTCTGGATTGCTTCGTCGCTTCGCTCCTCGCAATGACGGCAACATGGAGCAAAATGACATGACCACCCCGCTCGCCGCCAAGATCGCACGGGAGTACGGCACGCCCTGCGCCGTCATCGACATGGACAAGGTCGAGCGCAACATCGCGCGGATTCAGGCGCAATGCGCCGCTGCCGGTGTCGCCAACCGCCCGCACATCAAAACGCACAAGAGCCCGGTGCTGGCCAAGCTGCAGATCGACGCCGGCGCGCAGGGCATCACCTGCCAGAAGATCGGCGAGGCCGAGATCATGGCGGATGCCGGCATCGACAATATCCTGATCAGCTACAACCTGATCGGCGAGGAAAAGATGGCACGTCTCGGGGCGCTGCAGGCGAAAGCCGACATGACCGTTGCGGCCGACAACGCCACCGTGATCGCCGGCCTGCCGCAGGCGGCGAAGCAGTCGGGCCGCACGCTCTCGGTCGTGGTCGAATGCGACACCGGCCGCAAACGCGCCGGGGTCGAGACACCGGCGGAGGCGATCCAGCTCGCGCGCCAGATCAAAGCCTCCGAGGGACTGCGCTTCGCCGGCTTCATGCTGTATCCGACCGAGAGCGGCTGGGACGACGCGCAGCGCTTCTACGACGAGGCGCTGGCCGGCGTGCGCGCCGAGGGGCTCGAGGCGGCCATCGTCTCGACCGGCGGCTCGCCGAACCTCAAGAACCTTGGCAAGCTCAAGGGCGCGACTGAGCACCGCCCCGGCACCTACATCTACAACGACCGCATGCAGGTCGCCGCCGGCGTCGCGACCTGGGACGACTGCGCGCTGCACATCTACTCCACCGTCGTCAGCCGCGCCGCGCCCGAGCGCGGCATTCTCGATGCCGGCTCGAAGACGCTGACGACCGACACTGGCGGGCTCGACGGCCACGGCCTGATCCTGGAACACCCCGAAGCCAAGATCGCGCGCTTCGCCGAGGAACACGGCTTCCTCGATCTGTCGCGCAGCAACACCCGCCCCCATGTCGGCGACGTCGTCCGCATCGTCCCCAACCACGTCTGCGTCGTCGTCAACATGATGGACGAGGTGGTGATGGTGCGCGGCGAGGAGATTTTGGGCACGCTGCCGGTCGCGGCGCGGGGGAAGCTGCGATAGGCCCACCTCTCTCCGCCGTCATTGCGAGGAGCAAGCGAAGAAGCAATCCAGGGCTGCGCGCGCAGCCCTGAATTGCTTAGCTCCGCTTGCAATAACGGCAGTGTATGGAGTGCGTCCGCCTTCAAGCACGACCGGCTGAGGAAGTACGCCAGTCCTCCAGGGATTCGTAGATCACGGTTGTCGGCCATCGCGTATCGGCGTCGCGGCGACCGGACCATGTCAGATGAACCGCGGCAACGCGTCCGTCATTGAGCATCACGAGAACATCGTCGCAGTCGTCACGCTTGGCGATGCTCCTGACGGGCAGATTCGCCAGCGCATGACCAGGAGCAAGTTCGCGCGCAAGCTCGACTTCGAACGTCGCCCGGAGATGATCGTCCGTCAGCCAATACCAGGGCTCGGGGAGCAGGTCGGTCATTGCTGCCCCGTCCCCGTCAACCACTTCAACACGCCCTTCCCCGCAGCCACGCCAGTCGCAAACGACGCCTGCAGCAGATAGCCGCCGGTCGGCGCTTCCCAGTCCAGCATCTCTCCCGCGGCGAACACGCCGGGCAGACGCCTGAGCATGTAGTCGGCGTCGAGCTCATCGCGGGCGATGCCGCCGGCGCTGGAGATGGCGCGCGCGAGACCGGCGGTGCCGGTCAGCTTGATCGGCAGGGCGTTGATCAGTGCCGCGAGACGGTCGGGCGGTAGCGACGACAACGACAGCCCTTGCGTCTTTGCTGCCTCCTGCAGCAGGCCGATCGCGACCGGCGACAACTGCAACGCTTTGCGGAGCACATTCGAGAACGACTGCTTGCCGCGTGGAGCCGATAGCTTCTTGATCAGATCAGCGGCCGCGAGATCGGGCCGCAGCACGACGTGCAGCGTTGCTTCGCCCGTTCGCGCGATCGCCTCGCGCAGCTCGGCCGACAACGCATAGATTGCGCCGCCTTCGATGCCGTCGCGCGTGATCACCGCCTCGCCGCGCACGCTGCGCTCGCCGAACGCCAGCGCGATGCCCTTCAGCGGCTGGCCCTCGAAGCGGTCGCGGAAGATGTCGGACCAGCCGACGGTGAAGCCGCAATTGGCGGGCCGCAGCGGCGCGATCGCGACGCCCTTCGCGGCGAGGATCGGCACCCAGCCGCCATCCGAGCCGAGCCGCGGCCAGGAGGCGCCGCCGAGTGCCAGCACGCTCGCGTCGGCTGCGACGGTGTGCGGACCGTTCGGCGTCTCGAAGGTCAGATGCCCCCGGTCCTCCCAGCCGGTCCAGCGATGCCGTAGCGCGACGCGCACGCCCTGCGCATCGAGCCGGCGCAGCCACGCCCGCAGCAACGGCGAGGCTTTCATTGCGACAGGGAACACGCGGCCCGAGGAGCCGACGAAGGTCGGCTCGCCCAGCGCCTCGCACCAGCCGCGCAGTTGTTGCGGCGAGAAGGCTTGGATGGCCGGCGCAAGCCACGACGCAGCGTCGCGATAGCGCGACAGGAACAGCGGCAGCTCTTCGCTGTGGGTGAGATTGAGGCCCCCTCGCCCCGCCATCAGGAACTTGCGGGCAACCGACGGCATCGCGTCGTAGACGGTGACGGCGACGCCGCCGCCCGCCAGCACCTCGGCGGCCATGAGCCCAGCCGGGCCGGCCCCGATGACCGCAATGTGCTTTAAAGAGGACATGTCGTCAGTTTAGGCCCCCCACCGCACCAAGCCAAAGGTCGTCATGCCCGGGCTTGTCCCACGGCTGTCCGGTTCAGACAGACTGGACATGGTGCATGGCGTGGATTCTTCTGCGG